>JACRCC010000080.1 GCA_016234405.1 Deltaproteobacteria bacterium | reverse complement strand
CCTTCCCACGGCAAGGCCGCTGCCGTTCAACGTATGGACGAATCTGGGCTTTTCGCCCTTTTTCCTGCACCTGATGTTCGCCCGCCGGGCCTGAAAATCCTCGAAGTTCGAGCACGAGGAAATCTCCCTGTACTTGCCCTGTCCCGGCAGCCATACCTCGATGTCAAAGGTCTTTGCCGCCGAAAACCCCATGTCCCCGGTGCAAAGAGTAACCACCCGGTAGGGGAGTTTTAATTGCTTCAACACCTCTTCCGCGTCGCCGGTGAGCCTTTCAAACTCTGCGTAAGAGGTTTCCGGCGCCGTGAACTTTACAAGCTCGACCTTGTTGAACTGGTGCTGCCTTATATAACCCTTCACGTCCTTGCCGTAGGAACCAGCCTCTTTCCTGAAACACGGGGTATAGGCCGCGTAGCATACGGGCAGGTCTTCTTCGGCGATTATCTCGTCCCTGTGGATGTTGGTGACAGGCACCTCGGCGGTAGGGATGAGGTAGTGATCCCAGCCTTCGATTTTAAAAAGGTCTTCGGCGAATTTGGGGAGCTGGCCCGTGCCGAACATTGAAGCGGAATTCACCATGAATGGCGGCAGGACTTCAGTGTAACCGTGCTTCCTTGTGTGGAGGTCAAGCATGAAATTGATAAGCGCCCTTTCAAGGAGCGCGCCCTCGGCCTTGAGGAGCGTAAACCGCGCGCCGGATATCTTGCCCGCCCTCTCGAAGTCAATTATGCCGAGTCCGACTCCGATATCCGTGTGCTCGAGCGGTGAGAATGTAAAATCCCTCTGCTCGCCGATAGTCCGCATGACCGGATTGTCGTTGGAGTCTTTGCCGACCGGCACGCTCGGGTGCGGGAGATTAGGAATCACGAGGAGAATTTTATTCAACTCTTCTTCAGATTTTGCGGCCACCGCGTCTAATTCTTTAATTTGCGCGTTAATGCCCTCCATTTCGGAGATCTTTCCGCTCGCGTCCTTTTTTTCCTTTTTCAGGTATCCAATTTCTTTAGAGTAGTTATTTTTTTTTTCTTTCAAGCGCTCCACGGAGGTCAGCGCGGCCCGTCTCTTTGAATCGAGTTCCCTAAAACCCAATAGGTCAATTGCATTGCCCCGCGTCTTGAGCCGGCCCTCGACCCCTTCGAGATTTTCTCTCAAAAATCTGATATCGAGCATTACGGTTTTTTCCACCTCTTGTAAAGCGTGTTCTCGACCCCAATCATGTCGAGTATCTTGCCCACGATGAAATCAACCATCTCGTCCACGGACGCCGGTTTCGTGTAAAAGGCGGGCATCGCCGGCAGGATTACGGCCCCGGCGCAAGAGAGTTTGAGCATGTTCTCGAGGTGGATGGCGTTCAAGGGCGTTTCACGCGGGACAAGGACGAGCTGTCCCCTCTCCTTTAAAACGCAGTCCGCGGCCCTCTCGATAAGCCCCGTTGACGCGCCGGAGGCGATTCGTCCGAGTGTGCCCATCGAGCACGGGCATACTATCATAGTCTTTTTTAAGGTTGAACCGCTTGCTGCGGCAGAGGTCAGGTCATCGGACGGATGATAGGTCAAGCGGCCCTTAAGGACCGGGGCTTTTTTGTTGCGAGGGTTATACCCTCTTCGCCTCTCAAGGAACGCCTTTAACCCGGCTCCGGCGTTATTGTCCTTGACTTCAAAGGACAGCTCTTCCCTGAGGACGAGAAGACCCGCCGGGGAGACGATAAGGTCAACGTCGTCACCTTTTTTCAAAAGCTCCTCAACGAGCCGTATCCCGTATATTGCCCCGCTCGCGCCGGTTAGGGCCACTATAAAAGATGCCAAGTATAAACCCTTCCAAACTTCAGTCTTTGTTGAGCTTTACGATGATGAATATCGTGGTCTTGCCGCGGAGCACCAAAAAGAGGGCCGTGTCTTTTTTCTCGAGGCCGGCAAGGGCATGATTGAACTCCTTGAGAGTCGTAACGGGCGCCTTGTCAATCTCTTTTATAACATCGCCCCTCCTGAGTCCCGCGAATGCCGCCGGACTTTCGGCCCTCACGGAGGCGATGAACATGCCGGTGATGTCTTTCATGCCGAGGCGTTTTGCAAGCTCGGGCGTCATGGGCTGGACTGCAAGACCGAACCTCTTGTCTGCGGACTCTCCCGCGCCCTTGTCTTCGCCGGAGGAGGCCTCGACGATTTCATCTTCGGCCTTTGTGCCGACCTTGAGGGAAAACGTCTTTTCCTTGCCGTCTCTCACAACCCTCACCTCCACGGTTTTGCCTGGCGGCGTGGCTGCAACGGTTCTGGGCAGATCGCTCAACTCCTCCATGGGTCTGCCGTCAAACATGGTCAATACGTCTCCGACCTTCATGCCGGCCTGTTCCGCCGGGTCTCCGGGCGTAACCGAAGAGATGAGAACGCCTTTCGAGTCCTTGAGGCCGAACTTGGCCGCGATATCAGGGGTGAGTTCCTGAACCGCGACGCCGATCCATCCCCTTGTAATCTTACCCTTGTCCTTCAACTGAACGAGAACTTCTTTGACCATGTTGATGGGGCTGGCAAATCCGATGCCCTGCCCTCCGGCGACGATGGCGGTATTGATGCCCACGACCTCCCCGCGCATGTTGAAAAGCGGGCCGCCCGAATTGCCGGGGTTGATCGAGGCGTCGGTCTGTATAAAGTTGTCATACGGCCCGGCCCCTATGACCCTGCCCTTCTGGCTGACGATGCCGGCCGTTACCGTGCCTCCGAGACCGAACGGGTTTCCTATGGCAAGGACCCATTCGCCTATCTGGAGGTCGTCGGAATTGCCGACGACCGCGACCGGCAGGTCTTCGGCGGACTTTATCTTTATGAGCGCCACGTCGAGCTTCTGGTCCTGACCTATGACCTTTGCCTTGTATTCCTTCTTATCCGCCGAGAAGGTTACGATTATCTCGGTGGCGTTTTCAATGACGTGCTGGTTCGTGAGGATATAGCCTTCTTTGTTTATCAGAAAACCGGAACCGAGGCTCTGGCGCTTGAATTCCCGCTTGGGCGTCTCGTTGAAAAACTTGTTGAAGTCGTCGTTGAAAAAATCATCCAACGGCCCCCTAAACTCCGGGAAAGGCGCAAACTGTTTTTCCTTTATGACCTGCGTGGTGGATATATTTACCACGACGTGAGAGAGATTCTTTGCAAGCTCGACAAAACTCGGCATGTTCGAGGCGGAAGCGTTAGACGGGGCTTTGTTAACCGCCCCTTCCTTCCAAAAGCTGCCGGCCGAAGTAACGTTTGTCCAATCGAGACGCGCGGTTATGAGCGCGCCGATTATAAGCGAGACGATTGCGACGAGTATCAGAGCGGGTGTTCCCCTCCCCGTCTTTACGCGTAAGCCTAATTTTTTACCTTCCATGGAGTCCTCCCGACAATCATGATTGACAACCCGTTAAATATCGGCCTTACAATACCAAACGCGCAGTTCGTGCAAAACGTCCTCGAGGAGTTTTGCCTCCTCCTTTGTGAGATTGCCTTTTGTCTTTTCCTGCAGCAGCGCGAGCAGGTCTATGGTTTGGCGCGCCATAGGCATCTCTTTTTCGATCTTTTTGGTGACGGGGTTTTCCACCAATCCGAGGTTCATGAGCGCCGAGGTGGACAGGGACAGGACAAAGGTGGAAAAGTCCAGCGGCGGCAAAACTTGGGGGGGGGAACCCCCTTCGCCGCGCGCTTGCGCCGCTTGGTCAGCCGCGTGGGTCTCGGATTTTAAATTCTTATCGTCCATGTTTGATATATCGCCCATGCGCCCGCTTAAGAGACTGCGAAGACTCAGACCTACGAGGTCTACGACACCTTCACTTTAATGGCCCCGTGCCGGGCTTCGTGCGCCTTAGGCACGGTTATCTTCAAAACCCCGTCCTTGAACTGGGTCTTCATACCGATTTTATCCACCGCGTTGGAAAGGCTGAACGAGCGCTGAAATATCCCGTAGAAACGCTCCATCCTATGATAGTTCTCCTCGGAGAGGGTTTTTTCAAACCTGCGCTCGCCCTTGAGCGTCAGGACGTTGCCGTCAACTTCTATGCTTACGTGTCTGTTGTCAACCCCCGGGAGTTCGGCCTTGAGGACTATGTAACCGTCCGTCTCGTAGATGTCCACCGGAGGAAACCATGCGCCCGCAGATACCCCGGCGCACGAGCGCTGCATCAGGTCGTCAAAGAGCCTTCCTGCCCTGCCCTGAAGAAAGAGGAGATCCATGAAAGGATTCCATTTGGGGGGTATCCCCCCCTTAGGGTTATTCCCGCCCTTGCCTTGAGACATAGCCGATCCCCCTTGGGGGTATTTCCGGGCATAACCCCCGCGGATATTTGCCGTAATGCGAAGCAGTGGTTATTCTACAACGAAATACCGAACTTGACAAGGGAGAAGGGGAAAAAGACCGTGATGAAGCCGTGGCCGTGAACCGTGACCGTAAAGGGGACGTTTTTTTACACGGTCGCGGTATTTACACGGTCAACAATCGCCGAAACCGTTTAATTTCGTTTATCATAAATATAATTTATGGACGGAATCAGGGTTTATCAATAAGGCGGGTTGATATATAATAAGCCAATCGGCTATATGGAAATACTAAAAGGCCTCACGGAAAAAGAGACCCAAGATAAACTCCTGCGGCTCGGGTTTACAGACCCCGGGGCCGCGCTTGTGAACCTCAAACTTCTTGCCGCCACGCCGTTTAAAGACTGCCTCGACGAGTTGACCCGTTTATCCATTCAATCGCCCTCCCCGGATGCGTGCCTGAATAATCTCGAAAGGGCCGCAAAGAAAATCCCTTGGGAATCCATTAAAGAGTCCCTGAAAGACCCGGCAACCCTTCCATGGCTCGTGAGGCTCTTAGGCTCGTCCAATTATCTTGCGAACATCTTATGCCAAAACCCGGCGCTTTACGGCTATCTCTTCGTTGACGCCGGGATTACCGTCTCAAAAGACTTCGAGACATTCAGAGACGAATTGAAGGTGTCCTTGGACGATATTACGGAAGTAAACGACGCTATGAGGACGCTGCGCGTCTACAGACACAAAGAATATCTGCGTATAGGCGGCCGCGACCTCCTCGGCTTGTCAGGCGTCGTGGCCACGACCGCGGAGCTCTCTAATCTTGCCTCGGCATGCCTTGACGCGGCAGTTGAATTCTCCTCAAGGCATTTGAAAAATGCTTACGGCGCACCCGTATATATCAACGAAGCCGGAGACGTTTCCGAGGCCGTCTTTACGGTGATCGCCCTCGGAAAACTCGGCGGCAACGAGCTTAACTTCTCATCCGACATAGACATCATCTACGTTTACTCTTGGGACTTGGGCGAAACAACCGGCAGAGCCGGCAAACCGGGGTCAAAGATAAGCCCTTACGCCTTTTTCATAAAGCTCAGCGCAATGGTCAACAGGCTCATCGGCGGCGTCACGGAAGACGGTTTTGTCTTTAGGGTTGATCTCGATTTGCGTCCGGAGGGAAGAAGCGGCGCATTGTGCGGGTCGCTTAGAAGCATGGAGATATACTACGAGTCGTGGGGCCAGATGTGGGAAAGGGCCGCGTTTATAAAGGCCCGTCCGGTCGGGGGCAGCAAGGCGCTTGGTGAAGAATTCTTAACCATGATACGCCCGTTCATTTACAAAAGATATTTGGACTTTACGGCCATCGAAGAGATAAAGGCCATGAAGGAAAAAATCGATCTCGCGCTTTTGAGGAAAGACCCTGAGGCCATTGACGTAAAGCTCGGCGCCGGCGGCATAAGGGAGATAGAGTTTTTCTGCCAAGCCCTGCAGCTCATACACGGCGGCAAGGACCCGGACCTAAGAGAAAAAAATACGCTGTGCGCGATAGAAAGATTGCGGGAAAAGGGATTCTTAAATGAAAAAGACGCTGCAGCGCTCCACGACGGCTACATTTTTCTGAGAAACCTCGAACACAGGATCCAGATGGTCGAGGGCCTGCAGACGCAAGCAATTCCGGCCACAAAGGGGGCGTTAGAGCGCCTTGCGCGAATGATGGGTTTTAAAGACGCGCAAGGGGGGCTATACCCGCCTGAAAAAACCGCCGGAGCGGCCTTCCGGATAGAGTTCAACGAAAAGACGGCCGCGGTCCATGAGGTCTACAGGAGTTTATTTTATAAGGGAGACGAAAAACCGGACGGAAGTTCCGAAGACGTCCGCGCCCTTCTCTCCCCTGACGCGACGAAAGAAGAGACCGCAGAAAAACTCAAGACTCTCGGGTTTAAAGACCCGGAGGCCGCATACGGCAACCTCGTGCTGCTCATGGGCGCGCCGACCCGGGTGCGGCTGGGCGCGCGCGGCAGGGTTGTCGTAGAAAAACTCCTGCCGCTCTTTATTTCCTCCGCGATAAAGGCCCCTGACCCTGACATGGCGCTCGGACACCTTGAGAGGTTTACGTGTTCGGTCGGAGTTCGCACTGCCTTTTATTCGCTCCTCCTTGAAAACCGGCTCATAATAGAAGAGCTTATGAAGCTCTTAGGGACGAGCGTTTTTTTATCCCGTCTGCTTATAGAGAGGCCCGAAAGTCTCGAGACGCTTCTTTCAAAGGAACTCTCGATACCGTATAAAAGACGCGCGGAATTTTTGACGGAGCTTGACTGCTCCGCGAATTATGAAGACTCGCTCGATGCCCTGCGCCGCATTAAAAATCAGGAGGTCTTCAGGATTGGCGTCAACGACTTGCGCGGAGTTCTCTTGCCGAGGCAGGTCTCCGTTCAAATTACCTTCCTTGCCTGCGCCGCGCTTGACGCGGCCTTAAAGATAGCTTCCCGTGAACTTGAAAAACGCTTTGGCGCCCCGAATAACGCGGCCATTTGCATCATCGGCATGGGCAGGCTCGGGGGTGGAGACCTCATCTACGGCTCGGATTTAGACGTTGTATTCGTCTACGACGGGGAGGCGGACCTCTCCACTAAGGGCGGACGGCGGATAACGAACCACGAGTTTTTCGTAAAGCTCGGGGCGCGGATAATAAGCGTCCTGACCTTAAAGACAAAAGACGGCTCGGTTTTTACGATTGACGCGCGCCTGCGGCCCTCGGGTTCCTCAGGCCCGCTTGTGGTCTCGAGGGCCGCGCTGTTAAAATACCACAGGGGCAAGACGTCCGTCTGGGAGAGGCAAGCGTGGCTCAAGGCCAAACCTGTCGCCGGGGACATCCGCGCCGGAGAGGAGATACTTTCCGAACTCGACGCGGTAATTTTCAACCATTCGCCCACCGATGAAGACGTCCGGGAACTCTTGCGCATAAGAAAAAGAATGGAGACCGAGATCGCAAAAGAAGACGCAACCCGGTTCAACATAAAGACCGGCGCAGGCGGCATGGTGGACGTGGAATTCCTCATACAAGCCCTGCAGCTCGAAAACTTCGAGGACAAGACTTTGAGGACGCCAAGCACGTTAAAGGCGATAAAGAGACTTATTAAAAAGGGCATTGTCTCAAAGGAAGACGGGACATTTCTTAAAGAGGCCTACGGGTTCTACCGTTTGATTGAACTGCGCCAAAGGGTCGTGCACGACAGACCCGAAGGGTATCTCTATAAAGGCACGCCGGAGGGGGAAATGCCCCTTTCAACCGAGACCCTTGCAAAAAGATGCGGGTGCGGCGGGGAAGACGCCGGCGCAAGTCTCCTTGCCGATTATGAACGATATGCGAAAAAAGTAAGGGCTCTGTATATGCGAACGCTTGAGGCGATTCGGGAAATTAAAACCCTCAATCAAAACCCTTGACAAAAAACCTGCGGGGGTTTTAAATAATACCTTCGCGCGCCCTGATTATTATCAACGGTACCCCGTAGACAAAGTTCCTCATAAGGACAGCCTTTTAAAATGGACACGCTTGTGCAAGGGGGGGGATTACCCCCAACGGGGCTGTATCCCCCGCAAAACGGCCTTTTCAAAGAGGTGCTCTCTTCGCTCGAGGCGGCCAAAAAACACCTTGATCTGCCCTCCGCCATCTACGAGCGTTTAAGCATCCCCAGACGTTCGCTCATCGTGTCCCTTCCGGTTAAGATGGACGACGATGCCGTTAAATTCTTTTGGGGGTACAGGGTTCAATACGACTTTGCAAGGGGCCCGGCCAAAGGCGGCATCCGCTATCATCCAAAGGTTTCGCTTGATGAGATTACCGCGTTGGCCGCGCTTATGACTTGGAAGTGCGCGGTGGTGGACATACCCTTCGGGGGCGCCAAGGGCGGGGTTACCTGCGACCCTACCGTTATGAGCCGGGACGAAAAAAAACGGCTCACGCGCAGATTCACTTACGAGCTCGCCCTTCTTATCGGCCCGGAATCCGACATCCCTGCGCCCGACGTCTATACGGACGAGCAGACAATGGCATGGATGATGGACACGTATTCGATGATTAAAGGATACACCATCCCCGGCGTGGTAACGGGCAAACCCGTGTGCATAGGCGGGTCGCTTGGCAGGGGCAAGGCCACTTCGGAAGGACTTGTAATAACTATACTTGAAGCCTTGGGACACCTGAAAATTCCGGTCAACGGCTTGAAGGTCTCGGTCATAGGTTTTGGCAAGGTCGGCTATCACGCGGCCGAGATACTATTCGGCATGGGCGTAAAGGTCGTGGGTGTCGCGGACTCAAAAGGCGCAATAATCGCCGTTAATGGGATTGACATTGCGTCTCTCGTCAAACACAAGGCTGCAAAAGGAACCGTTACGGGATTTGCGGGGGCCCAGGACGCGACGCTTGACGAAATGTTATCCGTGCCCGTTGACGTTTTGATACCGGCCGCGCTCGAGGGGCAGATTAACGTTGGCAACGTAAAAAAGATAAACGCGCGGATAGTCGCCGAAGGGGCGAATAACCCGGTAACGCCGGACGCGGACAGGGTCTTGGCCGAAAAGGGCGTTTTTATGCTGCCCGGAATACTTGCAAACGCCGGAGGCGTGGTCGTCTCTTATTTCGAGTGGGTGCAGGACCTGCAGCGCTACTTCTGGAACGAGACCGAGATAAACGAACGCCTCAAGACCATCATGAAAAAATCCTTCAAAGAGGTCCTGCGCGTCTCCCTTGAAAAAAAGATAGACATGAGGACCGCGGCCATGGTGGTCGGCGTAAAGCGTGTGGCCGAGGCCGTCATGGCAAGGGGTTTATACCCATAAAATCGGCTGTGCGGTTCTTGGTTTTTGCCTGCAACTCGATGTTTTTTGTAAAAAGCCAATTGATGGCATCTTGCGCGGAAAAAACTCTTTAAAAACGCCCAATTAGAATTGTGATTTTGTAACAGCTTGATATTACAAACGTTTTTTGGTTAGCCGTTTACATTAAAAAGCTTGCAAAAGGTCTTGCCGTTTGTTAGATTTCCCTTAACTTAAGACAACTTCGGTTATCAACATATGTTGATAACTTTGTGGATATTTTCCTCGATAATACGTTAGCGGTTTTAGGTGTTTTTATCCTGGCATCCGCAATCTAATACCGTTTTGCGGCATAAATGATATGAGCCTTGAGACAATCTGGAAAAGCAGCCTTAATACGATCGCCGAGCACATCAGCGACACTCATTTTTCCACGTGGTTCCGGCCCATCAGGGTATTGGGCGGCGGGGACGAGTTTTTAGAACTTGAGGTGCCCAACGGTTTTTTCCTCGAATGGATCAAAGAACATTATCTGCCGCTTATACACGACGCCGTTAGGAGGGCATCTAAAAAAGACCTGTCCCTAAAGTGGAGGGTCAGCGAGGACGCGCTGAAAAGGGTAATGCCCTCTTCGGCGGGGAGTTTTGCCCCCCTTGGGGGCCATGCCCCCGTAATTGCCGCCAAAAAAGGGAAAGGTATGCCGTCTTCAACCGGGGTGTCCTCCGTAAACGACGGTTCTCTGTCCAGACCTCAGAAGTCCGCTGAAGGGGGCAAAACCCCCTATTCGTTCAACCCGAAATACACCTTCGAAAATTTCGTTATAGGCAAGGCCAACGAGTTCGCGCATGCCGCTTGTTTTGCGGTCTCAAACCACCTCGGCAAAAAATACAACCCGCTTTTCATATACGGCTGCTCGGGACTCGGCAAGACCCATCTCGTGCAGGCCATCGGCCAAAAGGTTATCGGAGACAACGCGGTGGCCAAGGTTGCGTATTATACCTCGGAAGAATTTATGAACGACTTTATAAATTACGTCAAACGCCAAAAGATGTCTGAATTTAGGAATAAATTCCGCAACCTCGACGTGCTCCTCATAGACGATATACATTTCTGGGCCGGAAAGGTCGGAACTCAGGAGGAATTTTTCCATACCTTCAACACCCTCTACGAATCTCACAAACAGATAGTCGTTACGAGCGATAAATTTCCTAAAGACATTGACGGACTTGAAGAACGGCTGCGCAGCCGGTTTGAATGGGGTCTCATCGCCGATATACAAACGCCCGACGTGGAGACCAAGATGGCGATACTCAGAAAAAAGGCTCAAATGGAGGGCACAAAAATCTCCGACGACGTGATAGAATGGCTTGCCTCCGTAAGCGGCTCCAATATCAGAGACCTCGAGGGTTTCTTGAACAGGATCGTAGCTGAATCAGTCTTTACGAATAAAGAAATAACGCTTGCAATGAGCAAGGAGGCGCTGAAAAATCTCTTAAAAAAAGAGGACAAACACCTCTCTATCGAGGAAATCCAAAAATCGGTGGCAACGCATTTCAACATCAAATTATCAGACATGCGTTCCAAAAGAAGGTATAAGACGATAGCGCTTCCGCGCCAACTCGCCATGTATATGTCGAGAGAATACGGTAAATTCTCGTTTCCGGAAATAGGGTCTTCCTTCGGCGGTAAAGATCATTCCACGGCAATACATGCCGTTAAAAAGATTGAAAAAGACCTTAAAGACAAAACAGAGATAAAACACGCGCTGCGCAACATCAAACAAAAACTCGGTCTGTTTTAATTTTCCGCCGCTTGCGGCGTAATTAATCATATTGGTTTTAATGTCTCTTTGTCAATAATAAAGCGATTTACCGCACCCGTTATTTGTTGTATAAAAGTTGTTTTATAACTATTGACGACTTGTTGATAAAAAAACGTTTTTTAAAGAAAGGTTTTTCACTTGTAAAAAACATTAATAAGTGTGTTTGTTTAGTCAACAACAAAACATCAAAAAAACCCTGTTCATACGCCGGGTTTTGTGCTTATAAACATCTTAACAGCCCCTACTGCTACTGCTGTTTATATATTTAACATCGAATAATACAGGAGAACAAAATGAAGTTAACCATAGAAAAAAACGGTTTTATGAAAGTGCTCCAACGTATACAGGGGATAGTGGAAAAAAGAAACACCATGCCCATACTCTCCAATGCGCTTATCGAGGCAACAAACGGCAGGCTTAACATAATAGCGACGGACCTCGAGGTTTACATTAAAGATTCTGCAACGGCCAATATCTTAGAAGAAGGCTCAATTACCGTAAACGCAAGAAAGCTGTTTGAGATAGTAAAAGAAATGCCCGAAGAAACAATAACCATAAACACCGGTAAAGAAGACAGGGTTACGATAAAATCCGGTAAGGCAAGATTCACGATCATGGGACTTTCATCTAAGGATTTCCCCGGTTTTCCTTTAATAGAAGAATCTAAATTAGAGTCTTTTGATAACGCCCTTTTAAAGGAGCTTATTGACAAAACCTCTTTTGCGGTTTCAACGGATGAGACACGTTTTAATATAAACGGTTTTTTACTGGAAAGAGAGAAAACAAAAGTCAGGATGATCACCACAGACGGCCACAGGTTGGCTTTTATAGAAAAAGATTCATCCAAAAACGCGCCAAACACCGGAAAAGAAAGCGTGCTCTTACCGAGAAAAGGCGTAATGGAGATACGAAAACTGCTCGACGAAAGAGAAGGAGATTGCCTAATATCCGTAACTCAAAAAAACGTGACGATTAAAAAAGAAGACACGGTCATAAATATCCGTTTACTTGAAGGTGAATTTCCTGATTATAAAAAAGTCATACCTACGGATAACGATAGACGGATAGATACGGATAAAAACATGCTTCTCTCCTCCCTTAAAAGGGTTTCGGTCCTTTCCACGGACAAGATTAAGGGGGTGAAATTCAATTTTTCAAAATCAAAATTAATTCTGTCGTCATCAAGTCCAGATATCGGAGAGGCAATCGAGGAGTTAAACGTTGACTACAGCGGAGAAGACATAGAAATAGCCTTCAACGCTCGCTACATGATAGACGTCCTCGAGGTTATGGAAGAACAAACGGCGGGTATATACCTCAAAGACCCCCTTTCCCCAGGCATCATCAGGGCGGATAACAGCAACGACTATACCTACATAATCATGCCAATGAGACTATGATGCTTAAGTGATGAAAAACCTTGACTTAACCCTTTAAAATATGTCTTAATGAACGTTTCGCTGTCTCAGCCACCGAAGACATAATATAATCTTTGCCGGAAAAGGACGGACATGAAAAGAACATATCAACCGAGCAATAAAAAAAGACTGCGCGCCCATGGTTTTCTCCAAAGGATGGAAACACCGGGCGGCAGGAACGTGATTAGGAGAAGAAGGGCCAAGGGAAGAAAGCGCCTTACGGTCGCCGTCAGCGCCGGCAAATAAACCCCCGAAGTGAAAAAACACTCTTTTGCCAAAAGCGAGAGACTCCTTAAATCCGCGGAATTTGCGAGAGTCAAACGGCTCGGCAAAAAACAGTTTACCGAAAACTTCACCGCCCACCTTTTATCCACGCAAACCGAGCGCACAAGGATCGGTATTTCCATCTCCGCGCGCGTTGCAAACGCCGTCAAGAGGAATAGGATCAAGAGGCTTATCAGGGAGTTCTTTAGGCTCAACAAAGACGCGCTGCCCCCTTCAACAGACGCGCTAATAACGGCGAAAAAAGACTCAAGCAAAAACACATACGCTCAAACAGAAATAGAGCTTAAAAGACTCTTTAAAAAAGGGCCGCTCTGAAGATTATGATACAAACCCTTATACTCCTCATTATCCGCGCCTACAAATATTTTATATCTCCCCTTCTCCCGCCAAGCTGCAGGTTTTATCCTTCCTGTTCCGATTATGCGGCAGACGCCGTTAGCGCGCACGGGGCGATTAGAGGGACGTACTACGGCGTAAGAAGGCTTTTGAAGTGCCACCCGTACCACTCAGGCGGTTATGACCCGGCGCCGGGCGTCTCGATAAACCCCGACACTGCCGCAAAGGAAAGCTCATTATAATGTCAGATATGGAAAAAAGGGTTCTTTTGGCCATAGTCATATCCGCGGTTTTCATGTTTGCGTACCCGCATATCTCGGGTTGGATAAACCCGCCTAAGAAAACGGTGACGGTTGACAAAGGGGAAAAATCCGGTCAACCAATACCGGAAGGGGGTTATGCCCCCATAGCGGCCGCGCCAACCATAAAACCGGCGGCAACCCCTCAAAAAATAAAAGAAGAAATAAAAGAGGAATTCACGAGGATAGAAACGCCGCTTTACATCGCGTCCTTTACCAATAAAGGCGGCGCAATCACAAAGTGGGAATTAAAAAGGCATTTTACGCCCAAGAAAGACGGCTCCCGCCCCATAAATTTATCTCAGACTATCTTGACCAAGGGATCTTTAACGACCTCCGTCGTCATAAATAACGTTTCCAAAGACCTCTACTTTAAGACCTCCAACACCATTAACGCGACGATAGACCTCGCTGCCGGCGAAAAAAAGGAACTCATCTATAGCGCCGTCACTTCCGAGGGCGTGATTATAGAGAAAAAATACATTTTTAACGCGGCGGTCTATCCCGTAGAGGTCGAGATAACGGCAACATCGGCTAAGACAAACGCCGCGGGGGGTTATGCCCCCATAGGCAAAACCGTAACGGTCATTAACGCAAACGCGGCGGGCAAGGACGCCACCGGGTACCACAACGGCCCGATAATAAACGCCGGAAAAAAACTTATTAGACAGAAATCCAATGACGCGCAAATGAGCGGCTCGGCAAACGCGGCATGGTTCGGGACGGAAGATAAATATTTTCTCGCGGTTTTTATCCCCAAAGACAACGCCGCGGTCAATTGGACGGCCGATGCCGGCGCCAACGCCGCATCTAAGGCTGCGCTTGTTGCCCCGTTCAATCTCAGTCCGGGCGCAAAGGTAAAAACCGCTTTTAAGGCCTTTATGGGTCCCAAGGAACATACCCTGCTCGAGGCTGAAAAGGCCGGACTTGAAGACGCCATAGAATACGGCGTATTTTCCTTTCTTGCGCAGCCGTCTTTGACCGCGCTGAATTTCTTTCAGAAATACGTCGCCAATTATGGACTCGCGATCATAATCCTCACGGTAATTATAAAGATAGTTTTTTATCCGCTCACCGCGCACAGCCTCAAATCCATGAAAGAGATGCAAAAGGTCCAGCCCCAGCTCCTTGCGATCCGCGAAAAATTCAAAGACAACAAGGAAAAACTCAATAAAGAGATGATGGAGCTTTACAAGAGATACAAGATCAATCCCCTTGGCGGATGCCTGCCGATGGTCCTTCAGATACCGGTATTTCTCGCGCTCTACGAGGTGCTCTACGTGGCCATCGAACTCAGGCAGGCCCCGTTTTTCCTGTGGATAATGGACCTCTCCGAAAAAGACCCATATTATATTTCACCCATCCTCATGGGCGCGACGATGTTCTTACAACAGAAGATGACGCCCACGACCGCGGATCCCATGCAGGCCAAGATCATGCTCTTCATGCCGGTCATCTTCACGGTCATGTTTCTGAGCTTTCCATCCGGTCTTGTTATCTATTGGCTCGTCAATAACGTGCTCTCGATAGCACAGCAGTATTACGCGCAACGGGGCGCGGTCAAGGCGTAAACGATCAGGGCGGGTCAGGTGAAACGTTTGCTTCGCCCCTACTGCGTCAAAATGTTTCTGCCATTCGACACCATAGCCGCTCTCTCCACCCCTCCGGGAGAAGGAGGCGTGGGGATAATAAGGGTCAGCGGCCCCGATGCCTTGGTAAACGCCCTTCGCGTATTCCGCCCGAAAAGGACAATCCCCTCGGACTCCGAAAAAAATCAGATTAAAGAACGTTTTTTTTATTACGGCGAAATAATCGCCTCTGACGAGGGCGCGGTTGCGGGGACACCCCCCCCTTCTGTCATAGACGATGGTTTTCTCGTCTACATGAAATCTCCACGCTCGTACACCGGTCTTGACGTAGTCGAGCTCCACTGCCACGGCGGGATGCTCGTCCTTAAAAAAGCGCTTGCGGCTTTGTTGAGGGCGGGGTGCGTTCCTGCGGGACCGGGTGAGTTTACCAAGCAGGCCTTTTTGAACGGCAAGCTCGATTTAGCGCAGGCCGAGGCGGTCATAGACGTCATAAGGGCCGAGACCGACGCGGCGCTTGTCAGCGCGCGCGGCAGGCTCGATGGCGCGTTTTCAAGGCGCGTAAACGCGATAAAAGAGATGCTTATCGCCGTGCTCGCGCACATCGAGGCAACGCTTGATTTTCCGGAAGACGAAATCCCGCGCCATGATAACCTGCGCTCGCAGATGGATGAGGCGGCAAGGCTTTTAAGGGCGCTCGCCGCCACGTTCGAGGAGGGCCGGGCGCTCAAAAACGGCGTGCGCGCGTTGATACTCGGCAGACCAAACGTGGGCAAATCATCCCTTTTGAATATCCTTTTACGGGAGGAGCGCGCAATAGTAACGCCCGTCCCGGGCACTACAAGAGACATAATAGAAGAGGCTGTAAACATCAGAGGCGTGCCCATACGCCTCATGGACACGGCGGGCTTGCGCGACACGCTCGACCCGGTGGAATCCATCGGCGTGAGACTCGCCAAAGAGCGCGTGAAAGACGCGGACCTGATACTTTATATTTTTGACGTAAACGGCGACACCGAAGATGGCAATTCCCTCTCCACCGACAAAGAGCTTCTCAAGATAACGGAGGGCAAAAAACTCATCGTTATCGGCAACAAGATTGACCTCTCGACAGGCGAAAAACCAACAGGGGTGGAAAAGACGTTTGACGTTCTTGCGTTGGAGCGCGGGAACGATAGGCGGCTTGTTTTTATATCCTGCGCAACGGAGGACGGCATCGAGAGGCTCAAAGACGCGATATATGAACTCTCGGTCGGACATCCCAAGAAGGCCGCCTCTGCCGCCGCGCTTGGAGAACTTACGGTAACGCTTCGCCACAAGGAATCCCTCGAAGCGGCGCTTGATGCCGTAACCCGCGCTCTCTCGGCTATTGAAGAAAATCTCTCCGGTGAGTTTATCGCGGCGGATATCAAGCGGTCCGTGGACAGGCTCGGAGAGATAACGGGTGAGACCGCCGCCGAAGACATCCTTGAGAGGATATTTAGTTCTTTTTGCATAGGCAAGTGATACTTTTGTGATGTGCTAAAAAACAAGACAGGTATCATCACGGTCTTTTTAAACCTCTCTCCACACGGCGGCCGCCTCGTCCACGTTTTTCCTGCTCCCGATTATAAGGGGGGTTTTTTGGTGAAGCCCCTGCGGGACGATATCGAGAATCCTTCCCTCCCCCGACGACGCCGCGCCTCCGGCCTGCTCGACTATAAAGGCGAGAGGGTTTGCCTCGTATAGGAGTCTCAATTTTCCGTTTTTTGATTTTTTGTCGCCCGGGTAGAGAAACACGCCGCCCTTCAAGAGGTTTCTGTGAAAATCCGAGACCAAAGAGCCGATGTATCTGGCGCAGCAGTCGTTATCGGAAGACTTGAGTCTTTCGATGTATTTGCTCGTTCCGGGGAACCAGTATTTTGTGTTGCCCTCGTTTATGCTGTATATCTTCCCAAATTCCGGTATTTTTATGTCTTCGTGAGAGAGGAGAAATTCCCCCACGCTCGGGTCGAGCGTAAAGCCGTGCACGCCGTGGCCCGTGGTGTAGACGAACATGGTTGAAGTTCCATAGAGTATGTAGCCGGACGCCGCCTGCTGTGCGCCGGGCCTCAGAAAATCCGCTTCCGTCAATTCGCGCCCCGCTTGACAACGTAAGACCGAAAAGATCGTCCCGATGCTGACGTTTACGTCAATATTCGACGAGCCGTCGAGCGGGTCGAAGACAAGCAGATACCCACCCTTAGGATATCTCCCGTCTATCTTAACGAAAGATTCCATCTCTTCCGAGGCCATGCCCGAGAGGTGGCCGCCGTGCTCCATGGTCTTTATGATAACGGAGTTAGCCAGCTCGTCGAGTTTTTGCACCTCTTCACCGTGGATGTTTTTGCCGCCCGCGGCGCCGATGATGTCAATGAGTCCGGCCTTGTTGACCTCGCGCGATATTATCTTCGCGGCAACGACAAGGTCTGAAAACAGCGCGGTAAAGCTGCCGGTGGAGCCGGGGTGTTTTCTCTGCTCCTCAAGCAGGAATTTCGTAAGGGTCGCGCCGACGGACATCTGTTGACCTCCGAATGTGCTTTCGATATCGTGATTGTTTCAAAAACGGGCCGGAAAATCAAGGGGTGTTTAGTCTTTCGGCGGGCCCGCGATAATCCTATGGACAAGCAGCGCCGCGGAAAAGGCCATGACAGGGGCAAAGGTCAGCGTATTTCTCTCGATGCCCGAGCCTTGAACCACTCCTATATACTCTATCGTCAGGTAGACGAACATAAACATGGATAAGACGGAGGCGACGATCACAAGGAGGTATTTTACGTTGGAGCGGAGCGCGTCTTTGAACCCTAAGACAACGGACGCGAAGAATACGGCAAAAAGGATATTGAAGTTCGCGCTGAGAAACCACTCGCGCAGAGCCGCGGGAATCGCCTCCCAGTATAATCCCGCGGCCCTTATGCCGACATTAGGGTCTTTGAGCAGTTCGATGCCGGAGCCCGCCCCGTGGCCGAAACCGAAACCGTAGATAAACTTCGTCAGGAACCACGGGGCTGCAAACGCGGCCGCAGGCAATATGAAATAGACCGGGGCCTTAAAATCCCTTTTGGCAAACGAGTAAAGGAGGATGGAGAAAAAAACCCCGAGGAGCAGAAATAAACCTTCGTTTTTTACAAAGACCATCATGCCCGAGAAGACGCCCGCGAGGAGGATAAACCTCCTGCCGCCTTTTTTCAAAAACTTCCAGAGGCACACCGCAGAGGCAAGCCCGTAAAAGCCCAAGGGCAAATCTGCGTAACCATCCTGTCCGTGATACGTGATTATCGGAGAGCTTGCGAGGAAAAACGCGGCAACGACGGCGTAGAAAGAAGGCATCTCTCTTTTGAGGGCGGAATAAAAAAGACCGAGCAAAGACGCGAAGTAAAAAAACGTCCACGATTTGGAATAGATTTCGTGAAACTCTCCGAGCCAGACGGACGTCCAGACGTTCAAAAGCGTTGTGTGCAAGGGATGCCCGAGATACGGCCTGTATCCGCTTCCGAAGAAGTGCTCGTTTGCAGGGTCGAGGGCAAAACCCTTTTCATAGTAAAAGAACTTCGCAGCCGCAGCCCAGTTCGCCAAGTTGTCCCACGAAAAAAACGGTTTACTGAAGCACTCGGAGAATACGAAGGCGAGTTTTATGAATATCCATGCGCCGAGAAATAGCGATACGTAAAACCAGACCCCCCTGAGGGTATTCCCCTCCAAGGAGGGCAAAACCCTCCCGCCCTCAAGGTTGAAGGCCCTTTTTGCGGGCGCGATTTTTCCCCGCGTCAGGAATATGAAGACAAAGAGCGCCGCGAGAGGGGCAGATGCGAAGGCCGCGAGGCCAAACGGAATTCCAAACATTCCAAGCGCGAATATCCAAAGGGACACCAAGCCCATGCCCGCGCCGTAACCGAGTGTGACCCTTTCAAAAAAAGAGGCCCCATGGTCTTTACCGAGAACCCATGAAACAAACCAAGTCCCGGCAGCCGTTGGTATGAATATGGCTAAAAAGACAAATAAAAACCGCATACGCCCTTCCTATTTCAATACCTCGAAGATTTTTATCTGCTCGTTGAAACTCGTAAAGAATCTCAGTTTTTGCGGAAACACGCTGCCCGATATAAGAAGGACGCCGGTTCCGGGGTCGTATCTGACGTCTTTGTCAAAGGTCACCCAGACAAAGTCCGGGTTTTTGGAGGTCTTCACCGGCAGCAGGTAATACTTGAGCAGCACGTCGAGCAGTCCCCCTTCTTTTGACGACGCAGGGGAAACGGTTTTGCCCGGAGGTATGCGATTTTTAACGAAAGCAACGAATGCGAAATGAACGTTTAGGTCTCCGCTAAACGCGGTTTTTGTGCGTTCAACGACGGCCCTTCCGTAGACGTTTTCATAATCGTCTTTCCAGATAAGCGCCCAGTTGTAATCCATCCTTAGGGCGAGCAAAAATGCGGCAAAGACGAGCGAACAGACAAAGGCCTTTACGATGGATTGCGCGCTTAGGGTTTTTCGCGCGGCGCTCGTAAGCGCCGCGGCCGCGGTTAGAGTAATTGCAAAGGCGTAAAGGAGCGCAACAACGCTGAACGAGGCTATCTTTGGGGTCGAGGTGTTGTTTATGGTCTTGCCCTCGACAACTTCAGGCTCCCAAAGTTCACCCCATAATATGCCCGCAAGCTCAAAGACCCCGGGGTTGTAGAACTTCAGAGATTCTATCTTATAGTTCGCGCTGCCGGGCCTTTCGAGTATGATGCGCATGGAGTTTACGGCCACTGGGGCCTCGGGGAAAATATCGCCGATATAAATCTTGTATTCGCGGGGAATTGTGCCCGGCGCGCCTAAGAATTTTACCTGCTTTACGTTAACGCTCGAATCGTCGAGTGTCACCTCCACCGTGCAGTATGTAAGCCGCGCGCCGTCAATCTTGAGGCTGATTGCGCCGATACCGGCGGGGATACGCGCCCCCGGAGGCGTTTTTACGGCCATCCAAGGGTAAGCGGTCAGGGACAGCGCAGCGCCGTCATATTCGAGGGTTTGGCCCTCCTTGTCGGAGCTTATGTTTTCAAATTGCCATGCGGACAGTTCCCGGCCGCCCAAGAGTGTATTTTTCTCGAAGAGGGCAGTTCCATCCTTCCCGTGCGCGGCGCCGGTCTCGCCGCAAAAGAACGAAAGCGCGAGAAAGGAGAAAAACAAGGAGGGAAATACCCTCGCGAGGAAAAGGAACTTTATGCGGTTTTTTTTGCTCATGGTAACGGGTTCGAGGCTGACAGGGCGTTGGAAAAATCTTACCATAAAAAAATCGGCGGACACAAGATTTCATAATATTATGGGCGCGGTAAGGCGGTCAAGGCCGATAGACGCGCCAGTTCCTTGTGTTAATTAAGACCACAGAGGGATTTTTCTCTTTGAAGGAGGCGCAGTGCGGGGTTTCGTCGGGATGGGAATATCTTCAGAGGGCAAAACCCTGCGGTGAAATACCCTTTCAGAAAGACTGCGCGGAAATCTTCGGGAACTTAAAATTCCTCAACTCCTCAATCTCGAAGAGTCCGGGGTATTGTTTGTCTTCGAGGAGGATCCTTTTAACGCTGCCCTGCCAGAGTACAATGAACAGTTCTTTTTCGCCCGGCGACGCCGCGTGGCCGAGGACCTTGGGCATAAGCTCGCTCATCCTGGGATCCTGAGGCAGGGCCTGCGGGCTGTAAGTTACCTTTACGGCCTTGTTGTTGTCCTCTCTCTGGAAGATGAACTGGTTGTACTGGAAGTCCTGTGCGTCGAAGAAGAGCTTGTTATTTCTCCCGTATGAACCCCCGAGACCTTTGAAACCGGTTACGCCGCTCGCGCCCGTTATGAATGAGATGACCTGAGACTGCGGGCCGTAGGCGAGGTCTGTCGGACCTCCCTTGATAAGCACCTTTATTTCGCCTCTTATAGGAAGAGAGTTTTTATAGAGCGTCTTCAAGGCCAGGGCCGTTACTTTATACGCGCCTGAAACCGCAGGACACGAATGTCCCGCAAGCAAGACCGCGTCCGCGTAATTGAATACGAAAGGCTCCCCTTCGTTCTGGGCGCCGAGCACGTATGCGAGCGGGTCCCTGAGTTTTATCGGCTCTACGTCCGCAAAAAATCCCTGCTTCCATTTGGTGGTCTCGATCATCGTAAGTTTCTCCATTTCAAAGATTTGCGTTTTTTGGGGAGTTAGAGCATAGCAAAACAAGCGCGTTAAAACAAGGCGGGTCAACGCTTGACGACTTACAATATATATTTTTTTAGGAATATGTAACTGATAAATGCCGCATTTTGAGGAGAGTTTTAATCCATATTCGGGGTTCATTTTCCCGCTGGTTGGGCGCATGTCGTTGGGCGGGGCCATTGACCCACGCTTCGCGTGGGGCACCCCGGCGGCCCGCAGGCGTGCATTGCAACGGAGGGCGTGAGCATCGGGCGGGTTACGGCTTACGCCTAACCCGCCCACCGGGACTGCGAAACCTTAACTTGCCTTGGGTAGTCACGCAGTTTGTTTTGGTTATTGACAAAATTTACCCTTGACAAGCGATGGTTAGCATGCTAATTATCTTGATAATGTTTAATCTCGATGACAGTCTTGGATTTCTCCTCAACAGAGCCGCGTTTGCCATGAGACGTGCATTTGAAAAACGGCTCGCAAAGCACGGACTTACTGCCCCGCAATGGGCAATCCTCGCAAGGCTATGGGAGGAAGATGGTCAATCTCCAAGCGTAGTCGGAAGAAGCCTTCATTTCGACAGACCAACTATCACAGGGATTGTTGACCGTCTGGAGCAAAAGGGTTTGATAAGAAAAGCAAGAGACTCGCGGGACCGAAGGGTCATCAGGACTTATCTGACGGACAAAGGAATGGCGCTGAAAAAGCAGTTACAACCGCTGGCTCAGGGAGTAAACCGGATCGCCTCCATGGGGATAAGCGATGCGGACGTTGCCAGGATGAAGGATTGTTTGAGAAATATCTGGAGGAACTTAAAGGCGTAAAAATTTTTTATTCAAATAGTTAGTATACAAATAGTAAGTATTCTAACAAAGAGGGGAGGATATTATGGTTTATCATCTGCTTATTTTAGCGCATGTCTCAGGCGTAACAATCCTGGGCGGGGCAATAATCTTTGGTCAGATGCACCAACTTCGAGCGAGAAGAAGCCAAGATGTCCGCTTTATCGCAGAAACCTACAGAACCTTATATCTCACCATCATGCCCTTTGCCCCGATTGGAGGGATCACCCTTCTCTTAAGCGGCATAACACTTGTTTATCTTGGAGGATATCCCGTTCAGGGATGGCTTTTTGTCTTGATTTTGCTCTTTGCCTTCGAGGTCATCGAAGGCATTACCCATTACAGACCCCATGCAAGGAAGCTGATGAATTTATCAAAAGAAGCGGCACAATTGGGGATAATTACCCCCGAACTTACGGCGATGATGGATAACAGGCTTGCAAACGCGCTGCTCTACCTCGACGTCCCAAATTTTTTCATCATTGCCGCCCTCGCAACGTTCAAGCCTTTTTAGCAAGCGGGACACAGCCCGCCGAATGGTTTATCGTTCCCACGCTCCGGCGTGGGAACGCAGCCTCGGACGCTCCACTCGTCCCGTAATTATTTTTGCTCCTCCACATTACCTTCGCTCCCCCCTCTTATCTTCTCCGTCCCCCCGTGGATATACCTTCCGACGCCGTCTCCATGAGCCTATCAGTGAAGATGGAAGGATTTAGGAAACCATGGTCTATTCCTTTAGTCGTCAGCGAAGCGTTGCTGGCAGTCCAAGGATGGGTTTCGTTCCTGCAACCCAACCTTGTATCTTTTCACCACGCTGCCGCTAAGTCTGCATAAACGTCCGCAATGAAAAGTGGCGCTGGGGAGGGACAGGATGATATGGGAAAACTCAGATGTGGTCTCTGTTAAGATGCCCTCGCTGCCCTCGGCAATGTTGTTCATTTAAAGACATTGCCTGTTAGCTGTCAAAAATATTATCAAAATTCCGCTTGACAAATTTAATTTTGATGATAATATGAGTTTAAACTTGTTATAAGATTGTTCTTAACCTTAATAATGTTTTCTAAAAAGTTTATTTATAGAGGTATATACAGGGGTGGGCATAAGAACTCCAGAATTGTTGGCAAAAATAGACATACCAAGGCAGAAGCTTTATTACCTTGAGCAAAAGGGGTATATAAAGCCGCACAAGACCGTTATCGGCGATAAGGAATTCAGGGAGTATTCGGATGAGGACGTAAAGAAGATAGAACTCATCTGGAAGCATCTGAAAAAAGGCTTCAAGTATAAAATAGCCTTTGCAAATGCCATGGACGAGCTGAGTAACCCTCAGCTCAACCTCGTCAAGACTGAAAAACCGGCGTAAGGGAGGGATTTGATGGAAGGGCTTTCGGCGAATATGGAGCCGCCCAATTCGAATTTAGCCGGAAAAAGATCGCAAAACGAACTCTTCGATATTATCGCGGACCCGGTTTCGCGTCCGGAGAGCTGGGGCGATTGGAAGTGGCAGCTCAAAAACCGGATAACCTCTCTTGACGTAATAAGGGAACTGATGCCACTCACGCGCAGGGAAGAGGAGGGCATAAAACGCGCCCAAGGCCGCCTTGCCATGGCCATCACACCGTATTTTTTCTCGCTCATTGACCGCGAAGACCCGCGTTGCCCCATCAGAAAGCAGGCCATACCCCGGCTTGAAGAATTCAGCCTGTCGTCCCGCGAACTCGTTGACCCGTGCGGCGAAGACTCCCACACCCCGGTGCCCGGACTTGTCCACAGATACCCCGATAGGGCGCTCCTGATAGTCACGGATTCATGCGCCATGTACTGTCGTTACTGCACGCGCCGGCGCATGGTCGGGGAAGAGCGCCCTCCGATGTCCAACGATAGGTTCGAAGAGGCCTGCAAATACATACAATCGAAAAAGACGATAAGAGACGTGCTCATCTCCGGCGGAGACCCGCTTATGATGAAAACCGAGGTGCTCGAAGGGTATCTGAAAAAACTGCGCGCCATCCCGCACATCGAGATAATCCGCCTCGGGACCCGGGTTCCGGTTACTCTCCCAATGCGCGTGACGGACGAGCTTGTAGCGATGCTCAAAAAATACCACCCGCTCTACATGAGCCTGCATTTTTCACATCCCAAGGAGATAACCCCGGAGACCGCAGCCGCCTGCGCGAAACTCTCGGACGCCGGGGTTCCGCTCGGGAGTCAGACGGTCTTGTTGAAGGGGATAAACGACAGGCCAGTGGTGATGAAAAGGCTCATGCAGGACCTTTTGAAAATCCGCGTCCGGCCGTATTACGTCTATCAGTGCGACATGGCGATGGGTACCGGGCATTTCAGGACTCCGGTTTCGGTCGGCATAAACATCATCGAGGAACTGCGCGGCCACACCACCGGATACGCGGTGCCGACCTTTGTGGTGGACGCCCCGGGCGGCGGGGGGAAGATTCCCGTTGGGCCGACCTATCTCATAAGTCAGGCAAAGGGCAAGATAACGCTTAGGAATTACGAGAATAAAATTTATGACTATTTTGAGCCTGATTGATAACTTGTTGATATATAATAGACATTTAATTATAAGATACCCCTCTTTCGGGGCGCCCGCGCCAAGGGGCGCGGGTCGGAGGGACTGGGGAGATTAATAAGATAAGGCGTTCCAAACGTCCTGAACAGGGGGCGCAGACGGGCGCAAGGGGCGCGCCGCATAAAGCGGCGCGCCCCTTGCGCTTTCGTGTTTTTAAAACGGCGCGGAGGAGAACCCGGCGCGGACCCGGGCGCAAACTTCACTTGAATTCAGAGGGCGATTTAAAGTAAAATCAACGGTGCGGACAAAAACGCAATAAAAATCAGATAAGGAGCATATATGACGGTTGACGTGGATAATCAGATAATGGGGCAGGAGTATTTGGTACACCTTTTGGAGACGCTCTACACGCGCTCATTTATGTTCGACGCCCAAAAGGGTTTTACCCTTTCAAGCGGTGCAAAGACCGACGTCTACATAGACGCGAAAAAGACGGTCCTCTCGGCCGAGGGCATGGAGCTTACGGGCTACGCCTTTTATCAGATGTTGAAGCTCGAACCCATTGACGGGATTGGGGGCCTTACGCTCGGCGCGGACCCCATAGCCTACGCGACCGCGCTCGTTGCCACCATGAACGGCAAATCCCTCGACGCCTTTGTCGTGAGAAAAGAGGCCAAGGCGCACGGCACCCAAAAGTGGATAGAGGGCAACCTCAAAGACGGCGCATGGGTGGCCATAGTGGACGACGTGGTCACGACCGGCGCGTCAACCATACTCGCCATAGAGAGGGCGCGGGAGACCGGGTTTCAGATAAGAAGGGTCATCGCGCTCGTTGACAGGGAAGAGGGCGCAAAGGAGAACATCCTCGCCAAGACCAAGTGCAAGTTAGAATCCCTCTACACCAAGACGGATTTTGTCGAGATGCACAAAAAGGTGAAGAGGATAAAGTAAGAGGCTCACCACGGAGGGTTAGGCTAATGGTAAGTCACTGGTCTTGAAAACCAGCGGGTTAACGCCCTTGGGGGTTCGAGTCCCTCACCCTCCGCCATCAACACAAAAACATAAGGGTCAATGGTTTTTGAGTTGACCCTTATGTTTTTGTATTGGTATCTGATGACGGGACTCGAACGGCGTTTTTGCGCCGAGCAAGCGCGAGGATAAGGCGCTTCGGGAGAAGCGCCGACAGCAAAAGCGCGTGCCTCGGAGCGAGACGCGGGAGCGGCGAAGCGGAGAGGTCGAGTCCCTCACCCTCCGCCAGACTCTCAATTAACGAGAGGGGTGGTCGTTTTCCTCGTTCCCAAGTTCAGCTTGGGAACGCATTTGTTCTGAAAGCTCCGCTTTCAAGCAAGAAGGCTATAACCAATGCTCAAAAACCCTGAACTTATAAGAAAACTCGAGGATAAACTGAGCAGGCGCGAAGGCGCGCTTGGCTTCGATAAGGCGTCGCGCATCTTTACCGCGATGTGGAAGGAGGCCGTGAGTCTCGGCGTTCTGCCGCCTAAAGACCCGTTGGAGGGCATCGAGGCCGATATCCGCCTCGCGGCCGTATTGAACTCATGTTCGAAGAACTCCTCTCGAAGATAGCGGTCTGCCTTAAAAGACGCAAGATACCGTATATGGTCATCGGCGGGCAGGCCGTGCTTTTATACGGAGAGCCGAGGCTCACAAGAGACATTGACATAACCCTCGGCCTCGATCCCGGAGGACTCAAAGAAGTCCTTGCCGTCGCCGCAGAGCTTTCCTTAAAACCCATACCTGAAGATTTAGACGCATTCGTTAAAAAGACTTTTGTGCTGCCCGCCGTGGATGAGTCAACGGGCATAAGGGTTGACTTCATATTTTCATTTACCCCTTATGAAAAAGAGGCAATCAGCAGGGCTAAAAAGGTTAAGGTGGCCGGAGAGGACGTTTCTTTTGCCGCGCCCGAGGACGTGGTCATACACAAGATTTTCGCGGGCCGTGCGCGAGACATCGAAGATGCGCGGACGATAATGGTCAAGAATGAAACGCTGGACGCCGGATATATACGCGGGCGTCTTAAGGCATTCGACGCTGCCGCTGAAAAAAAAGGGTTCTTAAAGGCCTTTGAAAAGATATTGAAGGAAGCCCGGGGGTGAGCCTGTAGCCTGTAGGATGGGTGAAGCGAAGCGCACCCATCAAATTATATGAGCATTGGATCTGCTCCGGCGCAAGCAATTATCTCACGGGCGCGGGGCGAATGGATGTGGACGTCTTCGGGGACTGAACCGGAAGCAGAGTTTGGGAACGAGGCTGGAGGCGGTTAAATGCAACTAAATTTTAGTTGCATTTAGCCGCCTTCATGCTATAATATATGGGTGAGTAAGTCCGAAAAACTCTTAAACAGGCTGCTGTCGCTGCCAAGGGATTTTACTTACAGAGAGCTTGCGCGGTTGTTGAACCATTTCGGCTACAAAGAATCAAGCAGGGGTAAAACGTCCGGCTCCGCGGCGGCCTTTATAAATCATGAAACAGGTCATATAATCAGACTGCATAAGCCGCACCCGAGGCCCGTGCTGAAGCAGTATCAAATTGAAGAAATAATAGAATCATTAAAGAGCGTGAGGTTGATATGAAAAGCACACTGACATATAAAGGCTTCCTGGGCACCGTCAATTTCAGCGCCGCCGATAAGGCCTTTCACGGCAAGATAGCAGGGGTAACGGATCTTGTGACCTTTGAGGGTGGGTCCGTGGGCGAACTTATAAAGGCCTTCCATGAAGCGGTAGACGATTATCTCGATCTTTGCAAGGAGGCGGGGAAGGAGCCTCTCAAGTCTTACAGCGGGAGCTTCAACGTCCGCGTGCCGCGTGAATTGCATGGCCGTGCGATTAGAGTTGCGAGCGCCCGTGGTGTCACTTTAAATAAGATAGTACAGACCGCGCTGGAGCATGAGGTAAAAGGGGCGCATTGCTATATGGCGCCTTTCAAAGCACAGACAAAACGTAAAAGATCAAAAAGAGCGGGTTGACGCGCCGTAAAAGTAACCCGTTAATGAGGGGCGAGGAGCGTGAGGGGAGCATTGGAGCTGCTTCGGCGCAAGAAATTATCTTTCGACGCGGCGGATGGACGTCATCGGGGCTTAGTCCGGAAGCAGAAACTATTCGGATATGCGCGTTCCCAAGCGGAGAGATTGGGAACGAGGGCGGTGAAATAAAATTTATGGCAAATAAATCATTAAACAGTAATCTACATAAAGCCAACAAGGCAAAAAATGACGAGTTTTATACGCAGCGCGCCGATATTGAAAAGGAGCTAAAGCATTATAAAGACCAATTTCGGGGCAAGGTGGTATATTGCAATTGCGATGACCCGTTTGAGAGCGATTTTTTCAAATATTTTGCCGCCAATTTCAATGCACTTGGGTTAAAAAAACTCATTACTACAAGTTATGTGAAATCGCCCATTGTTGGTAAACAATTGCCTCTTTTTGAAATGAAAGGATTAAAGCCTAAAGGTAAAGAACCTATAAAAATTGAGATTAGCGAAGTTAAAGATCTTAATTCTGACGGAGCAATCGGCTTGGAAGATGTTAAACGATTGCTGAAAGACGATGCAAATGTTGTCACATCTCTAAAAGACAGCGGTGATTTTCGTAGCGAGGAATGTGTTGAGTTACTAAAACGAGCAGATATTGTCGTCACAAATCCCCCGTTCTCCCTCTTTCGCGAATATGTCGCTCAACTTATGGAGGACGGAAAGAAATTTTTAATAATCGGTAACGACAATGCTATCTCATACAAAGAATTCTTTGAATTCGTAAAGAAAAATAAGGTGTGGACTGGCTACGGCAAAGTAAAAGAATTCAAACAACCGGATGGCACAATTAAGAAGTTTGGCAATGTTGGCTGGTACACTAATCTCAATACGACGAAGCGACACGAGAAACTGATTCTCTATAAGAAATATAGCCCAAAAGAATATCAGAAATACGATAACTATAATGCTATTGAAGTATCAAAAGTTTCGGATATTCCAATGGACTACAAAGGTGTGATGGGAGTACCTGTAACTTTTCTCGATAAATACAACCCCAACCAATTTGAAATTTTAGGAATCACTGATAGAGACCCTAAAAACAAGTACCGAGCAAAAATGTACATCAAGAAAGATTCGCCAAAATATAATGATCTGAATCGGCGAGCTGCAATAAGGGTAAATAATGAACTTAAACCAACTTATGCACGACTCTTAATAAAAGTAAAAAAATAATATGAAAATTGAACTAAACAAAATTCCAATTCGCAAAGTGATAGTCGGCTACAAAGATAGCGCCGAGGAGGGCGTTGTTGCTTATGGCGGTAAACTTGATATTCGTCCAAAATACCAACGGGAGTTTGTTTATAACGGCAAGCAGAGAGATGCCGTGCTTGAAACAGTCAAAAATGGCTTTCCGCTCAATGTGATGTATTGGGTCAAAACCGATCAAGGAAATTTTGAAGTAATGGACGGACAACAGCGCACCATCAGTGTTGGACAATATGTAAACGGCGATTTTTCTATCAACGACCGCTTTTTTCATAATTTGACCAAAGAAGAACAAAACCAAATTTTGGATTATGAACTGATGATTTATTTTTGCGAGGGCACGGATAAAGAGCGGTTGGACTGGTTTAGAATTATCAATATTGCTGGTGAAAAATTGACTGATCAAGAATTGCGTAATGCGGTCTATACCGGACCATGTCTATCAGACGCAAAACTTAAATTCAGTAAATCAAACTGCGCGGCTTATCTTTTGGCAAATGACGGCGGGTCACTGGTAAATGGTTCACCAATTCGGCAAGAGTATTTTGAAACCGCGCTTTCGTGGATTAGCGAGGGGAAAATTGAAGATTATATGGCAAAGCACCAGCACGATAAGAACGCCGAAGAGTTGTGGCAGTATTTTCAAGATGTAATTGCTTGGGTGCGCAAAACTTTTACCAAATACCGCAAAGAGATGAAGGGAGTTGAGTGGGGCAGGTTGTATAACAAGTACAAAGATGTTGCCTATGATGCCAAAGAGATTGAGGAAAAAACGCTAAAGCTTATTGATGACGATGAGGTTCAAAGATTGAAGGGTATTTACGAATATATTTTGACCGGCGAGGAAAAACATTTAAATCTTCGTCAATTTGACGATAAGACAAAAAGAAAAGTTTTTGAAAAATAAAAAGGCAAATGTGTTTGGTGTAAAAAAACTTTTGAATTTGAAGGAATGGAAGCCGATCACATAACCCCTTGGCGCGAGGGTGGAAAAACGACAGTAGAAAATTGCCAGATGTTATGCAAAGACGATAATCGAAAAAAATCTGGAAAATAGACACGAATTACGGGGACACCTTACTTATTTATTGGAAACAGCCCCGTAGGTTGGTTTAGCCCGTTCGCTTCTCTCAGGGTAAACTCCGCGTAACCCAACAATGGGTCAGAACATCGGAATAAAAACCTACTTCCCCCCCCCAGCACGTCCCTCACTTAAGCCGCTATTTTTCAGACTCGATTATCTTTTCAAGCTCCGCTATCAGCGGAGGAAGGTCTTTTGTCACGGAATCCCAGACGACTTCAAAATCTATGTCGAAGTATGCGTGGATCAAGCGGTTACGCATACTTATAATGTCTATCCAGGGTATTGTCGAGTATTTCGTCCTCGTTTCTTCCGAGAGTTTTCCGGCCGCCTCTCCGATTATCTCAATTTCCTTAACCAGCCCCAATGTATGCAGCCGGTCTTTTTCGAGGGTGTCTTTAGTTTTGCCGGATGCAAAAGCGCGCGCCTCGTGAGCTGCGTCCAACATATGCTTGATGCGGATGAGATCATCCTTTCGCATATTCCACCAAGGCAGAGGTTATGACTTCTTCTCTGAAATATTTGCTTAGTTCGTTAGGCGTGCGTAAGTCAATCTTTCTGTCAAAGATTCCGGTCAGCTCCCGCTCCATCTGAGATAGTCCGATATAACCTGGCCCCATGCCCGGGATGAATTCGACAAGAACGTCTATGTCGCTCTCGGGGCTGAAGTCTCCCCTTAAGACAGATCCGAAAAAAGAGAGCTTGCGAATATGATTCTTCCGGCAGAACTCGACCACCTTTTCATGCGGAATTTCGATTTTTAATTTGAGTTGCATTTTGTTAACCTTTTAAACAAATTGCCTTTTCCCCTCAACAATTCCCGCCGCACCCCTTGTCCCCGCAGTTGTCCTTGCCCGTCGGCCTCCCTCCGAGGTGAAGCCCGCAGTCCGCCTTCCCCCCTAAGGCCTTTTAAGGCAGTTTCACAGGATAGCCGTCCTCTAAGGCATGCACTGAAACCCCTGCTCGCCAAAGTGCGGGTCAAAGGCAAAGGCGGTCTTTATGCCGAGACGCCGCATGGCCTCGAAACTCGCGCAGTCAACGAGGCTCAGTCTCCTCCTTGACGCCGCCAGCAGGGCGCTTACGCCTGCGCCGTGCGTTGCCTCGTCAATCCATTCTACGTTTAAGAGGGGCAGGATGTCTTCATTGAAAGCCCTTACCGCCTCCATGCCGAGGCGGTGTTGAACGAGCGCAAAGGTTTCGACAAGGACATAGTTGCAGGTAAATAGCGACGTCCCGGACGACACAAACTCCACCCACCTTGTCTTGGCCTTCCGGTGGTTCCTGTCGTCGGCATCCAGCACCGCGAGGAAGGCCGAGGTGTCTACGAAGATCCTCACTTGCCGTAAGCCTTTGCAAGGTGCGCGTCGT
>JACRCC010000014.1 GCA_016234405.1 Deltaproteobacteria bacterium | reverse complement strand
TATTTCTGGTCGTGGACAACCTCAAAACACACCACGGCAAGATGGTGAAGCAGTGGGTCGCGGAGCACGCGGAAGAGATTGAAGTGTTTTACCTACCGTCGTATTCGCCGGAGTTGAACCCCGATGAATACCTTAACTGCGGCGTGAAGTGTGGGATGCACAGCGGGGCGCTTGCGAGAAACGAGAAGGAACTGAAACGCAAGATGGTCTCGTACATGCGCATGTTGCAGAAACTGCCCGGCAGGGTCGCCAAATACTTCAAACACCCGAAAATCAGCTATGCGGCATGATTAAACTGTTTGATTGCCGTGGTAATAGTTAGAATATTGTTGGACAATATTGGAAAGGAAATTCCAGATTCTCAGTTAGAAGAATTGCGTTCGTTAAACGAAAAAGTAGAAACAATCGATCCAAATCTTTATCTTGCACATGTTGTTCATTCCCTGGCTTTTATGGCCAAAGGACATTGGAATGCCAGTTTGACATTGGCTAAGACTGCGTTAACGATAAGTGACAACTTAGAGCCATCCATCCGAGGGATATGTCGAGGTCGGGAAGCGGCTTATCTTGCCTGCATAGCCGTCCGAAGGTCATCCACTGATAGTTCTGTACTTGAAAAAGCGTATAAATATCTTGCCAAGTCGATAGAACGTGATAATGCGTGCTGTGCGGAGGATATTCGTTTTGCTACAGAACGTTTAATGTTGGATACCAGAAAATATTATTTCGATTTATTTCTCGAATCAAAAAAATTAGATATCAGTGCTCTTACTGATACGATTAATAAATTGTCTGGGTTGTACGATAAAACAAAAGATGGAAAAAATGTACGAGTGAGATTGTGGGTGCAACGTCAAGTGCTTACTCATTTCTTTACATTGCTTCTTATTGTTCGTGATATGCAAAGCATTGATACTATCAGAGATAATTTTGCTATTACTCATTATGTACTATTTTTTCAAAAACTTCTTGAAAGGTCTGAAGAACATCACCACAAGCTTGAAGATGATCCCTATGCGCATTTGATTTCCAGTCTTTCTATTGCCATTTGGGGTTCCGATCGCGCTGAGCAAATCGCTAAAAGAGATGCAGCATCCAAAATATTAAAAGGATTGAAGCCATCTTCACCATACTATAAAAAACGTTTTGAACTGATAAAACGCTGTATAGACTCTGCCCTGTAAGTACCCGCAACAGTCCCTCTTCATAACCGATAGTAGGGTAGAGGCCGGAAGTTACATGGCCTTTCTGGCCATTCAAAGGGTTTGTCCTCTGATCCTCCCCTCTTCAATTACCCTCTTAATCTCATCTTCTGGGATAAGGTAACCGTCTTTTACTTTTACAATGCTCTTGAAAGTGTTTCCCTCTAAAATCCAGCAATAGATGGTGTCGTGCGATCTTCTGAAAACTATAGCGACCTCTTTGACCGTCATAAACTTCTGCATTTGTGTCCTCCGTTTTCAGATTTCAATCCCCTTGCTAATAACCCTTCGCCCCAATGCCGCTTGATCCGTGGGGTAATTCCGGGGACACCATACTTAATCCCACGTCGGCAAAGGAGGCAGTTGCATCCGGGGGCGCGAGAACGGTAGATATTTCCTTGTCGATAACCGGCTATGCCTTTGCAGCGGCCGGGGTCCTCTATATCCAGTACTGCTTGGGTAATTCCGGGGACACCATACTTAATCCCACGTCGGCAAAGGAGGCAGTTGCATCCGGGGGCGCGGGGACGGTAGATATTTCCTTGCCGATAACCGGCTATGCCTTTGCAGCGGCCGGGGTCCTCTGTATCCAGTACTGCTGACCGATGGAGAGGAGGTTGTTGACGAGCCAGTAGAGGACGAGCCCGGACGGGAAGCTCAGGAACATGTAGGTGAAGATGACTGGCATGAAGAGCATTATCTTCGCCTGCATTGGGTCTGCGGTAGTGGGCGTCATCTTCTGCTGGAGGAACATGGTCGCGCCCATGATGATCGGCGTTATGTAATACGGGTCCTTGTCGGAGAGGTCCCGAATCCAGAGTCCCAGCGGCGCGTGGCGAAGATCTATGGCCACGTAGAGCACCTCGTAGAGCGCGATGAAGACCGGTATCTGCAGGACCATCGGCAGACACCCGCCGAGCGGGTTGATCTTGTAGCGCTTGTAGAGCTCCATCATCTCCTTGTTGAGGCGCTCCTTGTTGTCCTTGTACTTCTCCTTTATCGCCGCGAGCTGCGGCTGAATGTCCTTCATCCCGCGCATGGAATCGAGGCTTTTTTTAGTGAGCGGGTAGAAGACGATCTTGAGTATCACGGTAAAGACCACTATGGCCACGCCGTAGTTGGCGAGGTAGCGCTTGAAAAAATTCAAAACCACAAGCGAGGGCTTGGCAAGGAAGGAAAAGAGGCCGAACTCTATCGACTCCTCAAGGCTGTCCTTCTGTGCAAGGAGCATATCGTACTCCTTGGGCCCCATGAATACCCCGTAGCTGAACGAGACCTGCGTTCCGGGCGCGAGATTTGCAACGGGCACGTCGAGCGACGCGGCAGAACCCGTTGCCCCTGCCTCGGTCTTCCAGCCCGCCTGAGCCTTCCGCATCTGGGCCGAGGGCATCAGGGCCGCGAGGAAGTATTTATCCTCCATCCCGATCCACCTGGGGCCGGCCTCTCCGGTCTTGTCAGCCTCCTTCTCCTTGTGTCTGATGACATTTTCCTTATCGTATATTACAGGGCCGCTGTGGTACCCGGTCATGTCCTTGACCGCCGCAGGGCCTGACAAGGCGGTCTGGGCCTTGAGCGAGACCGTCTCCCTGCCGCCGTTTACAAGCCTAACCTCGGCGTCCATGATGTATCCGTTGCCGGTGAATCTGTAGCGCTTCTCCACGCGAATGCCCTTCACAGCCGTGCCGGTAAAGACGATCTCCTTGGCGTCCGCTTCCTGCAAGACGGTCTCCCTGGACGCGGCGTCGAAGACGACGTCCTCGTACGTCCCGGCCTCCGGCATGACGCGCGTGTCAAGCGAGCCTTTGAGCGCGATGGTCTGGCCGAGGTTCACCACCGGGGAGTCCGGCGCGTTCTTAGCCGTATACTTCTTGAGTTCCCAGCTCTTTACGCCGCCGCCCTTGTTCGTGAATACGGCCTTCCACAGCGGGGTTTCGACCGTCGACAACTCTTCCTTCCGTTGAACCGGCGCGGCCTTTGGCAACTCGGCCTTCGCAGCCTGAGCGGGCGCCTCTGGCTGAGACGGCGCGCCTTCGGGCTTTTTTGCCTCCTGCGGCGCGGCCTTGGGCGGGTTTATCCATTTTACGATGTATGGGTAGCCAAAGAGAAAACCCATGGACAGGGTGATGGCCAGGAGTATCCTTTTTTCCGTGTCGAAGCCTTTATTCATGGTGGTTGTGCGGCGTTTGTGGGACGGGGTCGTAACCGCCGTCATTAAATGGATGACAACGCAAGAGCCTCTTCGCCGCGAAGTACATGCCGCTTGCGGCGCCGTGGCGGTCTATCGCCTCTTTGGCATAGTCAGAACACGATGGGTAAAACCTGCAGGAAGGCGGCAGGAATGGAGAGATCATGCTCTTGTAGAGATACAGGATGGTCTTTAGGAACGGTTTTAGCATGTCTTCTGAAAAATACAAAAAACCCGGCATGTTCGAGGGATTGCGTTCCGATTAGGTTGATAACGCCGGTTCACGCCGCGTGCCCGGTCGGCCTCAAAAAGCACGCTTGAGCAGGACAGGCTCCAACTCCGAGTATACGGCCGCATACCCGGCGTCATAGACCGCTCCCGCGGTCTTTACGGATATAAGGACGTCGGTTGAATCCGGGATGCGCCCCTTGTTCAACCTGAAAAACTCGCGCAAGAGCCTCTTGAGCCGATTGCGGACCACGGCGTTGCCGCACCTCGCGCTCACTGCAAGTCCAAGCCGCGCCTGCCCCAGACCGTTCAGACGGACCCAAACCGTAAAACTCTTCGTCCCGCGCCTTTTGCCGGAGTCCCTGACCTTCCTGAACTCGTCCGGCCTTAAAAGCCTCTCGGCCTTCTTAAAGGTTTTCCTATCTATTCCACTGATCTTGCCTTCGGTAGCGCCCAAGGCTCAAAAACTCCTCTACCCCTTGTCTAACAGGCTGCTGAAAACCCGAAATGCCGTCATTGCGAACAGGTTATCGGTTATCAGTTGTTGGTTATCGGTGAATGGTAAAAAGATATGTTTTTATCCTTAACTGATAACGGATAACCGATAACATCTTACTCCTCGCAAGGTCCGCGGGCATTATGACGCCGGCTTACTTGTTCGTGCTGACCGTGACGCTGAGGCGCTTTCTGCCCTTGGCGCGTCTTCTGTTTATAACGTCCCTGCCGCCCTTGGTGGCCATGCGCTCCAAAAAGCCATGCGTCCTGAGTCTTCTCTTGTTGCTCGGCTGATAAGTCCTTTTCATCTGTCTACCCTCTTCTTTTAGATGTTATTTCCGTCGCCCAAAGGGCAACCGGACAATCATACATTAAGACACAACGCGCTTGCCCGTGTCAAGGAATTTTCGCGTACCGCTCCGGCGCGGCTAACAGGTTGCTGAAAACACCCGATAGAGCTGCTTTGTAAATTCTGCCCGTTGTCATAGAGCCACTACTGTCCGGTTAAATTCCAAGGCTCGCAGATAATACCTTGCCGAGAAAAATAAATCCTTTATTTTTCAAGAATTTGAGACCCCTGAAAAACCATCCTACACTTCACCCTCTCCACTTCTGAGGGTTTTTTGAAAAATCACAGTATCCGGTGATGTTGTTCGTTGCATCAGCCGTTATCTTGCGCCCCGCTAACGGGTTTTACTATTCTTTGTG
>JACRCC010000079.1 GCA_016234405.1 Deltaproteobacteria bacterium | reverse complement strand
TTAAACGTATATCCTCGGCACCCTGCCGGAGATGTTGCAGAGTATCTCGTAGCTGATGGTGCCTGCCTGCGCCGCGACGTCCTCGACCGTGATGGAGGCCGGGCCTTGAGAGCCTATTATCACGGCCTCGTCCCCTGCGGTCACGTCCGGCACGTCGGTTACGTCGCACATGGTCATATCCATTGTAACCACGCCGGTTATCGGGCATTTTTTACCGCGCACGAGGATGCTGCCCACGCCTGAGAGCCTTCTGGGCACGCCGTCCGCGTAACCGATGGGGAGCGTGGCGATGACGGATTCCCTGGTGGTGGCGAATTTTCTGCCGTAGCTCACGAAAAACCCGGCAGGGACGTTCTTGAGGAGAAGGATGCGGGTCTTCAACTGCAGGGCCGGTTTTAAGTCGGCCTTTTGTTTAAGCGCCGGGGAGGGGTATGCCCCGTAGAGCGAGATCCCCGGGCGCACGAGGTTCAAGTGGGTGTCGGGGTGCGCCATTGCCGCGGCGCTGTTGGCCATGTCAATGAACTCCGGGTCGAAGCCGAGTTCCTTAATCTCCTCGACTATTTCGACAAAGGCGTTGAGCTGGTCCTTGGTAAAGGAACTCTCAACGTCTTCGGACTCGGAAAAATGGGATATCAGCGCCTGAACGCGGATGCCGGGCAGGTCCTTGAGCGCGTTGAAAAAAGGGGCTATCTGATGGGCAAGAAGCCCGAGCCTGCCCATGCCCGTGTCGAGTTTTACGTGGATGTCTTTGGTCTTGCCTGATGACCGCGCATACGATGATAAGAGCCGCGCCGTGCTTATGTCGAAGACCACGGGCGTAAGGTCAAGCTCGAAGATGTCTTTTATCTGTCCGGGGAATATCCCCCCGAGCACGACTATGGGCAGTTTGATGCCGGCCTTACGAAGGGCCGCGCCCTCTTCCGGGAGGGCGACCCCAAGGGAGTCGCAGCCCGCGTCCTCGAAGATGCGCGCGCATTGCGCGTCGCCGTGGCCGTAGGCGTTGGCCTTGACTCTGGCCATCATCTTTACGTCAGGCGGTATCATTTCGCGCATCCGAGAGTAGTTATGTTTAAGCGCGCCTACGTTTATATAAGCCGCAGTGGGCCTTTTTTCCACAATCCCCTCCGGGGACTCGTTAATGGAAGGAACGTCCGTGGGCCGGTTTTTGGGAGCATACCCAGCGCCACTTTGCATCACGAAAGCATATCGTTTAATAAATCACACCGTGCAGCAAAGTGGCGCTGGGCAAAAAGGCTTTATTTACAGATACTTAATAGCACTAATGAGGCCGCCTGTAAAGGAAAAACGCAACCGGCGCCGTGCTTATCGAGATTATAACAGAGGACGCTAAAAGATGCAGGGGTTGACGGACTGCGGGCGCGGGTCGTGGGTTAAAACGCGGGTTGGGGAGAGAGGACTTCTTTGAGTTTTTTCATGGCATTGCTCTCGATTTGCCTTACGCGCTCGCGGGTCACCCCGAGGGTGTTGCCGAGGGACTGCAAGCTTGACGGTTCTTCGGTAAGGAGCCTTTTTTCCACCACAAGCCGCTCCTTGGGTGTGAGCTTGGCAATGGCCGTGGTAACCGTCTTTTTGGCGAAACGTTGCTCTTGCTTTTTGGCCATTGCATCGGCAGGGTCGGCAAAGTCGTCTTTCAGGAGATCAAGATGGGTCGTCTTTTCATTTGAAACCTCGGCGTTGAGCGAGAGTTCCGGTGAAAAATCCTCCACCGCAAGGGGGCGACTCTCTCCGGCCTCCTCGCCGCGCGCGTAATGGGCGTCCGCCGTCGCAAGCGTGTCCGCTCCAACAAAGGCGGGGTCTTTTTTGTAGAAGAGGTTTTTTTTGAGCGCCTTTGCGTTGTGTTTTACGAGGTTTTTGTTGCGAAGGATGAAGTCTTGAATGTAAGACCGTATCCACCATGAGGCGTAGGTGATGAGCTTGAAGCCCTTGTAGGGGTTGAACTTCTTTACGGCCTTCATCAGCCCGATGTTGCCTTCCTGTATGAGGTCAGCGAGCCTGCACCCGTAGCTGCGGAACTCAAAGGCGATCTTCACAACGAACCTCAGGTTCGAGGTGACGAGCTTATGCGCGTCCTCGATTTTTTTGTATTTCCAATAGCTCTCGGCCACCTTGAACTCGTCTTCAACGGAGAGCACGGGATACCGGTTGATCTCGGCCATATAACCGTCTAAAGAATCGCCGTATATCGCAAGGTTCATTTTCAATTACTCCCTTATTCCGTCAAGTAAGTCAAGCCGGCCTCTTTGTCGCTTGCTGATTTAGAGCAGTGATATTATAGGGTTTTTATCGGCCGTTGTCAAGAAAAGCCGGAGCAGGTAACGGCCTTCAGTGCGCCCCTTCGAGCGCCCCGGCTATGTAGAGCATGGATAAGAGCGAGAAGATAAACGTCTGAAGGAATATCACAAGCACGCCCATGACCGTTGACAGCGCAAGCAGGGGATATCCGAAAGGCATGAGGATGAGGAGCACCATGACTATCTGCTCATGGCCCATCATATTGCCGAATAGACGCAAAGAGAGCGACATGGGCCTTGCAAGGTGTCCGATAATTTCTATGGGCACCATGAGCGGGGTAAGCCACCAGAACGGGCCTGAGAAGTGTTTTAGGTATTTGGCGCCGTGTTCCTTGAATCCGATAATGTGGGTCGTGAAGAATACGCAAAGCGCCAACCCGACGGTGGTGTTTAAGTTCGCCGTAGGCGGCAGCATCCCGGGCACGAGGCCCAGCGCGTTTGAAAAGAAGATGAGCAGCACGAGCGTCATTATGAACGGAAAGTATTTTTGTCCCTTGTGCCCCATGTTCTTGTCAACCATATCCATGAAGATTTTTATCACAAGTTCAAAGAGCGACTGGGTTTTTCCGGGCACGAGTTTCAAGCGCCTCGACATTATCGCGGAGAACAGGATAAGCCCGACGGCGATATAAATGGTTATTATCGTGTGGGCGTGAAGACCGAACGCAGGAACGATTATGTCATGCATCTTTGAACATCTCCTCTCTTGCGGCGTATATCATGACGCCTATGACGCTGAAAAGGGCCAAGGTAAAGCCTACAATCAGCGGCCACGGGCTGATAATCCTTTTTGAAATGAGTATGGCGAAGGCCGCAACCGTCGCGCCGAACCTGAGATAATAGCCGATAACCACCGAGCGCGCCGATTTTTGAGACTCTATGTGCAACCCTTGGCGCGCGATATGCAGGAGCCAGAGGATGTCAATTGAGCCTACTACAAAGCCCGCCGCGAGCGCAAGGGCAGTTGGATTGTCCAATATAAGAGACGCGATTATCCCCGCGGCCCCGGCAATAAAATTTATACGCCCGGCCTTTTTGGCCGCGCCTCCGGTGATAGATTTGAACGGGTCAGTGCCAGACGCCATACCTTTTTATAAGAGAGTATATGTTTTTAAAGCCCGCGACAATGCCAAGAAGTAAAAAAATCAACGTTAACCACGGGTGCGTCGAAAAATATCCGTCTAAATAAATGCCGATTATAAGCCCGATGAACGTCGAGGCTACAAGGGTAATCCCCATGGAGGTGAGCGTCGAGAGGCTCCTGAAGACCCCGCCGCCCACGTCTTCGTCCGCGCCAATTTTCTCAGGGCCGAGGCCCTTTTTGCCCTTTTGACCCGCGTCTTTTTTTTCTTCGGCCATAACGCGCCCTCTATCGGATACTGATAAATAATCCCGCGAGCGGCGTAGACGCATCTTTTAACATACAAAATAGAGCAAAGTCAACAGGTTTGTGCGCAGTAAGCGAGGCCGATTATCTTGACGCAGGGTCGGCTTCGATGACCTTTCCGCCTGTGACGGCGTCTTCCGTTACGGCCACGCGAAAGGACTTTTGCCCGGCCCTTACGGTATACGGCCCAGCAACGCCTATGCCGTTTTCATACGGCGTCTTCGACGGGTAATAAACCCTCAACTCGAAAACCCCCTTTGCGCCGGTGAGCGCGCCGGCGCTCACCAAAAAGCCCCTGCCCCGGTTCGTATGCGCGATGCCCTCGGCAAAAACCCTCTCGCCGGGCCGCGCTTGTCCCCTTATGACCGCGCCCGGCACGCGCTCGAATATCTTTATATGCTTGACCTCCTGAAAAAAATCGCGTATGTCCGACTCTTCGTCCGACTCGTAGACAAGCCGCATCCCGGGCACGCCGTTTACCCGCACGGGATCCGCAAAGGGCTGCCCGTCCATCAGGTATAGGCGTATGTGCGCGAGGTCGAAAAACTTAGGCCCGGTCTTCAGCATGGTTCTGCCGGAGCCGTCTTTTTCCATGCTGAAGTAGCCGGA
>JACRCC010000078.1 GCA_016234405.1 Deltaproteobacteria bacterium | reverse complement strand
TATCGTTACGTTTTTTATCCCGCGGGCGGTTTTGCCGGGGTCTAATTCCAATATCCTGTCAATGAGAAGGAATGGATACCTGTGCGGAAGTATGCTCTGGATCTCCTTGATGTCTATCATGGGTTCTCCTTATGAAAGGGTCATGCGCGGTTTTTGATGGGTGCGCTTCACCCATCCTACAAACCGATAACCGATTTCAACCGTCCTTCCCGGCCGGTTTCTCCTCAAGCGCCTTGAGGCGTTTTTCCAATTCTGAAATCTTTTTTTTCAACTCCGGGAGTTTTGCGTAGATGCTCTGCGCACGGAGCCAATCACCGTGCGGTATGGCCGGTATGCCGGAGAAGACCCCGCCGGAGGGCAGGTCCGCCGAGACCCCGCTCTTTGCGCCTATCATCACGTTGTCGCCTATCGTGATGTGCCCGACGATGCCGACCTGTCCGCCTATCTGAACGCGGCAGCCAACGCGGGTCGAACCCGCGATGCCGGCCTGGGCCACGATAATCGAGTTTTCTCCGACATGGACGTTGTGCGCTATCTGTACGAGGTTGTCAATCTTTGACCCCCTGCCTATGACGGTCTCTCCGAGGGCTGCCCTGTCAACGGTAACGCACGCGCCCAACTCCACGTCGTCCTCGACGCGCGCTATGCCCCTCTGAGGCAGCTTGAAGTATCTGCCGTCCTCCCAAGCGTAGCCGAAGCCGTCGCTCCCGATGACCGAGTTGCAGTGGATGATGACCCGGTCCCCGACCTTGCATCCCTCTCTCACGGAGACGTTTGAGTAGATGACGGCATCCGCGCCTATTTCGGCGTCTTTGCCGACGTATACGCCGGGGAAGAGCGCGGCGCCCTGCCCTATCGAGGCGCCTTCTTCAACCACGGCGAAAGCCTGTATGGAAACGCCCTGGCCGAGCCGCGCCCCGGCGTGCACCGACGCCAACGGATGAACGCCGGGCAAGGGGATGTATCCGGGACGGAAGACCTCAAGCATGGCGGCGAATGCAATCTGCGGATTTTTGACAAGGACAAGGTTCATCCCCGCCGCATCCGCGTATTCGCCTCCCTTTACGATGACGGCCGAAGCCTTGGTGGATTTGAGCAGCTTTGCGTTGGCCCTGTCCGCGAGAAACGTTATCTGACCGGGCCCGGCCGAGTCAATGGCGGCCACGTCGGCGATTACCGTTTGCGCGTCTCCTGAGACCCGCCCTGCCGTGAGCCTGCCGATTTCAAGAAGGGTAAGGGTTTTTTTTGCCGGCATATAATCCCTTGAGGGGTTTTGGCGTTGAGGCGCAGCCCCTATTCTTTTGCCTTGAACTTCTTGTTGTGCTGCTTTATGACCTCGTCCGTTATGTCGTCGGTCTCAGGGGCGTAGAGCAGGCCCCCGACCGAGCGCTCAAAGACGTAGGTGTAACCCTTTTTCTTGGCAATCTCGTCCACGGTCTTGCGCAGGCCGTTTATTATCTCGTCCTCGCGCTGGAGTTTCTTGTCGTTCAATTGTTTCCCGTACTCCTCGTAGAGGCGCTCGAACTCCTGACTCCTTTGCATGAACTCGGTCTCTTTCGCCTCTTTTGCCTCTTTTGACCAGACGTTGGATTTCTTGTCTATTTCTTCCTTGAGTTTTTTAAGGTCTTCCTGTTTCGCGTCAAGCAGGTCCGCGTACTTCTTAGCCTCCTCGGCCAAGATGTCCTTCGCCTTTTTCCCGGCCTCGCATTCGTTTAGCGCCCTCTGAAGGTTCGCATGGGCTATCTTGATTTCCGCCGCGTGCGCCCCTGCGGCGGCCGCAAAGACCGCAAGACACGCCGCGATAAAGACCTTTTTCATTGTTTTCATTTTGTCCATCCTTTTTTTTGAGGTTATTATACCGCATCTTGCGGCCGCGCGGCTTTTAAAAATTGGCTCCGATGGTGAAGTCCCACTGGTGGGCCTTTTCGCCGGGGCGTCTGTCGAGATTCATGCCGAACTCGAATCTCAGGGGGCCGAGCGGCGAGAACCATCTGAGTCCCACTCCTGCGCCATGTCTCAAGTCTCCCAAATCAATCCTGCCCTGATAGGCGTTTCCGGCGTCGTAGAATATAACGCCCTTTATCGCCTGCTCGGGCAGGAGCGGGAAGATGAACTCCGCGCTCATGAGGGCCATCGTGTTTCCGCCGATAATCTCTCCGGTAGCCGGGTCCTTAGGCCCGATGGAACGGGTGCGAAAACCGCGCAGGGTGTTTATCCCGCCGAGATAGAATCGTTCGTCCACAGGGACATCTTTGCCGCTGTGACCCTGAACGAAGCCCGCGCCTGCGCGGAGCGAAAACGTGGTCTCCCAGAAAAACGGGACGTATTTCACGCCGTCGAGCGAGTATTTTACGAATGAGCGGGACCCGCCGATAACCCCGCCCGCGTATTCGGCTGAGAGTACGGCAACCGAGCCTTCGTTGGGAAAGAAGGCGTCGTCCCGCGAGTCCCTTTTGAGCGTACCCTCGACGCTGCTCAAGGTGCTCTTGCCCGCCTGTTTTTTCAGGAGCGGCGAGGCGTTGGCCGCCACGTCCCTTATGTGTATGTCTTCGAGCCTGTAGGTCATATATCCGCGCGTGTCCCTGCCGCTTACGGGGAATCCGACCTTTATGTCCCCGCCGTTCTTTCGTATCTTGAAGTCGGGATAGTCGCGGTCCGTGTTGTAGAGGTCGAAACCGGTGGATATGGGCTTGTCGAAGAGCCACGGCTCGTATATGCCGAGATTGTACCGGGAAGATTTCGAGCTTACGGTCCCCGAGAGTTCGAGTTTGACGCCTGTGCCCATGAAGTTGCTCTGCGAAATGGAGGCCGTGCCGACTATCTTGTCAACCGAGCTGTATCCCGCGCCCAGAGATACCGCGCCAGTGGGTCTTTCCTTCACCCCGACGTCGAGCTTTGCCTTGTCAGGGGCGCTGCCCTGCGTCTGGGCGATATTTACGTCCTCGAAGTAGCCGAGGCGCTTGAGCCCGTTTTTGCTCCTCTTGAGCCCGGACGACGAGAAGAGGTCCCCCTCGGCGAGTTCGAATTCCCGCCGTATGACCTTGTCTTGCGTCTTGGTGTTGCCGCTTATGTCAATCCTCTCGATGTAGACGAGTTCGTTTTTCTTTATCTCAACGGTTATGTCAACGATTTTCCTCTCAGCGTCTATCCGCGTGACGGGCTTGATGTCCGCGTAGGCGTAGCCTTTGTCACCGTAAACGTCGGCTAAGGCGTCCAGCCCGTGGGAGAGTTTACTCCTGTTGAATGTGTCCCCTGAGGAGAGCTTTATCTTGCCGGCGAGTTCCTCGCGCCCCGTGTCCGGGAGCATGTCGCCCTGAACGTCAATCTTTCCCACGCTGAATTGTCCGCCCTCGGAGAGCGCTATGGTTATGTAAAACCACCGTTTGTCTTCGGAGAGAAGCACCCTGTGGTCGAGGATATCGGCGTTTATGTATCCGGAGTCAAAGTATTTTCCCATGATGAGGGTGAGGTCGTTCTGGAAGACGTGCTCGTTGAATTTTCCGGAACCGGAGAGGCTTGTGAAAAACCCGGCCTCGTCGGTCCGCATGACGCCCTTTATTTTATCCTCTGAGATGAGGTCTGCTCCTATCACCGTTATCCTCTTTACCCGCACCTCAGGGCCTTCGTTTATCTCGAAGGTTACGGCCGCCTCGACGCCGTCGGTCTTTACGACGGGCTTTACCGCGGCGAGGTAATATCCCTCATCCGCGTAGAGGGCCTTTATCTTGTCCGCGGTGGCGCCGAGCAGCACCCTGTCGAGGACCGTGTTTTCCTTGACGGTTATGGAGTCCTTTATCTTTTCGTCTTTGAGTTCTTTATTTCCGCGGAATTCGACCTTCCTTATGAACGGCATCTCCTTGACGATGAAGGTCAGCGTGCGGCCCGAGGCCGTATCCGAGATGTCGGCCGTTACGTCGTCGAAGTAGCCGGTGCCGTAGATGTTTCTTATGTCGTCTTTGACGTCATCCGGAGAGAAGGGTTCTCCGGTCTTACTCACGACCTTTTTGAGCACGGCCTCGGTATCCACCCGTTTGTTGCCTGCCGCGGCGATATTGTCAATGACGCCTGTTTTTTGGGCCGGCCGCGCCTTTAGAGCGGAGAGCATCTTTCCGAGCATGACCCCTGCGGATTCCTTCATCGCGCCCGCGGCGTCCGTGTCCGACAGAAAAGACCTCGAGTAGAGGGCGAGCGTCTCGCCGGTGTCAGGGATGAGTACGCGCCAAACGATATGGAGCGTCCCGGATGTCTTGAACATGGCGCCCGTGACCGCGAAGTCGGCCCGCGCATCTTTGGCAATCCCTTTGATGTCCGCCTCCGAGAACTTGCTCACGCCCTTTTGGAGCATAAGCCCCTTGATTATGTCTATCCCGGCTATCCCGGCACCTTGGGACTCGAGCGCCGAGGCCAGAGAGTTCATGACGTTTCTTCTCCAAGCCGTGACATTTGAGGCGTCAGGCTCGACGCCGGGTGAAGCGTCCATGTCAAAGGGCACGAGCAAGACACCCGCGTTGATTGCCCCCGCGCCGCGAGGCGTCGACTCAGGCGCGCAAAAAGCCGGACGCAGGATGAGCAACTGTAGTATGATGAAAAAGATGAAAAGCCCTCTTGTATCCCTCAATCTGCATGCGCCCCTTTTTGTATTTCCGAGCCGGTTATCGGTGGACGGTTATCGGTTATCGGTGAAGGTAAAAAATAATCGTCCTTAAACCGATAACCGATAACCGGCAACTGTTTTATCCTTCCACAATCCTGCCGTCCGCCATTCTAAGGATTCTGCCGAGCCTGCCCGCGAGCCTTTCGTTGTGCGTGACGATTATCATGGTCGTGCCCTTGTCCCTGTTTAGGCCGATGAGGATATCGAAGACCTCTTCCCCTGTTTTCGTGTCGAGGTTGCCGGTCGGCTCGTCCGCGAGCACGACGCCGGGGTTCTGCATGAGCGCCCGCACTATGGCGGTTCTTTGCTGCTCTCCCCCTGAGAGTTCCCCGGGCTTGTGGTTCAGGCGCGCCCCAAGGCCGACCTCCTTTAGGAGCGTTTCGGCCCTTGTCCTTGCCTCCTCGAAGGACGCGCCGCCGATGAGCGCCGGCAGCATGACGTTTTCCGCTGCCGTAAATTCCGGCAGAAGGTGGTGAAACTGGAATACGAATCCGACGGAACTATTTCTGAACGCGGCGAGTTTCTTGTCGTCTTTTACGAATACCGGTTCTCCCCCGTAGAGCACCGCGCCGGAGGTTGGTTTGTCGAGCGCGCCCATTATGTTCATGAGGGTGGATTTGCCGGCCCCGCTTGCGCCCACCACGGCGACGGTCTCCCCCTTTTTTACCGAGAGGTCAATCCCTTTTAAAACCTCCACCTTTTTCCCGGAAGACGAGTAGGTCTTGTACAATTCCTTTACGGTGATGAGGTCTAAGTTCATCGTCCGCTATACCAGCACCGCTGCGCGCTGTTCGCGCGCCTTGGCGGTGTCGCCGACGCGCTCTTTTATGACGCGCTCGAGCGTTTGCTTGACCTCGGGGTACTTGGCGAGGATGTCCTTTATCATGGATCTGGAGAAGGCCACGAGCTCGACGTCCTCGACGGCGCTGACCGTGGCCACGCGGGGTTTGCTTGTCGCAAGCGCTATCTCGCCGAAGAAATCCCCTTCTCCGAGTTCCGCAAGGAGTATCCTCTCTGCGCCCTTACCCTTGACCCATGCCTCCACCCTGCCGTTTTTAATCAGGTACATGGTCTCGCCCTTGTCGCCCTCTTTGACTATGTCGTCGCCCCTTTGGAATTTCACGAGGGAGAGGCGGGAGAGGATTTCTTTTCTGTCGGTCTTGTTTATCGGTTTGAATATGGCCGAGAGTCCCATGAGCCTGTCCACTACGCGCGATTTGTAAAAATCGAAGAGCACGGCCTCGACCCTTTTGTGCCTCGTTATGATGTCGTTCATGTCGGCCTTCGTCAGCTCGAGTATAGTCGCCGGTTCGGCGGCCTTGACGCCGCTCGTCCTCTTTGCGCCGGAGAAAAACCCAAACTCTCCGAAGAGCGCCCCTTCCTGCAGGGTCGCAAGCGTAACAAGAGTTCCGTCCTTTGCGTGTCCGATGACCTCGATTGAGCCTTCAACCAATATGAATATGGAATCCCCTCTGTCGCCCTCCTTGAAGAGGAATTCCCCGGCTGGGACGCTTCTTGACTTTACCTTTTTCAGCACCTCGATGAATTCCGGCTCCGTGAGGTCTGAAAACAAGGGCGTCCTCGGGAGTTTTCTCGGCGACTCTTTTTGCTGCTGCGCCCCTTGCGCGGCAGGCGGCGGCTGGGCTTTGTGCGCGCCGGGCTGTGCGGGCGCGGGAGCGGGCGCGGCCGTGGGCGCGCCTCCCGTCCCGCCCCCGGGGCCGCGCGCGCACATATCCGCTATCTTTTTCTCTATCTCCTTTTGCGACGGGTCAATGCCGATTATCATCTTGCACACGGCTATGGCCTTGATGGCAAAGCCCTGTTTTATATACGCCCTGACCGTGTCTTTGTAATAGCCTATCGCCGCGGCGTCGTCACCTGTCTTTCTTGCGATGTCTCCCAAGCGCATGAATATGCGCGGGTCTTTTTCGCCGTAAGGCTTTATCTTCTCGTAGGCGGAGAACGCCTCCTGAAATTTACCCTTGGAGAAGAAATCTTCCGCTGAGTTTTTTGCCGCTGAAACCGTTGCGGCGTCAAGCGCTGCCATTATGACCCCGGTAACTCCGAGTATTTTGTGCCGTGCAACGGGGCCTTCACGCCGCAAGCCCCGGTTCACGTTGCCTTAATTGCCGCGCGCAGCGCCTCACTCGTACCTGAGACCCTCTACCGGGTCGAAACGCGAAGCCTGCCACGACGGGTAGAGCGTTGCGAGAAAACTTATGCCTATGGAGACGAGCGCTATCACGATGACGAAAGAAGGCTCGACCTTGGACGGAAATTTGTCAATGTAGTAAACGCTCGGCGGCAGCACGCGGAAGCGGAATATCTCCTCGACTAAATGCACGATGGCTTCCAAATTCAACGCCGCCGCGCACCCGATTATCGCGCCCAGCAGCGTCCCGGTAAACCCTATGATTAAGCCTTCTATCATGAATATCTTCATGACCGAGCCGGACGTCGCGCCGAGGCTTTTGAGTATGCTGATGTCCTTGCCCTTTTCCATCACGACCATTATCAGCGTGCTTATTATGTTCAACGCCGCCACGAGGATGATGAGCGTGAGTATTATGAACATGGCCGCCTTTTCGAGCTTCAAGGCCGAGAAGAGATTTTTGTTCATCTCCATCCACGTCCGCGTCCAATATGAGCCTTTGAGAGAGGTCATTATATTGTCCGCAATTTTGTCGGCCTCGTAAATATCTCTTATCTTGACCTCCACGCCGGAGGCCGCGTTTCCGAGGCGGAAGAATTTTTGCGCGGAATCGAGAGAGGTGAACGCAAGGGTTGAGTCGTATTCGTACATGCCGAGCTCGAATATCCCGGCCACGTTGAACTGCGCCATCCTCGGCGCCGGCCCAGCGGCCGTCATCGCGCCCAGGGGGGATATGACGGCGACCGTGTCGCCCACGCCCGCGCCGATGGTCCTTGCAAGTTCTTTTCCGAGCACGATGCCGGGCAATGCCCCCTTAGTTGAACCGCCGGTATGGCCGCTGAACGCGGCGTTGATCCCCTCAAGAGAACCTTTTTTTATCTTGTCGGGCAGCACGGTAACGGAGCCTATGGTCTTCGTGTCAACGCCGCGAACCACCACGCCGAGCGTCCCCGTATTCCCGGATATCATGGCTTGATTGTAGGTGAAGGGCGTTGCGCCTATGACGCCGTTTAGTTTCTTGACTTCACCGGTCACGCGGTCATAGTCCTTTAACCCTTTGCCGAAACTCGTAACCACGATGTTTGCGTTTATGCCGAGTATCTTCTCCTTAAGGTTCTCCTCAAAACCGTTCATCACCGAGAGGACTATGATGAGCGCGGTTACGCCGACGGTTATTCCGAGTATCGAGATGAACGTAATGACCGATATGAAGGTCTGCTTCCTCTTGGCCTTCAGATACCGCAGCCCTATGAAAAGTTCGTATGACATCATCGTTGGCGTCCTATTTGCGAAGCAAAGGAAAAAATATCACGTCCCGGATGGACGCGCCGTCCGTCATGAGCATCACGAGCCTGTCTATGCCGATGCCCTCTCCGGCCGCGGGCGGCATCCCGTACTCAAGGGCCGTCACGAAGTCCTCATCCATCAGGTGCGCCTCCGCGTCCCCTGCCTCGCGCTCCTTTATCTGGCTTTGGAATCTTTCCCTCTGGTCAATCGGGTCGTTCAATTCCGAGAATGCGTTTGCAATCTCACGACCGTTCACGAGAAGCTCGAACCTGTCAACCGTTGCCGGGTCCGCCGCGTTTTTCCTCGAAAGAGGAGAAACCTCGAGCGGGTAGTGCGTGACGAAAGTAGGCTGCATGAACCGGTGCTCCGCCGTCTTTTCGAATATCTCGAGTATGATCTTGCCGTGGCTTATGCCCGTTGGCGGGTCGAGACCGAGGTCTTTTGCGAATTGTAAAGCTATTACCCTGTCGCTGAAAATTGCGGCGTCCGCATTGGAGTATTTGAGGACCGCGTCTTTCACGGTTATCCTTGTCCACGGGGGGGTAAAATCAAGCTCCGTGCCCTGATAGTTTATCTTCATGGAGCCGTGCAAATGCAGGGCAAGTTGGCTTATCATCTCCTCGGTCAGTCCCATCAGGTCAATGAAGGTCGCGTATGCCTGATAGAATTCGAGCATGGTGAACTCCGGGTTGTGCTGCGTGGACACGCCTTCGTTCCTGAAATTTCTGTTTATCTCGAATACGCGCTCAAGCCCTCCGACCACGAGCCTTTTGAGATACAACTCAGGCGCAATCCTGAGATACAGTTCGCACCCGAGCGCGTTGTGAAACGTCTTGAATGGTTTTGCCGCGGCCCCTCCGGGGATGGGTTGGAGCATCGGGGTCTCGACCTCCACGTAGTCCCTTTCAGCGAGAAAATTCCGTATGAACTTCACGACGGCCGTCCTCTTGATGAAGACCTCCCTGACCGCCGGGTTTACCATCAGGTCAAGGTATCTCTGCCTGTAGCGCGCCTCCACGTCCGTAAGGCCGTGCCATTTTTCGGGCAGGGGGTGCAGGCCCTTTGAAAGGAGTTTTACAGCCTTTGCCTCGACCGTAAGTTCGTTTGTCCGGGTCTTAAAGACCCTGCCTTCGAGTCCGACCGTGTCGCCCATATCGAGGAGTTTCCAGACCGAAAAATCTTTTTCGTTGAGCGCGTCTTTTTTTACGTATCCCTGAAGCCTGCCGGTCCTGTCCTGAACGTGGATGAAAGACGCCTTGCCGAAGTCCCGTATGGCCACGATGCGCCCGGCGAGAGTTACGTTTATGTTTTTCGCATCGAGTTCTTCTTTTGAAAAGCCTCCCGCTTCTTTTATGATGGACGCGCAGGTGTGCGAGGGTTTGAAGTCGTTGGGATAGGGGTCAACCCCGGCCTTTCTCAATTCCGCGAGCTTGGAAAGCCTCTGATGGTACTCTTGGCTTTTATCTTCTCGTTTGTCTTCCAATGGAGGGTTCCTTTATCCCTGAAAAACCGTCAAACAAGGTTTTACGCGAATATTAAAAATTATCTCATTTGACAAGTCGAGTCAAGGAAAAAGCGCGGGATTTCAGGGGGTTTTATGGTTTGGTAATATCCGGAGGCATGCCCAGCACCACTTTCCATCACAAGCCTTCGTTGTCTTGCAAGCGTATGAGTCGGAAAGTGGCGCTGGGCATGCGGGAGAGGGCTACTTGAGGTTCAGCTGCGCGAAATCTCTTGACAGGGCCTCGGCCACGGAGGGATGGGTAACGCGGCCCGCGTGGATGTTCACGCCTTTTTTGATTGCCGGGTCCGTTGCTGCGGCTTTTTTGAGGCCGAGGTTGGCCATAGTCATTACAAAGGGCAGGGTGGCGTTGGTGAGGGCGAAGGTCGAGGTGCGCGGCACTGCGCCCGGCATGTTCGCAACCCCGTAGTGCACCACTCCGGATATGTAATAAGTGGGGTTTGAATGGGTCGTCGGGCGTATGGTCTCCACGCACCCGCCCTGATCAACCGACACGTCCACTATGACCGCGCCCTTTTTCATCATGGCCACCATCTCGCGGGTAACGAGCTTGGGCGTCCTTGCCCCGGGGGAGTGGGCCGCGCCCACGAGGAGATCGCATCTTTTCAGTGCCTTGACGACGTTATACGAATTCGACATGAGGGGTTTTACGCGGCCGTTGAATTCCGCGTCGAATTGCCTGAGCCTTTCGAGTTTGACGTCGAGGACAATCACCTCTGCGCCGAGTCCGACCGCGACCTTTGCGGCGTTCCTCCCAACGATGCCGCCGCCGAGTATTGCCACGCACCCGGCTTCCACTCCGGGCACGCCGCCCAAGAGCACGCCGCGTCCTCCGGATGGACGCATCAGAAAATTCGCGCCCGCCTGCACCGAGAGCCTGCCCGCCGCCTCGCTCATTGGCGAGAGTATGGGAAGGGTCTTGTCGTCAAGCTCGACGGTTTCGTAGGCTATTGCCGTGACGCCGCTTTTCAAAAGCTCGTCGGCAAGGGCTTTGTCCGCAGCAAGGTGAAAGAAGGTGAATATCACGAGGTCGTCGCGGAAGTATTTATATTCCTGCGGTCTCGGCTCTTTGACCTTGACGATGAGTTCGGCCCTTTTGTAGACCTCTTCGCCGCTCTGGATTATCTCCGCGCCCGCGTCTTTATACTCCGCGTCGGTTATGGAGCTTCCGAGACCCGCGTTGGTCTCGACAAGCACGGAGTGGCTCGCGTCTTTCAGGGCGCGCGCGCCAGAGGGCACCATGCCCACGCGGTATTCGCTGTCTTTTATTTCTTTTGGGACGCCGATGATCAAGGGTTCACCCGTTTGTAGCTCAGGGCTGTAGCTCAGGCCTTCAGGCCTGAGAGTTTATCAGGGCTAAAGCACTGAGCTACACGGCCTGCGTTTTTTATAAGGATACTGAGGGGAGGGGGCGTTGTCAAGGATTGTCGGGGGTTATGACTCCTCCC
>JACRCC010000077.1 GCA_016234405.1 Deltaproteobacteria bacterium | reverse complement strand
GGGAGGAGTCATAACCCCCGACAATCCTTGACAACGCCCCCTCCCCTCAGTATCCTTATAAAAAACGCAGGCCGTGTAGCTCAGTGCTTTAGCCCTGATAAACTCTCAGGCCTGAAGGCCTGAGCTACAGCCCTGAGCTACCGCTGGTTGCAAACCTGAACCCGCATGGAAAACTGAAAAGGTACCCAAGTATCATATCAAAACCTTTGACAATTTATTAATTGAAGACATTTGGAAGTTTATTTGAGATGCAGCTTTTTTTCAGAAAGGCCGATAAATAAGGATCCCCGATGCTGTACTACCTCGCGCCCATAATCATAATCGCCGCAATAATCCTCTGGGTCATACTCGTCTACAACGGCCTCGTGGCCATGAAAAATCAGGTGGAAAACGCCTGGCGTCAAATTGACGTTCAGCTCAAGAGACGCCACGACCTCATCCCAAACCTCGTCAATACGGTCAAGGGCGCGATGGAATTTGAGCGAGACACGCTTACTAAGGTAATCGAGGCGCGGTCAAAGGCCGTAGGCGCGGCAACCATCGCCGAAAAAGGCATGGCCGAGAATATGCTCACGCAGGCGCTCGGCAAACTCTTCGCGCTCGTGGAGAGCTATCCGGACCTCAAGAGCAACAAAAACATACTCCAACTTCAAGAAGAACTCACGTCAACCGAAAACCGCATAAGTTTCGCGCGCCAGTTCTACAATGACCTTACGGCGCTCTTTAACACGCGGCAGCAGACCTTCCCCGCCGTGCTCATAGCCGGGGGATTCGGCTTCAAGGCCGCGGAATTTTTTCAGGTCGTTGAAACCGAGAGGCAGACGCCGGTGGTGGATTTGAAGCTCAGACCGTAGCTCAGGCCTTTAGGCCTGAGGCCGTCAGGACCGTAGCTCAGACCGTAGCTCAGGCCTTCAGGCCTGAGACCTTCAGGGCTAACGCCCTGAGCTACCGGACTCCTTGCCAAACCACCCCCCTATCCCCATGACCGACATCTACTCACAGCAAAAAAGAAATAAATTCGTCACCATTCTCTTGATGTTTTCGTTCTTCGTCTTCGCGCTCATCGTGGGGTTCGCCGTTGACGTTTACATGAACGGCGGGCTGCGCGCAATTAGTCTTCCCGTGTTCACGGCCGCTGCCGCGGTCCTTGCCGCCGTCAACGGGATGGTCTCTTACTTTTACGGCGCCGGCATAGTCCTCCATTCCCTCGGCGCAACGGCCCTCGACTTCACGAATCCCAAACACAAAACGCTGCATAACGTCGTAACCGAGATGTGTATCGCCTCCGGGATGCCGATGCCAAAGGTATACGTCATAGCCGACCCTGCGCCCAACGCCTTCGCTGCCGGCAGAAACCCTCAAAACGCCTCCGTCGGCGTGACAGAAGGACTCCTCGACATTATGAGCAGGGACGAACTTCAGGCCGTAATCGCGCATGAGTTGGGGCACGTAAAATCCAGAGACATCCTCACGATGACTTTCGTTACCGTGCTGCTTGGGACCGTATCGCTCCTTTCGGACTGGGCCATAAGGGCGTGGAGATACGGCGGGGTGAGGACGCGCAGAAAAAGCGGGATACCCGCCCTCATCATGCTCTTTATCGGACTTTTCGTCCTCGTCTCTCCGATAGTGTCGAGGATAATGGCGATGGCGATATCGAGAAATAGGGAATATCAGGCGGACGTAAGCTCCGCGGAATTTACGCGCAACCCCGGCGCGCTCGCCTCCGCGCTCTCCAAGATATCCGGCGTCTCATCGCCGCTCAAGGGCGCGAGACGCGGCACGGCGCATCTTTTCATAAGCGACCCTTTGCGCCGTAAGATAGACGACCGTGAGGGGTTTGTGGCAGACATACTCTCAACCCACCCGCCAATTGAAAGGCGCATAGAGAGGCTCCAAAAAATGGCATACATCTACAGCCGGCAGGTTAAAAAATGACCGGTGTCAAAGACCCCGTAAAATGCCCTGAATGCGGCGCGCAATTGCATGAAGTCTACACCGAGGCCAACTACGGCCGCGTCATAATAGTGGACCAATGCGAAAGATGCGGCGGGGTCTGGTTCGACAGATGGGAGCTTTACTTTCTCACGGATGAAAGCTTGAAAACTCTCGCTCACGTGGACACTGCGGCATTTATTGCTTCAAACGCCATCGCTCCCCTCAAAAAAAACGGGTATGAGTGCCCGAGGTGCGCGCGTGAGCTTGTATCATTCATTGACCCGATGCTCCCCAAGGACGCGGACGTAACCCGGTGCGCCGGATGCCACGGCCTCTGGCTCAACAGGGGGACTATCGGCAAATATACATCGCGCAGGCGTGAACTGCGCGGCGCACTCTCGAATAGATTCAAGGAAACCAGCCATGATACAAGGCCGCATAACGCTAAAATCGAGATGCTCAAAAAACTCCAGAAGGAACTTGACGTAAAATCGCTCGCCTACGAGCGGCCCGTTGAGCCGCAAGACGAGCCCATAAAGGCAAAGGCATTCGCGGCGGACATGGGGATATTGATGCTCGACGCGCTCATCGGTATGGTATTTAAGATTTAGCGTGTTATATAGAATCCCGGCTTGTTTCCAATTACAAAAAACGGCACGAAAGGAGACTAATAGAATGAAGAGATTTTTGAGGTTATTCTCAGTCCTCGGCCTCGGCCTTGCGCTGTCAATGAGCGCGCCTGCGCTTGCGGGGGAAAAGGGAAACGCGCACTGGAGCTACGAGGGCGAGCACGGCCCGGAGCATTGGGGCGGGATGTCCAAGGAGTTCGAAAAATGCTCCAAAGGCGCAAGACAATCCCCGATTGACATCACGGGCGCGGCTGTGGAAAAATCCCCTGCAATTGACTTTGCTTATAAGCCGACGAAACTAAAACTCTGGAATAACGGCCACACCGTTCAGGTTAACTACGAAACTGGCAGCTTCATAACCGTCGGCAAAGAAAAATATCAACTCGCGCAGTTCCACTTCCACAATCCGAGCGAGCACACGTTGGGCAACAAACCCTTCGCAATCGAGCTGCACCTCGTGCACAAAAACGCGAAGGGCGCTCTCGCGGTCGTGGGCATCCTGCTCGAAGAAGGCGCGGAGAACCTTGCGTACAAAGCGGTCTTTGCAAATCTCCCAAAGAACGCAGACACGAAGATAGACGCCGATCTTTCCATTAACGCGGAGACGCTCCTGCCTTCCGACAGGACATACTACCGCTACGACGGGTCTTTGACCACCCCGCCTTGCAGCGAGGGCGTCAACTGGTTCGTCTTAAAGACTCCGATACAACTCTCAAAGGAACAACTCGCGAGCTACAACGGGATATTCAAAAAGACAAACCGCCCCGTTCAACCGCTCCACGACAGGAAGATACAGGAGGCTGCCGCGAAGTAAAATGACGGTTATCGGTGAAGGGATTTAAACTAAAATATCCTTAAACCGATAACCGTTTACCTTTTGAACTCTGCTTTGAACTCTATTGCCTTCAATATGTCCCGTCTTGAGATTATCCCTAAAAGCCTGCCGCCCTCGGCAACAGGCAGCCTCCCCGCGTCTTCCATCTTGACGAGCGCGGCCGAGGCAAAGTCTTCGGGGCTGAGGGCGTCATCAGGCCCGAAACGCGCCATCACGTCGCCTGCCGTGACCGACGGCCACTTCTCCTTTTCTATCACCCGCGCCGCGTTCACGGAGAGCATTCCGACGAGCCTCCCTGCGGAGACCACGGGGAAACTCACATAGTGGTATTTGAAAAAATATTTTTCTATCACGTCCGAGAGCGTCGCGGTCTCGTCGAGCGTAACCGCGCCCCGCGTCATCAGGTCTTTAACCTTTACGCCGTGCAGGGCGTCTTTCATCAACACGTCACGGTACCCCGTATGCGCGGATTGCCGCAGGAAGACCCCTATCAACACGTACCATAGGCCGGCGAAATTACCCATGAACATGTAAAAGACGCCCGTGAGGATAAGAAAAACCGCAAACCCCTTGCCTATGGCGGAGGCCGCCCGCGTCGCTTTTTTTATGTCGCCTGTTCTCCCCCACCAAACGGACCTCAAGACCCTCCCGCCGTCGAGCGGAAAACCGGGTATCATGTTGAATATCAGGAGCGCCATGTTTATCATGGCGAGATACTCGATTATCGCCTGCGCCGGAGCGAAGATTATGCCATCGGTAATACTTGAAACGCCCCAAAATATAAGGGCGAGCGCCGCGCTTGCAAGAGGCCCTGCTATGGCAATCTTCAACTCCGTTGCAGCGTCTTCAGGCTCTTTCGTGAGGCGCGCCACGCCGCCAAAGATAAAAAGCGTTATCTCCTTTATTGCAAGCCCGAGTTTATTGGACGTATAGGAATGAGCAAGCTCGTGCGCGAGCACGCACGCGAACAACAGAAGAGACGCAACCGCGCCCATCGCCATATACGCCCCGGACCCCAACCCCGGATGCTTGGACGGGAAATACCCATAAGCGAGGCTCCACGCGAAGAGCGCGAAGACGATAAACCAGCTATAATCAACTGAAATCCTTATGCCTAAAACCTTGAAAAGTTTTATCCCTCGTGCCATACTCTGCCTCTCTTATGAGTCTATCAGAGAGACTGCCCGCCCGCAACACGCGAGCGCGAAGCCGGGAGATTATGGCGGATTTTATTGTAAAGGTCATCGGACTTACCAAGGTCTATAACGGGTTCAAGGCCGTTGACAACATAAGTTTCGAGATGAAAAGGGGCGAGATACTCGGCCTCATCGGCCCAAACGGCGCGGGAAAGACCACCACCCTGCAGATGCTCCTCGACCTCACGGAATCCACGTCCGGGGAGATTTCCGTCTTCGGGCTTCCATTGAAAAAAAACCGCGAAGAGATACTCGGCAGGGTGAATTTTTCGTCCTCATACATATCGCTCCCCTATTCGCTCACGGTAAACGAAAACCTCACGGTCTTTGCAAGACTTTACGGAGTAAAAGAACGCCGCGCAAAAATCGCCGCGCTCCTCGAAGCCTTCGAGATAACAAACATCAAAGACACCCCGGTGCGCTCTCTCTCCTCCGGCCAGATAACGCGGGTATGCCTCTGCAAGGCGCTCTTGAACGACCCGGAGGCGCTCTTCCTCGACGAACCGACCGCATCCCTCGACCCGGACATGGCGGACAAGACAAGAAGACTCCTCAAAAAAATCCGAGGAGAAAAAGGCGTCTCGATACTCTACACGTCCCACAACATGAAGGAGATGGAAGAGCTTTGCGACCGCGTGATATTCATGGAGGGCGGCCGCGTGCTCGCGCAAGGCCGCCCAGATGAGATAAAAAAAGAGTTCGCGTCAGACACCCTCGAAGACGTTTTTTTGAAGGTCTCTCGTAGGAAGGAGGCGTCATGAAACCGGCCCGCATCGCGGCATACGCGGCAAGACACCTCTATCTATACAAAAGGAGCCTTCCCCGGCTCATGGAGGTTTTTTACTGGCCTCTCCTCGACCTCTTGCTCTGGGGGTTCGTGAGCGTTTATCTCGCCAAATACAAGGGGACCATGCCGAACTTCATCGCGTTCTTCATCGGCGCGATCATACTCTGGGACATGCTCTTCAGAAGTCAGCAGGGCATATCCGTGTCATTCCTCGAGGACGTTTGGTCGAGAAATCTGCTTAACATCTTCGTAAGCCCGTTGAGTCCGGCGGAATACATAGCGTCTCTCCTTGCGCTCAGCGCAATAAAACTCGCCTTCACCTCTACCGTCATGATAACGTTGGCGTGGCTCCTCTACTCCTACAACGTCCTCACAATCGGTTTTTCGCTCATCCCGCTCGCATTGAACCTTATCGTCATGGGATGGTCAATCGGCATAATAACGACCGCGCTCATACTGCGCTTCGGACAAGAAGCCGAGGTGCTCGCGTGGGCAGTGGCGCTTCTCTTCCAGCCCGTGTCGGCCGTATTCTATCCCGTGTCCGTGCTGCCCGAACCGCTCAGAACCGTCGCCGCGTTCGTCCCCTCGTCGCACGTATTCGAGGGCATGAGACACGTCATCGCAACGGGCGCGCTGCCCCTTGACGAACTCGTTTGGGCGATTATTCTCAACGCGCTTTATCTCGGCGCGGCGATAGCGTTTTTCGCGTGGAACTTTAGATCAGCGAAGAGAAAGGGGCTGCTTGCAAAGGCGGGGGAGTGAAGGGAGGATTATCCGTTTTTAGATTGACACGCCGCAAAAAATCTTCTACAATGTGAGTGTAGTGGATTATAGAGCATAAAAATTTAAAACAATATATCTTTCAAAGCCCGAACCGCGAATCGGCGGTTCGGGCTTTTTTATTAAGGGAGAAGGCATGAATAACTATCGCTCAGGCACAAGAACAGTTGGACGCATTTTGTACCCTTTTTGTACCCTTTTTGTATCCTTTTGGTACCTTCTCAAATTTAAGATTTCATGAGAGAATAAAAACATGTCACATGTTAAGACCCTTGATGCCTCTTTGATTGTCAAAGAATAACCAACGAGGAACGCATGGAAAAAAGAGACGCTAAAAAAGTAACTGTTAATATTGACTTTAGAGCGCTTTCAGACACGGGAATCTATGATGTTTTGGAAGGGCTGCGGGGAAGCGATCAATTTGACTTGCTTTTTCAGGCGCGAAGGGAACTTGTCCGAAGACTCAAAGGGCAAGGATTTAACGATAAAAAGATTGCTAAACTTCTTACCGCAAATGTTTATGGAATATTGCGAAGAAGGGAGATTGCAACGGAATGGGCGCCGGTTATGGATATCACCAAACAGGAGTTCTTAAGACTTATCGGGATTGAGCGGTAGTCTTCAATTTGACGGGAGACTTCTTTCGTTTGGCTGAAAGTAAGGCATCGAGAAGGCGCTTTGCGGGCTTTAAGATAATCTCGTCATAATAGGCCGCGTCTTTGACTTTTTTTGCCGGCATGTGTGTTACTTTTTTGGTCGGCATTTTCTTCATACGACAAGTTTATCTTTTTTTGACTGAACCGTCAAGAAAAAAGCTAAGATCATTCCGCGACAGCCCGTTTGAGCGCCCTTTCGTAGGTCTTGAGGTCAGAATCCGAGAAGAGGACGAACCTTATCAGCCTTAACTTGGCGGCGGACTTTGCAAACTCCACCGCCGTTTTGACGGCAACTTCCGAGGCCTCCGCCACAGGGTAGCCATATGCGCCCGTGCTTATGGAAGGGAAGGCGATTGATGCAAGTCCCTTCTCGTCAGCGAGTTTCAAAGAATTCAAATACGCGCCTGCAAGAAGCTCCGCCTCTTTATGCGCGCCGTCCCGATAGACAGGCCCGACCGCATGGATGACGTATCGAGCTTTCAACCTGCCGCCGCCCGTTATGACCGCTCTGCCCGTTGGGCACGAGCCAATCTTGCGGCACTCCTCCATTATCGCCGGCCCGCCCGCTCTGTGTATGTCCCCGTCCACCCCGCCGCCTCCGGCAAGGCGCGAGTTCGCGGCGTTCACGACGGCGTCCGTGTCTTCAAGCGTGATGTCTGCGCGCCTGCACTCTATGGTAACGCCGTTCACGATAATCTTCATACGTGTATTACTTTACGGCAACAATCTTATAATGGGACTGATTTAGAGAAGACGTTGTGACGTTTAAGAACCCAGCCTTTTTCAGAAAACCACAGGTCTGCCCTTCGGTGAGGCGTTCTTCAATGGGCGGGCCTTTTTCCTCTTTGAGTTTTTTCCAATCTATAACAAGGAGTATGCCGTCTTTTTTGAGTATACGCCGGACTTCGTTCAAAAAGACGATTTGGTCGCGCACCTCGTGCAGGACGTAGGCCATGAGCGCAAAATCGGCCTCTCCGTCTTTGAGTGGGATTTTTTCCTCCTCGGACCTGACGATATGAACGCACTTAGGAGGGTTTCTCTTTTTGAGAAATTCGAGCATCTCCTGTTGCGCGTCAATGGCATATACCCTGCCGCCTGACCCGACTAATTCCGCCGCGGGCAGCGTGAAAAAACCCGGGCCGCAGCCCACGTCCGCAAAGACCTGCCCTGCCTTAAGCCCTTCCGAGCCAAGCAGTTCTTTTGGGGCAATGTCCTTTAGCCTGTCAGCGCTCAGGAGTCTTTCCAAATGCTGCGGGTCGAACTTGTGCGCCATATATCTAAAAACCTCCTGACCTCAATATGACCGCGAATACGATTATGATAAGCGCCAAAATCAGATTCGACCTTCCGAATATGCGCGCCAACCTCGACATGGACGGAGAATCTTTTGCCTTAGGCCCTATCCAAAAATCGTGCACGAGGCTCGATACGACGATGATAATGACTGACGTGAGCTTCCACATCAACGCCTTGCCGAAGGACGATGCGCGCGCGGCGGCAGAAAAAATCTCCTGCGGAGGGATGCCGTATATCATGTAGAGCACAACTGGGCCGGTCACGAGGAGCGTGATTATCGCTGCCCAGCCGAGCGTCCTGTATCTTTTGCCCACCACCTGAAAAATCTTTGACCTCTCTTTCGGGTCTTGAATCGAGAGGAGATAGGGCGCGACGACAAGGGTTAAAAAGAGCATGCCGCCGACCCAGAATATGGCGGATATTACGTGGAAAAAAAGGGCGATTTTCAAAATCATCTAATGGTTAGCCTCCGTGTTCTCGATGCGGGCGTTACGACCGCTAAGAGTATAACCCGAAACACCGGGGGATTTCCATGAGGTAAGTCGGTTTTTCGCCGGATACCCCGTCAAAAGACCCTTTCAACCATTGCGAGGAGTTTAAGCCCGAACATCCCCTTCCTTATCATCATTACGGCTATGGCGGCCAACAGAAGGGAGATGACCTTTGATATGCCCCGCGCCCCGCTCTCTCCGATGTATTTGATTATCGCCTCGGCCGAGAGGAAGAAAAACCAGATAATCACGAGATTTGCGCCGAGCGCGGCCAGCGTGGCCGGAAAACCGTAGAGGTCATTGAGCATGAGAAGCGTCGTCAGGGCCGCTGGGCCTGCGATGAGCGGCGTGCCTATGGGCACGATGCCGACGCCTGAAGCGGGCTTTATGTCGGGCCTTCCGCGCGCGGTCATGACGATGTCGGATATGGCGATGCAAAGAAGCACCAACCCGCCCGCTATCTGAAAGTCATGAACGGTTATGCCGAGCGCGATGAAGACGGCCTTTCCGAGGAGCAGGAACGCAAGGGTTATGACGGTGGCGGTGATAAGCGAATGGAGGAGCACCTTTTTCTTCTCGGCCGCGCTTAGAGGTTGGGTCATCGAGAGATAGATGGGCAGCACCCCTACAGGCTCCATGGCCACGAAAAGCGGTATGAAGGCGAGGGAAAAAAGCGCTATAGAGGAGATGTCTTCCGGCATAATAAAATAACTCAAATTTCAAAACTATATCAGGGGGCAGCGTTGGGAACGATGAAGTCTTGTCATTCTGAAGTCTTGTCATTCTGAGCGCAGCGAAGAATCCGCTTCTTGCTGTCATTCAGAGCTGC
>JACRCC010000076.1 GCA_016234405.1 Deltaproteobacteria bacterium | reverse complement strand
GTCTCAACCTTTCGGCTTGTCTATAAGACGCACCCATCTTCTCGGAAGCCTCCTTCAGGGTGATATTGCCTCCATCAACAAGCCCCATTAACCGCCGCCTCCGTAACTCCCTCCGACTCACCGCTATAGTCTCCTTTTCCATAGGGGACATTTCTAATTTGGCTGGACACTCCACCTTTTTTTCCTTTACCTCCATACAAAATTCATGTAGAATAAAAAGTTCAATAACGCTCGCCATAAGAAGGAATAAGCGGTAAACATGAAAAACAAAGACATAAGAAACATAGCCATAATCGCGCACGTAGACCACGGCAAGACCACGCTCGTGGACGCCATGCTCAGACAGACCGGCACGTTCCGCGCCAACGAAAAGGTGCAGGAACGGGTGATGGACAATATTGACCTTGAGCGCGAACGCGGGATAACCATCATGGCGAAAAACACCTCGATCGAGTACTCCGGCACAAAGATAAACATCGTGGACACCCCAGGACACGCGGACTTCGGCGGCGAGGTCGAGAGGACTCTGAAGATGGTTGACGGCGTGCTCCTCCTCGTGGACGCCTCCGAAGGCCCGCTCCCGCAGACCCGTTTCGTCCTTAAAAAGGCCCTTGAATTGAACCTCTCGCCGATACTCGTCATCAATAAGATAGACAGGCCGGATGCCCGGATAAAAGAGGTCTTGAACGAAGTCTACGACCTTTTCATTGACCTTGACGCAACGGAAGAGCAGCTTGAATTTCCCATCGTCTACACAAACGCGCGCAAGGGCACGGCCGTGCTGAAACTCGAAGATACGGGAAGCGACTTGAAACCCCTCTTCGAGCTTATCGTCAAGACCGTCGCCGCGCCAACCGGAGACCCTGACGGCATTTTGCAGGCGCTTGTCACAAACATTGACTATAGCGACTACGTCGGGCGGCTCGCCGTGGGCAGGGTCTTTTCAGGCACGATAAAATCCGCGGACCCCGTGGCCATGGTAAATTCCGAGGGCCTTGCCGTAAAAACGAAGGTCTCCACGCTTTACGTCTTTCAGGGTCTGCAAAGGGTTGAGGTCAACTCAGCCGTCGCGGGCGACATCGTAGCCGTGGCGGGCACGGAAGGCGTCAGCATCGGAGACACCATCACGAACGCGGAGACGCCAAAGGCGCTTCCGAGGATACATGTGGACGAGCCGACCATCTCGATGGTCTTTTCCGCAAACACCTCGCCGTTTTCCGGCAAGGAGGGCAAATACGTTACGTCAAGAAATATCCGGGAGCGGCTCGAAAAGGAACTCCTCTACAACGTCGCCATAAAGGTTGATTTTGAAAGGGCAGATTCCTTCAAGGTCATGGGCAGGGGGGAGCTGCAGCTTGCCATCCTGATAGAGATGATGCGCCGCGAGGGTTATGAGCTCTCGGTCTCGATGCCTGAGACCATCACAAAGACCATAAACGGCGCGCTGCACGAACCCATGGAGCTGCTTGTCATTGACGTGCCCGAAGAATTCATAGGGGTAGTCACGCAGCAGATAGGGTCGCGCAAGGGCAGGATGCAGAAGATGAACAACAACGGGCACGGGAGGGTAAGACTTGAGTTTCGCATCCCGTCAAGGGGTCTAATAGGTTTTCGCTCCCAGTTCCTCACGGACACCAAGGGCACAGGGCTTCTTAACCACCTCTTCGACGGATACGAACCCTGGTGCGGCCAGATAGCAAAGAGACAGACCGGCGCGCTTGTGGCCGACAGGGCCGGCGTTACGACGGTCTACGCGCTATTCCACCTCCAGCCGCGCGGAAGGCTCATCGCAAAAGAGAGCACCCCGGTCTACGAGGGCATGATAATCGGCGAGAACTCCCGCGAAAACGACCTCGACGTGAACTGCGTAAAGGAAAAAAAACTCACGAACATGCGCGCCTCCGGGGCTGATGAGGCGATGGTGCTCTACCCGCCGGAGATACCGAATTTAGAACAGGCGTTGGAATTCATAAAAGAAGACGAGCTTGTGGAGGTTACACCGCAGACGATAAGACTTCGCAAAAAAATCCTCGCGGCCGGCCGTAGACCCAAACCGCAGAAGAATTAGGCGACCTCCGATTACGACGGGGTCATTCAGAGCGAAGCCTGTAGCTCAGGGCTTTAGCCCTGATACAATCAGGCCTGAAGGCCTGAGCTACTTCGCCCTTCTAAACTTGCCCGCCGCATAGCGCAGCAGCCCTATGAAACTTTTTTCCCTGTAGGCGCAGCGCGGCTGCGCCGAGAGGAGTTCGGCGCCTATCTCGACTTCTATCGAAGACGATTTTTTCGCGGCAATGACCTGCGACGGATACGCGCCCCTGTGCCCGGAGACGGCAAAACTTATGACGCTTGATATCGCGGCATAAGGGGCGACCGCCGCGCCGAAGAGCTCAACGGCCATGATGCTTGCGGCAATCGGCGTATTGGCCGCGCCCGCAAGGAGACTCACAAACCCTATTGCCGCAAAGAGCGCCCCGTCCTCACCGATGAAATGCCCGAAGGCGCTCCCTGCTGTCGCGCCCACGTAGAATATCGGAGTCCCGACCCCGCCGTGCCCGCCGAAGCCGAGCGTTACTCCGGTAAAAAACGACTTCATGAGAAACGCATACGCGGGGATGTCTTTACCCTCTATCGCCGCCTGAATGACGTCAAGGCCGAGGCCGAGATAATGATTGCCGAGGAGCGCGGTGATGCCCGCAAGAAAAAACCCGGCGAGCAAACCCTTGACCGGGAGCGGGAATTTTATCCTCGCGGACACCCCCCTGCACAGGTTGAGTATCTCGACAAATGCAAAAGAAGCCAGCCCGAAAAAAACCCCGGCTGCCGCGACCTTGATAAAAATAAGTTCGCTAAAAACCGGCACGAAGGTTATCGGATGGTAGAAATACGTCAAACCCAGCCACGTCGAGACCTGATAACTGATGACCCCGGCGACAAAAGACGGCAGGAGCACCTCGTATCGAATGGCGCCCATGAAGAGCACCTCTATGCCGAAGACCGCGCCCGCTATCGGGGTGCCGAAGACCGACGCGAAGGCGCCGCTGATGCCGCAGATAACGAGCTTTCTTCTGTCAACGCCCTCAAACCTGATCAGGTCCGCGAAGATGGATGCAAGTCCAGCGCCTATCTGGGCGCTCGGACCTTCCTTGCCCGCGCACCCCCCTCCGGTGAGCGTGATGAAGGTGCGAAGAAATTCGATTGGCGCGTAGAGCGGCTTCATCTTGCCGGAATGTTTGTGGATGGATTCTATGACCTTGTTTGCGCCGTGGCCTTGGGCGGACGGGGTAACGTATTTTATGATGAGCGCGCTCAGAAAAAGGCCGAGCGGCAAGAACCAGTAGTAATGCGCCTGTCCGGCAATCCTTGCCCCCCAGTTAAGCGACATTACAAAGACCGTCGTGGAGACGCCCGTTATGACGCCGACTACGGAGCCGAGAATAAGCCACTTAAAGACGCTTGCGAAGATTATTGTCTCTTCTTTGAGCCTCTGTTTCATGCCTTTGAAAGCCTCGATACAAAGCTCAATGGCTTCCTTTATGTTTTCTACGGCTTCATCTCTCGTTTCTCCGTCGCTAACGCAGCATGGAAGACTCGGACACTCGGCAACTCATAAGAGGTCTTGCCCTTACGCCTTGCCGTAACCCCCAGCGCGTTTTTTTATATAGTTCAGCGCCGCGCCCTTGAGCGCCGCCTCTTCCTCCGATTGACTCATCTTCGAGAGGAACTTCTCCGAGCGTATCTTATCCATAAAGACCCTGTCGAACTCCGCCAAGTCGCCGAGCAAATGCTCCAACCCGAAGGCCTTTGCCAACTTTTCTTCCAACGTCTTATCTGTCATTTTATCCGTCATTGCAGTCGCTCCGTTCCAACAGCGGTTTGACGCGCTCAGGAAACGCCGCGTTCCGTCAAAACTCCATCTCCGCCTCTGGTCTCACGGTCTTGAACCTCTCCCTCACGAAGGCCTTTGCCTTTTCAAGCAAGGCCTCGGACGTTGCCTCAAACCGCACGACAAGCACGGGCTGTGTGTTCGACGCCCTCACGAGCGCCCAGCCGCCGTCGAAGTTTATGCGAAGCCCGTCTATCTTTATGATGTCGTTTACCTTGAACCCCGCCGTGCCATTGCCTATTGCCTTGTCGAGCCTTTCGATGACGTCGAACTTCACGTCGTCAGGACAATCAACCCGTATCTCGGGCGTAACGACGGTCGCCGGAACCCCGGCAAGGAGGCGCGAAAATTTGAAGCCCGGGTCTAAAACCCTTTTTTCGGCCAGTATCTCGACGAGCCTGCACGAGGAATATATCGCGTCGTCAAACCCGTACCACTTGTCGGCGAAAAAAATATGTCCGCTCATCTCTCCGGCCAAGGCCGCGCCCGCCTCCTTCATCTTGGCCTTTATGAGGGAATGCCCTGTCTTCCACATGACCGGGTTTCCTCCCGCCTTTTTTATCTCGTCGTACATGACCTGAGAGCATTTTACCTCGCCGACGATGGTCGCGCCCCTTTCCTTTTCGAGTATTGCGCGCGAAAATATCACCATGAGCTTATCCCCCCAGATGATACCGCCATTTTCATCCACCACGCCTATCCTGTCGGCGTCGCCGTCATAAGCCACGCCAAAATCCGCGCCCTCTTTTTTGACGGCCGCGATTAGGTCTTTGACGTTGGCAGGCACGGTCGGGTCCGGGTGGTGGTTGGGGAAGGCGCCGTCGGGTTTGGAAAAAAGCTCCACTACCTCGCAGCCGATCTTGGAAAGGAGCTTGGGAGCTACCGGCCCGGCCGTTCCGTTGCCGCTGTCGAGGGCGACCTTAATCGGTTTTTTAAGCGCGGGCAGCGCGAACCTTTTTGCGACATCGTCAATATACTTAGCTATGATGTCAACGCTGTCTACGCGGCCCGGCGCAATCTTCGGATAGGGCATCCCTTGAATCTCATAGTTTATTATCTTCGCCATCTCTTTGATGTCCCTGCCGTGTATGGTCTCCTTGCCCACGCTAATCTTAAACCCGTTGTACTCGGGCGGGTTGTGGCTGCCGGTTATCATCACGCCTCCGCTCACGGGAAGGGCGTGCATCGAAAAATACTGGAGCGGAGTGGGACACTCGCCGATGTCAATGCAATTCACGCCGGATAACGTCAGCCCCTTTATGAGCGCGTCGCGCAGGGCGTTTGAGCTGAGCCTTACGTCTCTGCCCACGGTTATCTTGAAGTCCGAACTCTTTTCCGCGCCGCCCTTGCTGGCGAAGACCGGGTACGCCCTGCCGATAAGCTCCGCGGCCTCGGTCGTGAGGTCCGCCCCGAAGGTCCCCCTTATGTCGTATTCGCGGAATATGGCGTCCGATATATCAGTCATTGCCCTCCCCTTAATGCGGCTTTTTGAGTCTTCTGATCTGCGCGAAAAAACCCTTGAGTAAAACGGAAGACTCCTGCCCGTAAACGCCGCTTTCGACCTCCACCCTGTGGTTGAGGCGACTGTCGTTCGATACGTCGTAGAGCGACCCGCAGGCCCCTGCCTTCGGGTCGAGGGCGCCGAACACGAGCCGCGGGACGCGCGCCTGAATTATCGCGCCCATGCACATGAGGCAAGGCTCAAGCGTAACGTAGAGCGTCGCGTGTTCGAGCCTCCACGAGCCGAGCTTTTTCGCGGCCTTTCTTATCGCTATCATCTCGGCGTGGCCCGAGGGGTCTATGCCGAACTCCTTTTTGTTGTGCCCCCGCGATATGACCACGCCGCCC
>JACRCC010000075.1 GCA_016234405.1 Deltaproteobacteria bacterium | reverse complement strand
TTACGGCGGGTTTAACGACACGCGCTTTACCGAAAGGTCGTATTCATGGGTTTACTTGAAATCAAAACCGGACGACTTAACGAAGGGGACATTTCCGCTTTGCGCTTAAGGGGACGTTTTGACTTTGCTGCGACGGGGATTAAAAAGGCGGAGTATATCATTCGGCGGAGAAGGTAAGGGGGGCGAAGGGGGGGGGTTTTAAATGGAAACGGCGGGCTGAGGGCAGCCTAATTGAAATACATCGGGCGATAAAATTTTTCGGGAAACAGCCTGGGCGCACCCCTCTCCATTCATTCCGTCCCTATCCATCCGTTTCGTACTTCTCGAGGTCTTCCACGCTCAGGCCGAAATAATGGCCCACCTCATGCAGAACGGTCAAACGTATCTCTTCGACAAGTTCTTTTTTCGTTGAGCAGTCTGCCTCGATGTTGCGCTTGTAAAGCACGATCCTTTCGGGGAGCCGGCCCGGCGGCCCGCCGCTCCACTCATGCTCAAGTCGCGCCGCGCCGTGAAAAAGCCCGAGAAGCTCTTGGGCCGGGACGCCCGCGCTCGCGGCGTCATCGGCCGAGGGATAATCCTCCACGACCACGACGACGTTCTCCATGCGCCTCCTGAACTTGCCGGGTAGTCCGTCGAGCGCCTTGGCGGCAATCGCCTTGAAGTCCGCCTCTTTTACCCTGTAAGCCATGACCGTTAAACTTTATTATTATTCGGCGCGGAATTCAAGCCGCGCCACCCCCAAAGACTCTTCGGCCTCTTCAAACCAGAAATCCCGGACTTCCTTTATATCCACATTTTCCGCCCGATTGGACATTCGGAGTGATTTTTTATGAAAACAGAAAAATCATAGCAGAAAAACTCGAAAAATTAAATCATCGCCGGCTTCAATTACCGCACCTCCTCCACCAACACCTTGCCCTCCATCATCTTGGGCAGCCAGAGCATGTTTCTCGGAGCGTCGTAATATAAGTCCGCAGGCCCGCGCACGGGTTGCGAGAGTTTCAATTCCGTAAAAAATCCGGTGTTCAAATCGTATACCAAGAGCATACCGGGTTTGTCGAAGGCAACCCAGTCCGAGTAGATGAGCCTGCCGCCCGGCAGGAGCGCCACGCCGTCGAGCGCGCCGCCGTCGGCGGAGAGTTTTGTGTATTTCGGTTTTTCCCCGTTGAACACGACCATGCCCAATGCCCCGTTGAATTTGCCGCCCTCGCCGAACCCGACCACGTATAATCTATCCCTTTCCTTGTCGTAGTAAAGGCCGTTTGGCCCGGCAATGCCTTCTTCAACGAGGTTGTAGGAAGGTTTTGGCGCGAGCGTGAGCTTGAATATCTTCCCTATGTCCGTTGCGGACAGGAAAAGCGTCTTGTCGTCATATACCGCAAGGTCGTTCAGGAATACGGTTTTCTCCGCGCTGAAATCCATCTCAAAGACCTGCGCGCGCGTAGTGATGTCAAACCCCACGACCCTGTCAATGTCCGCGACGTAAAGGTTCTTGCCTATTATGGCCATGCCCTTTGGGCCGTTGAGTTTTTTGGATTTTGAATTTGGCAGGAATTTTTTGGTTATCACGGAGCCGTCAGGCGAGACCTCGGTAATGTAGCCGTCCCCGTCCTTTGCGCTCGGTTCGAGCTTTTCGCCCATGTTCGATATGAAGACCCTCTTGCCGTCGGCGGTCATTGCCACGGATTCGGGCGAGGACAAACCCTCGATGACGAACGTAGAGCCGGATTTTCCGTTAAAACCCGCGCATGAGGTGATTGCAAATGGGACGATAAGAAGGAGGGTCTTGAGGATGCTTGAGACCGCTGAGACTGACGCGAAACGCGCTCTTTTCATGGTCGTATCTCCTTTTTCTAAACGGTTTAGACCGGATAAACAAAACCCCAGTAAGCCCGCGCGATTATTTTGCCTTCAGAAGCGGAAAACCAAGCTCCTCCCTCATCTTAAGATACTCCGCGGCGCAGCCCTTTGCAAGGGCGCGCACGCGCGCGATGAATCGTGTGCGTTCCGCCACGCTTATTGCGCCGCGCGCGTCAAGGAGGTTGAAGGCGTGGGAACACTTCAACGTATAGTCGTAAGCCGGAAGGGGGAGGCTTTTTTCGAGGAGCCTTTGCCCCTCTTTTTCATAGACGTCGAATAGGTTGAAGAGCATCTGGGCGTCGGCCTCCTCGAAATTGTAGCGCGACTGCTCGTACTCGTTTCTGCGGTGCACGTCTCCGTAGCTCAAACCTTTCGTCCATTTAATGTCGAATACGCTGTCCACGCCCTGCAGATACATGGTGATGCGCTCCAGCCCGTATGTAATCTCCCCTGAGACGGGTTTTAAGTCCACGCCTCCGGCCTGCTGAAAATAGGTGAACTGGGTTATCTCCATGCCATCGAGCCAGACCTCCCATCCCAGGCCCCACGCCCCGAGCGTCGGGGATTCCCAATCGTCCTCCACGAAACGGATGTCGTGCGCCAATGGGTCAATGCCGAGCGTTTTTAGACTTTCAAGGTAAATCTCCTGTATTGCGTCGGGGGAGGGCTTTAGAATAACCTGAAATTGATAGTAGCGTTGGAGACGATTTGGGTTCTCGCCGTAGCGTCCGTCCGTTGGCCTGCGCGAAGGCTCGACGTAGGCGGCTTGCCACGGCTCAGGGCCGAGCACGGCAAGGAAGGTGGCCGGGTGAAAGGTGCCCGCGCCTTTTTCAACGTCATAAGGCTGCAGGATAGCGCAGCCGCGTTCAGCCCAGAAGCCCTGGAGTTTGAAGATTACGTCTTGAAAGTACATGGCGCACCTATTGAGGTTGTCATACTATTCTATACCCCTGCCGCCGTTTTTCAATAGGATTTTATACAAGATTCTATATTTGCCGCAGCGTTCATCTTGGCGAGGAATTTTTTAGTTTTAAGCTCGCGGCCGAGTTGGTGCTTGATGAAACCATCGAGTATCTTTTCGCTCTCTTTAAGACACGCTGCCCCGGGCTTTAAGCGCGGGAGTTGACCCATGTCGAAACGCGCCGCCGAGGAGAGGAACATGGCCGTGCCCGCAGACATGCTGAAACCGGGCGCTGCCCCGGCTGCTGCGCAGCACGGCCTGCATACGGCCCCGCCCTTGTCAGGGACGAAAAAAATGCCCGCGCCTTCGCGGATGTCCGTCTTGCATACCACGCATCCCGTGAGGTGCGGCATGAAGCCGAGGAGGGCTAAGAGTTTTATCTCGAAGAAGCGCGTCAATGCCCCGGCCTCGGCCCCGGCGCAGGAGTCGAGGAGCTTCAAAAAATCGCGCAGCAACCCGTATACCTGCGGACTCGCCTGACCTTCGCGCGTCATCTCGGATACGAGTTCCGCCATGCAGCAGCCTCCCGAGAACCCCGCTACATCGGATTTTACGCGCGAAAAGGGGTCAACGAGCGCTGCGTCCTCGACGCGCGCAAGGTCGGATTTTTCGTTGTGGAAAAAAATCAGTTTTATCTCGGTGAGGATATCGAGCTTTCCGACAAAGCGTCTCCTGGACCTTCGCGCGCCTTTTGCAATGCCCTTGAGTTTGCCGAACCCGGATGTATAGAAGGTGATGATCCTGTCGGATTCTCCGTAATCGAAGGAGTCGAGTATCAGGGCGCCGGTATTGTAAAGACCCTTTTTCATAGGATGCCCATGCGTAAGAAGACTGCGGCAAGGCCGAGGAAGGTGAAGAATCCGCCTATGTCCGTGCACGTGGTGACGAAGATGGACGAGGATATCGCAGGGTCGTACTTCAGCCATTTAAGGGCGAGCGGTATGAGGGCGCCGGATAAGCCCGCGACAAGGAGGTTTGCGGTCATGCCTATGAAAAGCAGGAGCCCGATCATGACGTTTGCGCCGAAGAAATACGCGATACCCGCGGCTGCTATGCCCGTGATAAATCCGTTTGCAAGCCCCACGAGCGCCTCTTTGAGGACGACCCACTTGGCGTTTTTCATGGAGAGTTCCCCGAGGGCCATTCCGCGCACGCCCACCGTTATGGTCTGGGTGGCCGCGTTCCCGCCCATGCCCGCCACTATCGGCATGAGCACGGCGAGTATGATGAGTTTTTCGATGGTGCCTTGAAAGGCCTTCACCACGCTTGCGGCGAGGAACGCGGTGCCGAGGTTCACGAGGAGCCACGGGAGCCTCATCCAGATGGAGCGGACGGGTCCGTCAAGCACCCTCTCCTCGACGTTCAAGCCCGCCATCTTGTAAAAATCCTCGAAAATTTCCTCTTCCACGACGTCCACCACGTCGTCTATGGTGATGCGTCCGACGAGGCGGCCGTTCTTATCAACTACCGGAATGGCGACAAGGTCGAACTTCTGGAATATCTTGGCGACCTCTTCCTGATCGAGATCCGTGGTGACCTTAACCGGCTCGGCCTCACTGATGTCTTTAATCCGGGTGTCCGGGGACGAGAGGATGAGCCTGTTTAAAGACACGACGCCGGTGAGAACGCCCGCCGAGTCGGTTACGAAAACGTGCGTGATGTTCTCGATATCCTTGCTCTTCCTCCTGATCTCTTCTATCGTCTCTTGAACGGTCGAGCCCTCCACGATGGAGACGAGTTCGGCCTGCATCTTTCCGCCTGCGGTGTCTTCAGGGTAGACGAGGAGCCTTTGAACGGCCTGGGCGTCTTTTTCGCCTATGCCGTCAAGTATCTGTTTGGCTTCATCTAACGTGAGTTTCGAGATGATGTCCGCGGCGTCGTCGGTCTCCATCTCGTCCACGACAAGGGTGAGTTCCTCGGGCGAGATGTGGGAGATGAGCGTTTTTCGCAGACGCTCGTCAACTTCAAGCAGAACTTCGGAGGCGAGTTCAGGGGAGAGGTATTTGAAGAGTTCTATCGCGTCCGCTTCTTCGAGCGCGCCGAGGACGCGGCCGATGTCGGCGGCGTGGAGTTCTTCGAGCAGACCCGTCAGCGCAGGTTCGTTTTTGCGCTCAAGGAGGCGCTTAACTTCTTCGGCATGGTCCGTTTTTTTATTTGCGTTCATTAATTTCTCTACAAGGCAAGAAGCCTGTTCGATGAAGATGGGACGGCCCTCTTTGTTCAGGCGCGCGCCCCGCGAGTCCTTATCAAGCCTACTACGGCGGGGATGAGAGAAACGATGATGATGGAGAATATCATAATCGTGAAGTTATGCTTCACTATCGGCAGGTTGCCGAAGTAGTAGCCCGCGATGATAAAGGAGGATATCCAGACGATGCCGCCGATGACGTTGTAGGTTACGAACTTGCCGTAGGTCATGCTCCCCACGCCCGCCACAAAAGGCGCAAAGGTGCGGACAATCGGGACGAAGCGCGCGATAACGATGGTCTTGCCGCCGTACCTTGCGTAGAAATGGCGCGTCCTGTCGAGGTATGCCTTTTTGAATATCCGTCCGTCTTCCCTTGTAAAGACCTTTGGCCCCATGTAACGTCCCACGCCGTAGTTGACGGTGTCGCCGAGTATGGCGGCAACGATCAAAAGCGCAAGGAGCAGCTCGACGTTGAGGGCGCCCATGGCGGCTATGTTGCCAAGGGCGAAGAGGAGCGAATCCCCGGGCAGCACCGGAGTTACGACAAGTCCCGTCTCGCAGAATATAATCAGGAATAATACTAAATACGTCCAGAACCCGTAGTTTTGGATGAGGATATGCAGATATTTGTCGAGGTGCATTATTACGTCGAAGGCGTGCTTTAGCAGTTCCATAGATCCGTTCCGGGATATTTCCAATTGTTCAATATATGTCAAAACGCCAGTATAGTCAAACATTTTGCCCTCGCCGTTATTGTTTTTCTGTTGGAATGTGGGGTATAATATGTTATACGCAACACGTAAGGGAACGGTGTCAACCGCAGATGAACACGCGCGCATTCGAAAACGAACTCAAGATACACGTCGAGGCCAAGTACCCGGTCGTCTGGCTCGTATCCTTCGAGGAGAGGAGGGTCGAGAAGATAGTCGAGCACCTCTGCGAGACCATGAAGATGAATTTTTGGGGCTGGTCCGTCTCAAAGGGCCTCTACGGCGGGGAAAAGAAGAAAAAAGAGATAATGGGCAAGGAGAAGATACTCTCCGTCATCGAGGAAAAGGTCTCGAAGGGGGATGAGTCGAGCAATTTATTTCTTCTGAAAGACATTGCCGGATATTTTACGTCGCATGAATTTCTGAGGAGGTTCAGGGACCTGCCGGCCGTCTTCGAGGAGCACAGAAACATCAACGCCGTGTGCATCCTCTCGCCCACGCTCGGCGAGATACCCCCTGAACTCGAGGAAGACATCGTCATATTGGAGCTGTCCCTGCCGGACTACGACGAGATAGCCGATATGGTCTCCAAGACCTACGGACACCTGATACCGACGAAGTGGCACGCCTCCACCAAGGCCATACTCTATAAATCCTTGCAGGGTCTATCCATGGACAATATCCGCCGCGTCATAAGAAAGGCGGTTAGCCTGAATAACGGAAGTCTGAACGAAGACTGCATCTCGTACATTCAGGACGAAAAACAGCAGATAATAAGAAAGCAGAGGATACTCGATTACTATCCGCACAAAGAGGCCATCGAACACATCGGCGGCTTGAGCGAGATAAAAAAATGGTTCATCGAGAGAGAGCACGTCTTCCGTTTGAGTAAAGACAAAATCGAGACGCTCGGCCTTGACGTGCCCAAGGGGCTTTTACTCATCGGCGTGCCCGGCTCGGGCAAAAGCCTTTGCTGCAAGGCCCTCGCGGGCATCTGGAATCTCCCGCTTCTCAGGATGGACGTGGGCAGGGTCTTCGGCTCGACAGTCGGGGAATCCGAAAAAAACATCAGGCGCTGCATCCAGTTGGCCGAGGCCGTAAGCCCGTGCATACTCTGGATAGACGAAATAGACAAGGCCTTCGGAGGGGTGTCCGGGTATCAGGGCGATTCAGGCACGCAGCTCAGGGTCTTCGGCACGTTCATCACTTGGCTGCAGGAAAAAGACAAACCCGTCTTCGTCATCTCCACTGCCAACGACCCGACAAACCTCCCGCCTGAATTATGGAGGAAGGGCAGATACGACGAGGTCTTTTTCGTGGACCTGCCGAGTCTTGAGGAGAGGGAAGAGATATACCGCATACACCTTGAGCGCAGGATACAGAACATAAACAGGCTCGACCTTCGTGAACTCGCGCAGAATTCTCAGGGTTTCACCGGCGCCGAGATAGAGCAGGCGGTAAAGGACGCCATCGTTACGACCTTCAACAGGCTCCATGAAGGCAGCGACGTGAAGAAGGCCGAAGACCTCATTGACGGAACGCTCGCCCTCGACGTCAGTCAGACGGCCCTCCTCGACGCCATCAGGCGCATCACGCCTTTGTCGGTATTGAAGAAAGAGGAGATTGACGAGCTGCGTAATTGGAGCCACCAGAGGGCGCGCCCGGCGTCGAAATCGCTCTTCCTCCAAAGGGCTGAGGTCTTGACCGAGGTGGAAAAGAGAAACATCGCAATACACGAGGCCGGACACTGCCTCATGATGTGGGTGAACTTCGCAAAGACCCCGGCCTTCGTGAGCGTTGACAATTACAAGAACTTCGGCGCGTTCATACCTCTCGACGAGGCCGTGAGGACCACGTATACCAAAAAAGACCTTCAAAAAGAGATAAGCGTGATGCTCGGCGGCATGGCGGCCGAAGAGGAGCTCTGCGGCGGGGACTCCAAGACCGTGGGCGCGTCTCAGGACCTCGTGCAGGCGACCATTGTCGCAAAGAAGATGGTCGTGGAGTACGGCTTCGGGGAGAGGATGAGCAACAAATCCCTCGTGGTCCTGCAGGACTTTGCCCTCACGTCCGGCACCGAGGTCTTGGACGACATACAGAAGATACTCGACAACGCCAAGGAGATGACCTCAGGCGTCATATCCAAAAATAAAGACGTGGTCGAGAGGCTCATAAACGCGCTCCTAAAAGGCCTCCTGATGAACGGAGACGCGCTTGCGCGGTTCTTCGTGGAGAACCCGGTAGAGTGAGGGGGATTGCCGCAAACGCGGGACGTTTTCGTTTCTTTGGAAGAGAGGTGGGAGACATGTCATTTTACACTGTCATAAAAACGGAGCTTACCGGCAAGAAATACATCATCTGCGCCATCGAGGAGATGAAGAGAAGGGGCGAGATACGGGGCTTCATCAAAAACGAAAAAAAAGACTCCATCGAGATAGACAGGGACGGCGACATCGTAACGCTTAACAAGGTCGGCTCGGGCAACGCGGAGTTGTCCGGGGACAACAGGGTGGTGCAGCAGTTTTCCGGGCGGCTCAAGCAGTTCTACGCGCTCGAAGCCATAAAGGACAACCTCCCGCTGGATTTCGAGATAGCGAGCGAGACCGAGACCGCGGGCGAGATAAAGATACTGCTCAAAGGCTGAGGGGGAAGTTGATAAGAGGGGCCTCGGCATCAACGCATAACGGCCTTTAAGACGGAGAGACTTACATGGACAGGCAGATAAGGATAAGGATAACCAAGGACGGCAAGGTGGAGATAGACTCAACCGTCTTCAAGGACTGCAAGGACGTGGCTGAGCACCTCACGAAACACCTTGGTAAGGTCGAGAGTTTTACGGAAAAGGACGAACTCGACACCGCCATCCGCGTAAAGATAGACACGGAGGGGTAGCCCGCTGAAATCCAAGCCTTCCCGAAATGTCATATCCCGAATCAACCATTATGAAATTAAATGGTAGCGTCAATTTGTTTGAACCGGTAAAAAATTCTGATAAAGCCGGGAAGCTGTATAATTACTTGTTAGCAGAAAGTTGAAATTAACATACAGATTAACCCCAGAGCGAATGCCGACATGAATATTCCACATCCCATACCATATCAAGGGAGTAAACGGAGCTTGGCGGATACCATCCTGCGATATTTTCCAGACAAAGTGGAAACACTGCTCGAGCCGTTTGCGGGATCAGCGGCGATTTCTCTATCCGCTGCGGCGCACCAACGAGCAAAGAGGTTTCACATCAACGACTTAAACAAGCCGCTTGTTGATCTTTGGCGCGCCATTGTCAACACGCCGGACAAGTTGGCCGAGGAATACGAAGGGCTTTGGCATGAACAACTTGGCGACCCCAAGATATTTTACCGGAAAATAAGGGATGAATTCAATCTGACGGGGAGGCCGGACTGTTTTTTGTACCTTCTCGCCCGGTGTGTGAAGGCGTCCGTGCGTTACAACGCCAATGGCGAGTTCAATCAAAGTCCGGATAACCGTAGGCGAGGCGCAGCCCCGGCAACCATGCGGAGCCAACTTCTTGGCGCATCCTGCCTGCTGAAAGGTAAAACCTCATTTTCTTCCAAAAACTATCGGGATGTCGTGTCCCATGCGGCAAAAGCGGACTTGGTTTACATGGACCCACCCTATCAGGGTGTTTGCGGAGACCGTGACTCTCGCTATCTCGCCAGTGTACAATTTTGTGAATTCGTTGAAGTCCTTGAACAATTGAACGAGAGACACATCAGATATATCGTAAGTTACGATGGGCGCACGGGTCGGAAGATTCACGGTGTTCGCCTTCCCGATCACTTGAATTTGATCCATATGGAACTGAACGCCGGTCGTTCAACGCAAGCTACCCTCCTCGGAAGAAAGGACGCTACATTTGAAGCCCTTTACCTGTCTCCTGCGCTTGCCGATGAACTCGGCGAAATGAAAACAATACGCCGCTTCACGCGCGGCGAACAGATGTGTCTTTTGGAGACGAGGGCATGACAAGGCCGCGACTTTCCAAGGATTTCATAAGGTTGTGTAAGAAGATAACGGCAAGGCGTCCTAAAACCGTCATAGACCACATCCTCAAACATGGGTTTATTACCACCCAAGAGTTAAAAGACAAGTATGGATACAATCATCCCCCGCGGGCAGTGCGTGATGTCAAAGAAAACGGCATTCCCATCGAGATGTTTCGTGTTGCGGGGGTAGACGGACGAAAGATAGCCGCATATCGCTTCGGCGATCCGAAAATCGCGCGATTCGGAAAGCTCACCGGGCGCACGGTTTTCTCCAAGAAACTAAAACAGGTCTTGTTTGCAAAGTACGGTTCACGGTGCGCCATTTACCTTGAACAACTCGACGAACGAGATTTGCAGATTGACCACCGCATACCCTTTGAGGTTGTGGGCGATGCAACGGAAGGAGAACTGAATTCAGACGATTTTATGTTGCTATGCGGCTCCGCTAACCGCGCCAAATCATGGTCTTGCGAACATTGCGCGAATTGGCTTGAGCAAAAAGACGCTAGCATCTGCCGGTCCTGCTATTGGGCATACCCCGAAGATTATACACACATTGCCATGCGGCCGGCACGCCGATTGGACATCATGTGGGTCGGCGCTGAAGTTGAGGTCTATGACCGGCTTAAGAAAAAGACCGAGAAGCTTCAGCAAGAGATGCCCGCCTACGTAAAGAAAATTATCGAAAAAAATCTATATTAACATGGGCTACCCAAGAGATGCCCGTCCCCGGCTCTCTCTTTTAAAGATATGTCCGAAGCAACCCTCATAAACATACACGCCGTGCTCAAGACATCGAGCGTGAACGGCCCCGGCCTCCGGATGGTCGTCTTTTTTCAGGGCTGCTCCAGAAACTGCCCCGGCTGCTTCAACCCGCAAACGCACCCGCTTGACGCCAAGACCCTGATGACGCCGGCGGAAATATTCAACGAATACTACGCAGGCGGCGTCGAGGGGATTACCGTGAGCGGCGGAGAGCCTTTCTCCCAGCCCGCCGGACTTGAGCGGCTTCTTGAGTCGAGCCGGGCCCGGGGCCTTTCAACCGTGGTCTATACGGGATTCACGCACGAGGAGCTTTTGAAAATGCCGGAGGCTTCCGTTGCCTTGACGTTTACAGACGCGCTCATTGATGGGCCTTTTGAAATTGAAAAGACCGAAAAGACCCTGCTCGCCCGCGGGTCCACGAACCAGAGGACGATATTCCTGACCGGACGCTATGCTGAGGCCGATTTTTACATGCCCGGCAAGATTGAACTTATAATCGGCAAAAACGGCATTGTCACGGGCACCGGCTTCGGGGGCATTGCCCCCTTTGGGAACATCGCTTTCCATAATACCCCCTAAGGACTAACGGAATAATAAAATGGCGTCCGTAGAAGAAATACGCCAAGCGCTCACCGGCCTCAAGGATTTTTCCATCCCCCTCCCGCCGGGCGCAAGGAGCACGCTTGTGGGCTTGATTCGTGAGCTGCCCAAAACTGGGGAGAATCTCGACCTCTTCAGGCTCTGCTTCGAACTCATCGGCAGGATAGAAGACCCAACGGACAAAAAAGCGGCCACGCTTGAATTCGTGAAGGAGATACCCTCCACGGACGCCTTTGCGCAGTTCTACGCCTTAGTGACGGATGCGGCGATTGACGCCGCGGATTCGCTCGATGAGGCCGCGAGGAGGATAACCGAGCTTCTTCGCATCGCAAAGGAGACGCATCCGGCAAAGGCGTTTGTAAAACTCCGCGCCCGCGCGTGGAGGCTTGCCATGGGCCTGCCGGACAGTCCGCGCTATAAGGCGCCGGACATGGTCAAGACCGCAAAGGAACTGCCCAAACCCAACGATTATGTATTTTTCCGCAGATACACGCTCATGGGCATCTTGAACGACATGTCCAAAGACCCGGAGTTCGACGCCACCCACAGAGACGGGATAGATCTTGCGATGAAGGCGACCGAATTGATAGTCGAGCCGTATTACAGGAAATACGCCCTTATGTATCTTGCCGATATCCTAAAGGAGCGCGAAGACGTTTTCGACCTCTATAAGCGCACGCTCACCGAGGCCCACGCAGCGGCCCTTACCATCAAAGACCCGTTTGCCAAGCAGTTCGCGCTCATAGACATCCTTCAGCAGATACCCAAGACGCAGGGGTTCATGGAACTCCTTGAGGACGTGATAAGCGAATCGCTTGCGTTTTTCACCCTGAAAAAATGGGTGGGTGATTTAGACGCCGTTGACATGGTTGACTACATCCTCTCCGCCGAAGAACCCGGGATCAGCGATTCGAAAAAGAGGAGGTTCGACAGGGAAAAATACGCGAACATCCTCGCGGGCGAGATAGAGGAATTCGGCAACACGTTGAGCGACATACGTTTTATCCCGGCCTTGAAGCCCTACACCCACGTCTGGGTACAGCCCGCAACGCTGCGTGACGCGGTAAAGGGGGTCGTCGAAAGGTTGGAATCGAGGAAGGACATATTCCACGGCCGCGAGATACAAAGGCCGTCTTTCGTTTCCGAGCTTTACCCCGACGGCCCGGGCCGCTATATACACAAGAAAGACGCGCCCGCCTCCGAGTGCGTGGCCATAGACCTCGGGGCGACCAATACCGTCATCATGAGAAAGCGCGGGGCCGCGCAGCCCGACTTCGTCCATCTACCCTCCATTTCAAGGGAATACGACGGGGCCGTAACCGTGCCGACGATACTTTCCGCCGAGACGAACAGGATAGGGGCCGAGGTCTTCGCGGAGAGAGAAGAAAGCCCCATCGCCAACATCAAGCAGATGATGCTCGAGGGAAATCCAAAGGGCAGGGTCTACATGGAGCGGTTTTTCAAGCTCCTGTTCTCTCAGATGAAAAAAGCCGCGCCCTCGGCCGGGTGGTTCAATATCCTCTCCAAAGGCACGACGGACGTCTTCTACATAACCGTGCCCGTGGGGTATCAGTTCTACAGGAACGCCATGAAAGAGATTGCCGGGAAAACGATTAGGGGCGCAAGAGTCGAGTTCATAGAAGAGCCGTTGGCCGCGGCCATCGGGTATCAGGTCGTGGAAAATAGAGACAAGATAGTCATGGTAATTGATTTCGGCGGGTCCACGCTTAACATAATGGCCGTCAGGGTAAACGTCAACGAGGTGCACGTCGCCGCGAAACCCGACAGGGCGCAGATGATCGGGGGCCGCGACATAGACGTTTGGCTCGCCGAATATCTCGCCAAAAAGGCCGGCATAGCCGCCGTGACCTACGGGGTTGTATGCGCGGCGGAAGAGGTGAAGATTGCGCTGTCTAAGCTTGAGGACGCGCCGTTTGTCTGGCAGGGGAGAGAATCTCTCCGGGTCTCGCGGAATGAATTTGAGGCAGTGCTCGACGGGCACAATTTTTACAAGCTCATTGACCGTTCCGTAACTTACGTCTTGAAGAAGGCCGAAAAGGTGGGGCTCAAGAAGGATGCCATAGAGGCCGTGCTTTTGACCGGCGGCTCGTCCCAGATACCGTCTTTCAAGGAAAAGATAGGAGCAATATTCCCTGAACTTCGCGCGGGGAATCTCATCTTCGACCACAGCCCGTTTACCGCGGTGGGCTACGGTGCCGCGCTCTACGGGACGCGGGACGTAACCGACAGACATTTGGGGCTTGCTTATGCCCTGCGTCATGCCACAAACGATATGGACTCGCCCCATTCGTTTTGCATAGTGCTTGAGAAGGGCGAACCCTTGCCAATGGAAAAGACGTTCAAACTCACCCCCGCCTGCAAGCTCGGCGAGCAAAAAGACATTTATCTGGAGCTCTTCGAGGTGCCGGATACGTATATAACGCGGCTCTGGGTCAAGGAAGGCGGCATGGAGTTTCTCAAGCAGGAGTTCAAGGGTAGAGAAGGAAAAGGAGGGGAAAGACCCGCGCTTGCCGGATTTAAACCCATCACGCTCGCCTTTAATGAGCCTCTCAAGGAGGACGTATTTGTCACGCTCGTGGTCAACGACAAGGGTTTTCTTTCAATCAAATTCGGCGGCGCAATAATCGAGCCGGGCATAAGGCTCCAGTAGCGGAGGCCAACAGGTCTGAGTTTGTGATTTTAGCTCAGGGTTGTAGCTCAAGGCTTAGATGAGCGGGTGGGGGCAGCCCTGAAAATCTCAGACCTAAAGGTCTGAGCTACTGCAAGCCCGGACGTGACGCAGGTTACATTAAATCTTTTCACACCGTTGTATAATAAGTTCATAACAATCTTGGCATCGGACGGTCATCCGTTGCCGTCTTATGTATTTAACCGGGAGGCAGGTTATGGACACGCAGGAAATCAGGTCTTTAGCGGACGAGGGAGTGAGGCTCGCTAAGTGCGGACGGTTCAGGGATGCGTTGAGGTTCTTTGACGAAGACTTGTGTTTTACGCAGGACCCCACGGCCCTGTCGTATTACGCCGTGTGTCTTGCCGAGGAGGAGGGGATCTTCGACAAGGCCATATCGCTGTGCGTCATGGCCGCGGAAAAGGAGTTCTACAACCCGGTTGTGTATCTTAACCTCGGCAGGATATTTCTCTTGAACCGCCAGAAAAAGATCGCCATCAAGGCCTTTATGAAGGGGCTTAAGTTCGACGAAAAGAACGCCGAGATATTAAACATCGTCAAAAAGCTCGGTAAAAGACGCAAGCCCGTAGTGTCATTTCTTTCGAGAAATAATTCGCTCAACAGGCTCCTCGGCATGCTCGCGGCCCGGATGGTTCACTAACGCGAAAATGAAAATGTCGAAACTGACCGCCGCTTTTTGCGCGATTGCCTTGATGTTTTGCCTCGTTAATTCCGAGGCAAGCGCAACGGAAAAAAAGACCTTCGACCTCGTCATCATAAACGGGCGCGTCATTAATCCTGAGACCAAACTCGATGAGACCGGCCTCAACGTAGGGATAAACGGCGGCATTGTCGCGGAGCTGACAAGGGAGAGGATAACCGGGCAAACCGTTATAGACGCATCGGGCCTCGTGGTGTCTCCGGGCTTTATAGACATACTTTCATACAACCCGGATGAATACGGCGTCTGGTACAAGATAGCGGACGGGGTTACGACCAACCTTGCCATGCACGGCGGCGCGGTTGACGCCCTTGCGTGGTATGCCGCCTTTGAGAAGAAAAGACCGCCCGTGAATTTCGGCGCGGGTTTTTTCTACAACCGCGCAAGGCTCAACCTCGGCATCGGACAATATACCCCGGCAACGAAAGCGCAAATAGAGAAGCTGAGGAAGACGGCTGAAAAGGCCCTCTCAAACGGCGCGCTCGGCATAGGGATGAGCCTTGAGTATGCGCCCGGCACGTCTTATGACGAGGTGCTTGCCATGACAACGGTTGCGGCCAAGTTCCGCGTCCCTGTTTTTTTTCACGTCCGGTATTCCGACATTGAGCCGCCGGGCACTAATATCGAGGCCGTTACAGAGGTGATTAACGCGGGCCGCGCGACCGGCGCGTCCGTCCACATTGACCACATAACGAGCACGGGCGGGACGTTTTCAATGGACGAAACCCTGCGCCTTATAAATACCGGCCGCTCGGAGGGCCTCGACATAACCGCGTGCGCGTATCCGTATCCCTACTGGGGGACGTATCTCAATTCCGCGCGTTTCGACCCGGGCTGGCAGAAAAGGTTTAGGATTTCTTACGGGGATTTACACATCGCAGGCACGGACGAGCGTTTAAGCGTTGAGACGTTTAAGAAGTATAGGGCAAAAGGCAAGCTCGCCGTAGCCTACGCCATACCGGATGCCGACGTGGACGCGGCGATGAAGTCGCCGTTCGTGATGATAGGCAGCGACGGCATCATGCAGCCCGGCAACAACAACCACCCGCGCGCGGCAGGCGCGTTCAGTAGGACAATCGCGCTCTACGTGAGGGAGAAAAAACTTCTGACCCTCATGGATGCCCTTAAAAAGATGACCATACTGCCTGCAAGGAGGCTTGAAGCAGCGTCTCCTGCGATGAGGAAAAAGGGGCGCATAACCGCAGGCGCGGACGCGGATATAGTAATCTTCGACCCTGAAAAGATTAAGGACAACGCGACCGTGGCAAGCCCAAATAGGTTTTCCTCGGGCATAGAATACGTGATAATCGCCGGGGGTATCGTAAAAGACCCGGCAGGGTTTAGGAAGGACGTAAGGCCGGGCCGGGCGCTTCGAGGAATGTCAGGCTCATAAGTCGGTATTTTTTAAGGGATGCAAAAAGCGCGTCCACGTTAAGCCCCGAAGAAAAACGACATTATATATATCATTATAATAAATGTAACGCACAACACTGCCCCAAGTTTATACATCGCGCGCATCCAGTCTAGTGGGGTAAATTTTGAGTCAATATGCCGCAGGATATATGCGTAGGCGACAACCGACTGAGCCGACCCTATGTGGGTCAACGCCCCCCCCGTTGCATACCCGGCAATCTGCGACACGGCAAAGAGATACATGTGAGACATTCCCGTAATGGCCCTGGACGCAAAATCCGCCACGACGTTGTTGTCGAGTATGGCGGAAAGAAACGTGGAGAAAAGAAATTGTATAACGGCCAGATGGGCGTGTCCGAGGGCCGCAGACCCATGTTCAATGGCGTACTTGAGTTGATCGAAAAAACCGACCGTAGTCAGCAAGGTTATTGAAAGAAAGAGGGGAAAGAGAAAGAGATATTCCTTGTATTCATGGGCCGCTTCACGGAGGGCAAGTTTATACATCTTGGGATGAGGCAAGATTCCAAGCAGCGCAAAGCCAAAACCGGCCGTTGATGACACAAAGAGCGGCACATTATGATTCTTCGCGTGCCAGATTAATAAAACTATGAACGGTATAAACGCAAGCATCCCCCATATCTGAGATGCGCGTCTTTGAAGGCTGGTGTTTTTCAACAGCTGATCTATAACGACCGTTTCAGCCGTCTCCCGCTCCAATTCTCCGGGGACTTCACGTTTCATTCTATGACGGTAGTAGCTGGTAACCGGCGCAGTAAATTCCTTTCCTAAGCACTCCTCAATAAACCTGTGGGTAGTCTCTTTATTTACCCCCGCCATGATCATTGCCGATATCGGGTGATTTCCTTCATGATAGAGACCCATTACACGGGACTCCTTGTCCCCGAATTGGCCGGAATATTCCATCAGCGTATCTTCTAAGTTCTTACCGTCTCCTTTGCGCTCGGCCCGCAGGAATCGAACGTCTGCAATATTTTGTTCAAGGACGTCCAATTCATCGAGGGGGATTTCTTTTTTCCTTAACAGACGGAATAAAAAAACGGCGACTACCATAAAAGCCGCCACCGCCATCGGCATCGCATATTGAAGAAAAAAAGAATCTTTAAGGCCTAAATTCGACTTCATAATGAGATTTGGAGGTTCTCCGTAAGCAAGCCACATCCCGCATACCGTCGTGAGCACCACGGAAACCATGACGATAAATTTGATGCCGTCTTGCCGGACCTTTGCCATAATCAAGATAATGAACAGGACGCGAATAGTCAGGCCTATCATTGAAACGCCGTCCATAATGCCGGATGCAAAAGAGACCAAACCGCTTATAAGCAGAACCGTGGGGAATATCCGCCCCTCGAATATCCGTAAAATATTCATACTGATAGTCTCAAGCAGCCGGGTCTGAGAGATTACACCCACAAAAAAGGTTAATCCAAGGATGAATAACATCGTGTCCGCATGCACCAACCCTTCAAGGCCGTGTAAGGTGAGTATATTTTCTTTAAACGCCGTTGCTATTGCCGACCATCCGCTTCCCATGAACTCTTGGCGCAACTCGGATTTTGGCCACCAGATGGGGAAGAAGGTGGCCAAGATAACCAACAATGCCCCGTATGTGACGGCGTTTTTATCAATCCGATACTTTATAGACCCAAAGATAAATAGGGCTATTATGGTAATAAACACCTCTATACCCATCAGATTGGGGTCGGCGGGCGTTGTCCATGTGAATAATCCTATCAGGACTGCAATTGCGATACAAAACAGATAAAACCACTTTGATTTTATTTCAACCAATGGATTGTCCGGTGACTTTAACTCAGTTGACATACATATCTTCCTTTAAAAGCGGGTTGGTTGACCCTCTCGATGAGGCTGGAGACCTTAGCGAGCATCAGGGGCATGGCGATAAAGAGGCATATCTTGGGGAAGTCGAGCGCGGCAACGGCCGCCCCGTCAGAGGCAAAAAGCGCCGAAGGGACGAGCAGGATGACTGCGGCGATGGCAAAAATTACGGCAAGGGCAAAGCGCCTTCGGTTTATTTTTAGCAGTTCCATTGTGAATTGGCGGCGTTGTGGAGTATAGGGGCACAATATTATGCGTATTTTTAACGGTTGTCAAGAGGCAAGGGGGTGGGGGTAATGTATCTTATCTTGTGTCAGTAAAAGAAAGAAACAGATTCTTCGCGGAGTTTACACTGAGCCCGTTCGTTTCTCTCAGGGTAAACTCCGCGAATGTGCTCAGAATGACAAAAAAAAGAATAAATCAGAGGTTCTTTAAAGGACTTTAAAAGACAGACCGCCTCAACTTCGTCCATGCCGAGAGTTTCCCTGTCTATCCGCGACTGAAGTATTAATCCAGTGCCCACGACGTTAGTGCAGACCGTGTTGATTGCGCCCGTTGCGAGCGGCGCGTTCCTGATAAGGTCGCGTGAGCGGTCGCGCAGTATCGGCAGGTCAAAGAGCGTGTCGCTGTCCGCGTCGCCCCAGCTCGTCCTCCATTGACTGAGCGATCTCTTTGCGCAGGACGCGCCGATGCAGCTCCCTGAAAGTGCCATTCCCAGCTTTAAGCTCGCGAGGACAAGCATGGCGCGGGCCCGGAAGCGCCGCTCGGCCTTCACTGGGTCGATGAAGGAACTATGCGGTCTAAGACGTTCTCTTTAACCGTAAGGTTATTTATATTATTCAGGCTGGGCATTTATGTCGGAGTCCCTCCAAAGATTTTTATGCCGCCTCTTGAGAGGCGCCTTACATATCTATCCCAGAACTCTATGTTCTCGCGTATAACCTGCGCGTCCGCACGCGTGTAGGTCTTGCCGCTTATGAAGAATGACTGCCCCTTGGCCACTGCTTTGTCGGCCTCGAGCCACGTCGCAAGATGCGTTTGCGCTTCTTCCAGCGTTATCCCAGCCATGAAAGCCCCCAAAAAGAAAAAGCCCGCAACCGCCGTCCGGACGGTTACGGGCATTGAAGATGCTCCTCCGGCTCATGAGGCCGGGGAGCGATGATTTATTTTATTCTACCTGATACCTGACAATAGGTAAATATGGTATGCGGACGTATACGGACGCATGCGGACATAATTGAGTGCATAAGATTCGTGTTGCCACTTCACGCTATCCCTACCTGAACAACTACTTGCCAAAAGTATGCGGTAAGAGGCATAATATGTTTAGCGTGTGCGTGCCGTTGAGTATAATACTCCCCAAAATTCAGACAAGGGTATTCGGCGTGTGACAGCCTGCCGTTAACCCTAATGAGGGAGGCAGGATGAAGAAGAACCGCGACGGGGCGTTCAAGGCGAAGGCGGCGCTTGAGGCGGTCAGGGGGAGAAGACCCTCTCTCGGATCGCGAGCGAGTACGGG
>JACRCC010000074.1 GCA_016234405.1 Deltaproteobacteria bacterium | reverse complement strand
TTACGGCGGGTTTAACGACACGCGCTTTACCGAAAGGTCGTATTCATGGGTTTACTTGAAATCAAAACCGGACGACTTAACGAAGGGGACATTTCCGCTTTGCGCTTAAGGGGACGTTTTGACTTTGCTGCGACGGGGATTTGTTGGTTTTAATTCAGATAAGCGCCCTTGACCTTGAAGTTGAAATCATAGTTCATCAGGTTCGACCAATCTATGCCCTTCTCGGTTGAACGCGCATCCTCCGGGCCGCCGTAGAGGTTGCCCGGCGTATAGTACCAATTGACTATGGCGTCTTTCGAGCGCCGGAGTATTACCCAGTATCTTCCCGGTTTCAAGACCGGGCGGTCTTCGGGAGCGCGTGAGAACGTAAAATCGAACCATTTGTAGCCCGGATGGTACTTGACGGTATCGAGAAAAAGCGGCATACTCCTCGCGCCGATGAGGGTTTTTCCGCCTTCAATGGCGCCGGGTCTGCCGTTTGAATCGGCCACAACGTCCACCCAGAGGCTGCCGAGCCTGCCCCCGAATTTGTGCATCGCAAGGGATATCTCTTCCATCTTCAAATCTCTCTCGACCGTAAACGCCTGAGCGTAGGTTACGTCTCCCGTAACGTATTCGGCGGTCTCCTTGTCAAACGTCTTGTATCCGGTATTGTCCCGGCCCGTCACGTAGAAATTCATTTTTTCGGGAAACTCCATGTTGCCGAACTCGATAGTCCTGTCTGCGGGCGGCCTTGCCGGAGGCTCCACGCTTACGGCGGGCAACGACTTGGGCACGGTCGCAAAGGAGGTTGAAAGGATGTAGTTGCCGGGATTTGTCATGGTCTTTTTAAGCGAAATTCGGATATCGTCCTTCAAGAATTCCGAGCTGATGTCTTCCCTGAAAGGCGGCAGCGCCGGAGAGGCCCTCCATGAGTCGTTTACGTCAACGGAATCAAGCCCCACGGTCTGCTTGACGTGGCGGGGAGACACGAAGAGATGGCTCTGTTGAGGGTCGAAGGCAACCCATCCGATGTCGGGATACCAAACCTCCATCCAAGCGTGCCCGCCTTGTCCGATCCCCTGAATCAAAGAACCGTCCGTCATGGGCACCTTCCATTTTTTGTCGAGCGCGATGCCCCCCACGATGCGCGCCGGTATGCCCACTGAGCGCAAAAGCGCGATGGACAGATGCGCGTAATTCTGGCAGTTGCCGTGCCCGGTCTTGAGCGTCCAGACTGCCCCGTAATCGGGTATCGGCGTTTTATATTTTATGTTATCCACCACCCAATTGAGGATGCCCGACACGGCCTCCTGCTCGGTCTTGGCGTCTTTAGTAAGCGCGGCGGAGAGCCTTTGTACTTCCGCGTCATTTACTTGCACCTGTTCCGTGGGTTTCAGATAGACACGTTCGGAAACGGGAATCTCCTCAACCGGCATGGGGAATACGGCAGAGCTCTTAATGTCTTTCAACTCGATGCTGAGCCTTACGGTAAACGTCTCTTTGACGGTCGCGTCTTTTTTTAAATTAGTCCACTGAACCGAAGTATAGTTATTGCCGTATTGGTCGGTCTCGGTCTTTTCGGAATCAGGCTTGGGAGAGTAGACTATGTTGTGTTTGAGAAGCGACTGGGCGATTGTCGCGCTCTTAAACTCCGCCGGGTTTGCGAACCTAAAGACGAGTTTCGTGAGTCCGGCCTGAGGGACGGAAAAGACCCGCTCCTGCGAGACCGATATCTCGCCGTCCATCGCGCCGTCGAGGACGAGGGTGGCGGCGCGCAGGGGTTGCGATAAGGCAACGATAAAAGCTATTAAAAGTGCGAAGGTTTTCATCGAGTAATCGCTTTAAGACTAACAGCCTGCTAAGGTCTTCTGACCTCCAATCCTTTTATCCTCTTAAAATCTTTTTCGTCATAAGTAAAGACGGCGACGATGCCGTTATCGAGACCCCAGTGGGTCATAACGGCGTCCGCGAATTTTATATTTTTTTCGTGGTAGTCGCGTATGGCGCTGAGAAAAACCCCGTCCAATTCGCACCTCAACTCAGGCGTATTGATGATAGCCTCAACGATTTCTCTTATTTCCCGCTTGCCGCATTTATATATCTTTTCAAGAACCCAAACTACCTCAAGGATGGCGACAGGGAGAACATAAAGGGCTATACCGTTTTCCTTGGCGTTCTTTATAAGGTCTTCGCTTGCGCTTCTCTTTTTACCGTCGTCTTTAACGAGTATCCTCATTATGACGCTCGTATCAACAAACGCCTTAAGCATTATCCTTTGAGGCCTCCTTAACGGCCCGCTCGCGCATCTCTTCAATAGAGAGGCCGATGTTGGGGAGGACGCCGACAAAATCAAGAATCGTTTTGCCTTTTCTCATAACAATCCCGCCTTTGGTCTCGTCAACGACAAGGGTGTCGCCGACGTGCAGATGCAAACTTTCACGCACGCCTTTGGGAAGCGTGATTTGTCCTTTTGGTAAAATCTTTACTACAAACATAACCCCTCCTACTTTAACGATAACTCCTACAAAATATTTTAGCAAAAAAACATATTTTTGTCAAACCGCCAAATGTATTCCTATCGTACGCCCATACTCACTTCGACATCGCCACATATACCCCGTCCCAGTCCTCGGGCGGCGCAGCGGCGATATAATCGGCGCACCTGCCGACGTAGAGCGCAGAGGGCGCGTCGTCAGGATGATTTTTGAATATGCCTTCAAAGACCGCCTTTGCCTCCTCGAACTTGCGCGCCCTGAACATAGTTAGTCCCCGTCCGAACTCCGCGCTCACCTCGCGCATGGCATCGGCGCCCTGCCCCGCGGCCATAAGCTCGTAGACGGCAACCGGCTTATATTTTCCCTTCACCCTCACAAGGTCAAGCTCCCTGAAGAGAAATGCGTCCTTTACGCTCGCGTGGGTGAACTCGCTTACGACGATGCTCGTCCCATAAACCTTGTTCATGCCTTCGAGCCGAGACGCGAGGTTCACGGTATCGCCTATGCCCGTGTAATCATACCTTAGCTCAGACCCGATGTTGCCCACGACGGCCTCACCTGAATTCACGCCGATACCGATGTCAATATGGGGATACCCCAGTCCGCCCCACTTTACGTTCAAGTCCTTCAACATGGCTATCATCTTTACGGCGACGTTGCAGGCGCGCTTGGGGTGGTCAGGCGTCGAGAGCGGCGCGTTAAAGAGCGCCATGATGGCGTCCCCGATGTATTTATCGAGCATCCCCTCCTCCTCGAGCACAATCGTGGTCATGGGGTTTAAGTATTCGTTCAGGAGCGTTACGAGTTTCTCCGGCGGCAGCTTTTCGGATATGGTCGTAAAACCCCGGATGTCGGTGAATATCACCGTAATAACCCTCTTCTCGCCGCCAAGTTTGAGTCTGCCCTGATCTTTAAGAAGTTCGGAGACAAGCTGAGACGACACGTATCTGGAAAAGGCCTTTTTGATGTATCTGCTCTTTTTCTCGACGACGACGTTCCTGTAAGCCTCGCCGGATATATAAGAGACCATGAGCGCAATCACCGGATAAACCGCGCCGGGTTTTAAATTGTATACGGAGAAGAGGAGAAAATCGCCGAGCGCGATGGCGATAAAAAGCGCAAGAAAGGCTATAAGCCCGACGTAGGTGCGGTGCGTCCGCGAAATTATTACCGCGAGGATGAACGGCAGGGCAACCACCATGAAGAGGTCGAAGAATATGACCCTCGTGTCGTGGATGAGAAAACGGTCTTTAATCACGTTTCCGGCGATAGTCGCGTGTATCTCGACTCCCGGAAAGAGCGCGTCCACGGGCGTGGGCCTTATGTCGTAGATGGCCTTCTCGGTTACGCCGACAAAGACGAGCTTGTCTTTTATCGCATCCTTGCCCGCGCGGCCGGTTATGAGGTCGGAGGCCGAGATGGTCGTAAAACTCCCCCCCCTTGCGTAATAATTGAGTGAGAATGCCCCCTGCTCGTCAACCGGTATGGTCTTCTCGTTTATGGATATGCCGTCAACTCCGTAGAGGGCAGTGTGCAGCACTATATCGCCTTTGTAGTAACGCCTCAGGGCCTCGAGGGCCAGCGATGGATATATATCTTCTTTGTATTTGAAGACAAGATTCGCAACCCTGTATAACCCGTCGTCCTGCGGAACGATGTTGAAAGACCCGAAACCCTTTGCCCCGCGACCAATAACGCTTGTATTCGGCTCCGCGCCGGAAAATTCTATGCCGGTAAATATTATTTCCCCGCCCTGCGACTGGTCTCCGATTACGTCAATGAGCTTTATCGCCGACCGTTTTATCTGCCTGACGGCGTTGGGGTCGGGCGCGTCCGTCGAGTCGTCCCGAAAAAAATAACCGAGGACCACGTTGCCTGAATCTCTAATCGCGCCGGACAGGGCGGCGTCCGCCTCCTCGTTCTGAGGCTCGGAAAATACGATATCGAGCGCGGCCACCCGCGCGGGTTTAAGCGCCGTTATGAGCCTGGCCGTCACCTCCCTCGACCACGGCCAGCGGCCCATTGCGTTTATGCTCTTCTCGTCAACCGCTGCGATTACCACTTCAGGAGGGGTCGGGGACGCGCCTCTTGCCACGAACATGGCGTCCGTGGCCTTAAGGTCGAGGAGCACCAATATCCACGGCTTATACCAATAGAGGGCGATGGTTAAAAGAGAGGCTAATAACCCTATGAGGATGAAGACGGTCTTGTCGCCGGGTCTAAGCCTGCTTAGCAGCCCCATAGCGCGTTACTCCAGGGTTTTCAGCAGAGTCTCGGCGCTGTCTTTGTGACGGCCCTGCGGGAATCTCTCAAGGTATGCGCGGAAGAGCTTTTTAGCGGCCTCTTTGAAACCAAGCTCGACATTCAACTTCGCGCTGAAATAAATCGCGTTCTCCACGGCGGGCAGGGACGGGTATTTTTCGATTACCGCCTCATATTCGGCGAGGGCCTTCGCAGGCTCGTTCAGATACAACGAAAAAACCGTGCCCCTGCTGAAATGCGCGTCCGCCCTCACGTCGGGCGTCTCGGTAAGGTCTATCGCTATCTGAAATACCTCGAGGGCCTCTTTGTATCTTTTGCTCTCGGCGAGGTAATTGCCGTAGTTTATGTTCCAACGCGCAAGGATAAGGGGCAGTTTGCCGGCCTCCTCCCACTCAACCGGCGCACTAACGTCGGTTACGGCCTCGAGCTGCTTGCGCGCCGCCTCAAGGGGCGTGCCCGGCTCTACCTTGACCGGGGCTATGGGGGCGACACCCTGCGTATTTTCCGTCATCGTGCCCGCAGTAAGCGGCACTGCCTTGCCGCCGCCATCGCCGCTCGCCTCCACCTTGCCGCTCTCTCCGAACATCACGTTGGCGCTGCCCTGATTCATCACGATAAAATCCGTGCCTCTCACCCCGGCAACGGCCGTAGGGGTCTTGACCTGCACGTCGCTTTTTCCCGAAAACTTCTTTACGACCGCCCTCACCTTTCCGGTTGACAGCGTTAATACCGCCGCCCTATTCCTGCCCTTTGTGAGGAACTTGGTTATCTCTATCTCCGTCTCATTTCCGAGCATGAGTTTAGTGCCGTCGGAAAATAAAAGCTGCGCCCTGCCGTCGCTCCCTGTTTTTACCGCGTCTCCGTCATTGAGTCCCTGCCCCTTTGCGGCCAACGACCACGCCAATACGTCCTTACCTTTGAAATACACGACCCCGCTCAAGTCGGCTATCTTTCCGGCGGGGCCGGCGGATACGTTCTCGGCAAAGGAAAAACCGGCGCTTACGACGGTTAAAATCAAAAAAAGCAGGGTGGGCAACGTCCACCGTCTGAGCGGCGTCTTCGTCATTTAAGCCTCCATTCAAGCGTCCCGTCTCCGAACACGCCCGTGATAATCAACCTCAACGCCAAAGTATCATTGCCCGGGATGGGCTCGGCCCCTGTTTCCGTGTATTTCGGAAACCTTGCGACATAAGCGGTGCTCCACGCGTCGAGGTAAGGGAAAAACTCCTTCACGAGCGCGTCGTCTCTGTCAACCTTTTTTACGGAGACGGGCGTGACCCGCGCCCCCCTTCCGTCCTCGAGGTAGAGTTTCCAAACGGAATTGGGCTTTTCAAGGTCGTTCCATTTATCATCAGCGGTGTAGACGGAGATAAAAAACTCATTATACTTCTCGAACTCGCCGGTCTCCTTCTCAAGGAGCGTCATTTTCAGGGACTCGGCCGCTTTAATCCCGTCCGCGTAGCGGGTTATGTACGCCTCCCTGAATTCCGGCGACTTGAACGTAGCCGTCGCGTAGATGGTGGTATCGAGGCCGTTGTAGACCTTTACGCTCCGGGTCCACGCCTTGAGGAGGTCGTCATAAGGGGGACGCACAACCGCCTTTTCACCGGCGCAGCCGTATGCAAACAACAAGATGACGGCAACGGCGGACAGACGGAATGACGAAAAAAACAGGGTATTACCGATGGATGTGCCCGGTTTTAGTCTGCCGTTACAGGCGATGTAAGTGAATTTTCCGTTCAAACCTTAATCCCTTTTCGGGTTTTTATACATCCCCGCTCAAGCAGCTCAGGGCTATGATGAACGCTTCCTTTTCCCCCTCCCCCCTCGCGGGGGAGATGGGTAACGGATGTAAACGGGTGGGGGCAGCCCTGACCTCAGACCTACGAGGTCTGAGCTACTGCGCAAGCCGCAAACCGATGGTGGCGAATCTCAGCTTAGGGTCGTAGGCATATCTGAACGTGGTGCGGACCCTGTTCGAATCGTATTCGAGCGAACCGCCCCGCACGACGCGCCACGGCGAGGGCCTCTCGTTTAAAGGGTCCCTTTTAGGGCTTCTCTTATAGTATTCGAAATCTAAATAATCCTCGCACAACTCCGCAACGTTGCCGCTCATGTCATATAGACCAAAGGCGTTGGGCTTTTTTTGTTTTACCAGATGATACGAGGCTTCTGAATTGAAGTCGAACCACGCATAATCGCCGAGCGCATCCTCGTTGTCCGTGCCCGCCCAGCGCATCTTCTTGCCGCCGTCCCTTGCTGCGTACTCCCACTCTGCCTCCGAGGGCAGCCTGTATCCGCCTTTTGTCAGTTCATTGAGCCGCTTCAAAAAAGCAACTACATCCTTAGGTCTGAACTGCGTAACAGGCAGCGTCGGGGCCTTGACGCTGCTGACGCTAAACCCCATCACCTTCTCGAACAACTCCTGCGTAACCTCGGTCTCTGACATAAGAAAACTCGATACGCACACCTCGTGGACGGGTCTTTCGTCTTCATCGCCCTCGCCCGCGAAATCCCCCATCTCGAAGCAACCACCTTTTATAAGAACCATCTTAAACAACGGCAACTCGCTTTTGTTCTTTACCCGATTTTTCTCGATATCCATCAGCGCTTGATCTTTCTTTGAGAGCCTTCTTTGAGGTTTATCCGGTTTTACATCCTCCCCATCCTCGTCATTGGGCGGGGCATTCGTAACCGCAGCCGCGAAGACCGGGACAACGGCAAGGAGATTCAAAAGCAGAACCGCAAAAAACAAGGTCTTGATATATACATTCACGCCCCGGTGCATGTTCACATTCTCCATGATTTTTTTTACGCGGACATAAATGTCCGCGTCTACTTAAAAAGAACCAACTGCGGCGCGCCCTCGCGTTTGGTCACCTCAACCGGATAGCGCCCGGTGAAACACGCGTCGCAGAAACTCCCTCCCGCGTCGCGCACCGCCTCGTAAAGCCCCTCGACGCTCAGGTACCCCAAGCTGTCGGAAGTTATAAAACCGTTTATCTCGGCGATGCTCTTTGACCCCGCTATAAGCTCTTCCATCCGCGGGGTGTCAATGCCGTAATAACACGGAGAGAGCGTCGGCGGCGAGCTTATCCGCATGTGCACCTCCGAGGCCCCGGCTGCGCGCAGCATCTTGATAATCTTCCTCGACGTGGTGCCGCGCACGATGGAATCGTCCACCACGACGAGCCTCTTGCCCTTCAAGACGTCACGGAGCGCGTTCAACTTTATCTTAACCCCGAAGTGCCTGATGGAGTCCTTTGGCTCGATGAACGTCCTGCCGACGTAGTGGTTTCGGACTATCCCCATCTCGAACGGGATGCCGGACCTCTTGGCATAGCCAATCGCGGCCGGCACGCCTGAATCAGGCACCGGTATCACGATATCGGCCTCCACCGGGTGCTCGTCTGCAAGCCTCTGGCCGAGCCTTTGCCTCACCTCGTAGACGTTTGCGCCGAATATGCGCGAATCGGGGCGCGCGAAATATATGAACTCGAATACGCAGGGGGTGTAGGCCGCCCTCTCAAACGGCTTGTACGACCTGAGTCCCTCCTTGTTTATGACGATGAGTTCCCCCGGCTCGATGTCTCTTACGTAATCGGCCTCGATGAGGTCGAATGCGCACGTCTCTGACGCAAGCGCGTAAGCCCCCTTGAGACGTCCGAGGGAAAGGGGACGAAACCCGTTCGGGTCCCTCGCGGCTATGATGGAATCCTCGGTAAGGAATAGAAGCGAATACGACCCGCGCACTCTTTTAAGCGCGTATATTATCCTGTCCACGATGGACGTTTCCTTGCTTGACGCGATGATGTGGACGATTATTTCCGTGTCCATCGAGGACTGGAATATCGCGCCGTAGGCCTCGAACTCGTCGCGGAGGATGTTGGCGTTGACGAGGTTGCCGTTGTGGGCCACGGCTATCTCGCCCCTTGAATACTCCACGACAAAGGGCTGGGCGTTCCTTATGTGGGACTCTCCCGAGGTTGAATACCTCACGTGCCCGATGGCCGCGCCGCCGGGGAGTCTTCCGAGGGCCGGCCCGCTGAAAACGTCGGCGACAAGGCCCATGCCCTTGTGCGAATTAAGGCCCGCGCCGTCGGATGAGACGATCCCGGCGCTCTCCTGCCCCCTGTGCTGCAGGGCGTGCAGGCCGAGATAGGCGATATTGGCCGCCTCGGGGTGTCCGTAGACGCCAAATACGCCGCACTCGTCGTTGAATCTGTCGTTAGGATTAGGGTTCATATATCGGTTTTAGCTGTTTTGATGGGTGCGCTTCGCTTCACCCATCCTACATAACTTGAATTCCGTAACCGTGCGCCTTAAAAACAGATCCTTCGCTTCGCTCTGAATGACAACAGAACGCAATTAATCGGAGTTTCCTTAAACGCTACTTCCTCAACCCGAACCTTCCCTTGAGTTTCTCAACGTCGGGGCTTACGCTCGGAGACTGCCGGACATTCAATCCCTTTGCCTCGTCCTCCACCAGCGGCTTTATGTATTCGTAGATCTCCGCGATATTTTTCTTGCCGTCCTTTATGGCCTTGAGGAAGTAGTATGTGAATATCCCGTGCCCCTTTTCAGGCGAGGATGAAGAAATCTGCGCGCCCTGCGTGGCCGAAAGCACGGCCATGTTCGGTGAAATGACCGACGCATCCGTTGTCATCACCAACGGCCTTGCGCCTTTTGCAAGCACGCTCCTGCCTCCCGCTCCTGAAAAACACGCGTCAAGGACAACCGTTATCTCAGCGGCCTGCAATTTGCCGAGGCTTGCGTAAAGGCTCTTTAACGGATAGCCAGTGTCGGACAGATAATTCGGGTCTCCGTCAAATGGCACGATGTAGGCGTCCCCGGTCGCAGACTCGGGCGCGCCGTGACCCGAATAATAAACGAACACCCGGCTGTCGGGCTTTGCCTTGTTCGGAAGCCACGTCTTTATGAGCTTTTCAATGGAGGATTTGGTGGCCCTTTCATCCAAGAGCAGTTCGATGTTCCTTGCCTTGAAGCCCATTGCCTTTGCATAATCGCCGACGAGTTTTGCGTCGTCATAGGAATAATCGGATTTCGGAAGGCTCTGGTAGCCTTCGATGCCGATAATCACAGCAAGGTCGTTGTCGCCCATTATTATCTCTGATAGGTTGAAGGAGGGTTTGTCGATGTCAGATATAGCGGGAGCGGTCTTAGTCTCCTTCTTATCCTTTGATACCTTTTCAACGGCAGTTTGAAGCATAGCAGCAAGTTTTTCCTCGGAGATGTCTTGAGACTTTGCAGGCTTTTCTTTTGGTTGTTTTGCTTGAATCGACCTTAATATGTCGAAACATTGCTTAAAGTAGCGCCCCGCCACTGACGTAGTGCCTACGCCCGGTTGGCAATGTTTTAAAGCATACTCCAGATCGGCGCCCTTATCAATCAAGAGGTTTACTACTTTTAAATTCCCCGGCCGCCCTGTAGCATATACCAAAGGTGGTTCAAATTTGGGAAGTCCCGCGCCGAACAGAGGTGAAGGCACATTTATGTTTGGGTCAGCGCCTCTTTCTAATAAAAATTTCACCGCCTCATAATGGGCCATCCATATTGCAAAACTTAGGGGTGAGCCGGCGCTGGTTGCCTCATTTGGATTAGCGCCCTGATCAAGCAACGCCTTGATTTCATTAACATCGCCTCTTTGTGCCGCATTCATTAACGGCGTTGTCGCGCACCCTGTCATGGACAAGCTTGCAAGCACAATACAGAGCGCGCCGATTAAAGAAGCTAAATTACCCTTCGTTTTCATGATACGCTTCCGGTTTAAGGTTAAGCCCAGTAGTAGGCGCAGGACGACGGTTCATACACACCAAATAATTGTCTGACACAACTAAAAACGGATTTGTCGAGCGGCAACCCCCCGTAGTTATCTTGTGCTTGCATTCAAGATTGTTATTCCAACAATCTTCTTCCCATCTTTTCTGATAAGAATATCATCGGTCTCCACCGTCTTTTTTGCCCTCTGCGGTTTCCGAAAACTTAAATATAAGACATCAGCCTCCTTATCATAATCAACCCACATATGCTCGGCATGGAGTTTAATTATATCCGATGACAACCCCAGACACGTTTGGATTATTTTATTTTCTTGTTGCATCATTGTTGCCATACTATCTCCCCTTTTGATTTTTTTCCTAAAAAGTATGCCGTTATAACAAAACCGTCCATTTTTGACACCTCTCTATAAACAACAACGAGCCAGTTATCTTTTCCCATATTTTTAACGGCTTTCAAAGTCCCCTTGTTGCCTCTGACGATAAATTCGGGTTTTTCAACGGCTTCCAACACCTCAAAAAAATAACTGGCTAAATCGTCATGGTTTTCAATAATATGATACCATCTTTCATGGGTTAATCGTATTGGAATACCATTAACCTAATAAGCTACATCCACACAAACCTCTCTCTTTCAGACCCACATGCGGGTTCAAGTTTGTAACCACACCTGTCCAAGATAGCTTTTTTAAAAGTTGATTTGGACAGCATTTAGCGCGTAAAAAAATCAGGTTTGCTTTTACTATGCGCCAAAAGCCTTGTTATATGCCCTTTTTAGCCAATCTAACGCAGGGGGCATAAGTTTGTCAGCGTCATATTGTTTTGGACAGCATTTTTGAGATAGTGACAACCTCGTTTTCTAATGATGTGCGATTATCAATAAAATCAAGAAATTGGTATGTCCAAAAGGGTCATTTTGATTTATCTTGGACAGCAGTGATTGCAAACCTGAACCCGCAGGCCATAATTTCACATCCCTTACCACTTCACTCTTCAATCAAAAGCGCCTTAAAACCTGCCTGAACAAAATGCTCATCAGCCGCAAGGGCGTGTTTTATACCGTAATCTTTCATTACCACAAAGGATATACAATCAATAAGCCCCCATTCCTTATCGTGCCTCTTATCAAATAATTCAAGCCCTTGTTCTATAAGCGCGGTTGTTACAGGAGCAACTTGTATATTCTCGGTTTCATAGAAACCTCTGATAAAGGCAGAACACTTCTGCCGTAAATTATGTTTAGAAAAAGCGTTCCCTATCTCTAATAAAACCGCCTCTGTGGTTATGATCGTATTCGGTTGGAAGGTTAGATATTTCAACTCCTTTGCTTTTAAATGGAACTCATCAGAAGCATTAAAAAGAGCTAATACATAACTTGTATCCACAAAGATTTTTCGTTTCATCGCCGCTTCTCGACACCGTAGAGATAATGGTCATGGTTGCGCGCCCAATCTTTAACGCCAACATCCATTGCAGAATTTAGTATTATATCAAAGACATGAGGGGTGTCTTCCCTGTTTTTTATTTCTCTTTTACCCTTTACTTCTTTAATGAAATCTTCCACCTCCCGTAAAACCTCAACCGGCAGTGTTTCTATCTCTTTCTTAAGTTTTCTCGCTAACATCTTAACACCTCCTAATGGCTATTTTATCATCACTTCCTCAAAAACATCTTCTGCTTTTCCGATGGCGCAATCGGGCGCTTCCTTTCCCCGGTAGCGCCCCCATCACGGCCGCTAAGGGATTACCCGTTCACGAATCTCTCAAGCGCGCCCCCCCATGCGTCCTGTATCTCGGAGACAGGAAGGTTTACATACCAGCCTATCTTGAGCGCGTCCCCCTTAACAACGCCTATGGCCTTAAAAGAAATGCCGCATGAGGAGCAAATTTTTTCAAGCGCGCCGGCGTCTTTTTCCTTAAAACTCACGATTGCCCTGGGCCCGAACTCTCCGAATAGCGCCTCATCGAGCCTCATCCCGGCAAGGGGAAGCTCGACTTGCGCGCCCAAAGCACGACCTGGGTTCAAACAGCACTCCGCGAGTGCGACCAACGCGCCTCCGTCCGAGACGTCGTGGCTGGATATTATTATACTATTTTTTATCGCCTTTAAACAAGCATCCCCGACTTTTTTCTCGGCGTCGAGGTCGAGATGCACTTGCCCCTTTTCGACGCCGTGCAATACCTTCAGATACTCGCTGCCTCCAAGCCCGCCGGCGTTCACGCCGAGCATGCCGATGACGTCCCCTTTGTTTTGAAACCACTGGGTCCTGAGGTCTTTAATGTCGTCTATTATACCTATCATGCCTATGACAGGGGTCGGATAGACCGACTTACCGGATGTCTCGTTGTAAAGACTGACGTTTCCGCTGACGACGGGGATGCCAAAGGCGAGGCAAGCCTCTCTTATTCCCCTTACCGCCTCTTTAAACTGCCACATCACCTCCGGGCGCTCCGGGTTGCCAAAATTCAGGCAGTCCGTAAGCGCGACGGGCCGCGCCCCGCTGACGCTAAGGTTCCTCGCGGCCTCGGCTACGGCTAAGGCCGCGCCCTTGAAGGGATCAAGGTAACAGTATCTCGAATTGCAGTCAATCGTCATGGCTATGGCCTTGTCCGTCCCCTTTATCCTCACCATTGCCGCGTCCGAGCCCGGACAGACCATTGTATCCGTCCTAACCATATAATCGAACTGCCGGTATATCCAGCTTTTGCTTGCGACGTTGAGCGAAGATAAAATGCGCAAGGCCGCGTCATTATACGTCATGCCGTCTATCGCAGTTGGGGCGCAGTCTTTCCGGGGGGGGGCGATTCTATCGAGCGGCTGAGGGATTTTTTCGACATCGAATAAACCCAATCCGTCCTGCCAAGCGGGCCTTTTTACCGGCCTATCGTAAACAGGGGCGCCGTCCGTAAGCGAGACAATCGGTATCTCGGCAGCCGTCTTCCCTCCCTCGATGACCCTGAGTTTGCCGTCATCCGTGATTTTCCCTATGACGCAGGCGTCGAGGTCCCATTTATGGAATATCTCCCTGACCGCGTCCTCCGTCCCCTTCTTGACCACGATGAGCATGCGCTCCTGCGATTCCGAGAGCATGACCTCATAAGCGCTCATGCCGTCTTCGCGTCTTGGAACCGCGTCAATGTATATCTCCATCCCGCACTTGCCGCGCGAGGCCATCTCAGCGGACGATGATGTCAGCCCGGCCGCACCCATGTCCTGAATGCCTATGACGTGGTCGGTCTTGAATAGCTCCAAGCACGCCTCCAAAAGGAGTTTTTCCGAAAACGGGTCTCCCACCTGAACCGTGGGCCGCCTCTCCTCGCCGCCCGCGCCGAAGACGTCCGAGGCCATGACCGCGCCGTGTATGCCGTCCCTTCCGGTTTTTGACCCCGCGTAGATGACCGGGTTTCCGGCACCCTTGCCCATGCCCTTGAATATCCTGTCCTTCTTCAAGACCCCGACGGTCATCACGTTGACGAGGCAATTGCCGTCATACGACTCGTTGAAAAAAACCTCTCCGCCGACGGTGGGGACTCCTATGCAGTTGCCGTAACCGGCTATTCCCGAAACCACGCCTTCAAGTAAAAACCGCGTCTTTGGGTTTTCGGTCGAACCGAACCTGAGGGAATTGAGAGAGGCAACCGGACGCGCGCCCATCGTGAATATATCGCGCAGTATCCCGCCAACGCCCGTTGCCGCGCCCTGATAAGGCTCGATGAAAGACGGGTGGTTGTGGCTCTCCATCTTGAATGCAAGGGCCATACCGCCTCCGATGTCAATGACGCCCGCGTTCTCTCCGGGTCCCTGCAATACGTCCGCGCCTTTGGTGGGAAAACTTTTGAGATACACCCGCGAGGACTTGTAAGAGCAGTGCTCGCTCCACATGGCCGAGAATATGCCAAGTTCCACGAAGGTAGGCGCCCTGCCGAGGGCCTTTTGGATGCGCCCATATTCCGCGTCCGACAGTCCGTGCTCTTTTATTATCTGCGGCGTTATCATCACAAAAATTCCTTATAATTACGTTCCGCTGTCATTCTGAATTCTATGACCTTGTCAAGCGTTACATGGCAGCGTCGGGTTCAGCGATTTGAAGCCCTTGATGAACGGCGTTTGGGTCCGCAGAACCGCCGTTATTATCCTG
>JACRCC010000001.1 GCA_016234405.1 Deltaproteobacteria bacterium | reverse complement strand
CCGTGGCAGTCCCATCCGGGCACGTAGTCCGCCCCTAAGCCTGACATGAACGCGGATTTTACGATGATGTCTTTGAGGATTTTGTTGAGCGCGTGGCCGATGTGAATATTGCCGTTGGCGTAGGGCGGGCCGTCGTGCAGGGTGTATTTGGGGCGGTCTTTTCCCGCCTCCATTATCCGCGCGTAGAGTCCCTCGTCCTCCCATCTCTTGAGGGTCTCAGGCTCTTTCTTGGAGAGGTCGGCCTTCATCTGGAAGTCGGTCTTGGGCAGGTTGAGTGTAGCCTTGTAGTCCATTAAAAAAATCTCCTTATGGCAAGGTTAGTCCCTTGCGCCGTATTCCTTGACGAACCTTCTGGCTTGGGCGGCCTCAAGCCTGTATTCCGGGCCGGCGATGTCCGCGAATCTTCCGAAATGCGCGGCGGCCTCCGTATACCTTCCTTGTATCCTGTATATAAGCGCGAGGTTGTAGTGCGCCTCGGCGTTTTCGGCGAATAGCGCGACCGAGACTTTATACTGCGCGGCGGCCTCATCGAGCAAACCGCTGATGAAATAGACGTTTCCGAGGTTGTTGCGGCCCTCAGGGGAATTCGGGTCGAGCCTGACGGCTTCAAGGAGCGCCCTTGCGGCGAGCGGCATATCGCCCGCGTCTTTATAGGCCACTCCGAGGTTGTATTGCGCCCTTGACTTAGCAGGGCTTTTTGTCGCCGCGTCTTTCCATAGCGATACCGCGTCATTCCACGTGAGATTTCTTGCGTTTGACATGACTCCGAGGAGCACGGCTATAACGACAAAGACTATGGTCGAGGCTATATTCATTCGCGTCCTTGTTTAACAATCTCAATCCGTTGAATTTAGCACGCACGCGCGGTTTTTTCAAGCCCAGCGCCACTTTTCATTACGAAGGCATGTTGGCTATCGACCTGCTTCGCGCAGAAAAGTGGCGCTGGGTATAGCCATGTTTACACCGCTTTGAAATCGTGATATTTTTTCAGTATGGCGAAAAAGACGCATCATAAAGACACCAAGCCCGGCGATTTATCCGCGGAAGCCAAGACCCCCGACAACGGCCCGCGGGTCTTCAGGATACAGACGGGGTTCACCCCGGCCGGAGACCAGCCAAAGGCCATCGCCGGTCTTCTTGACGGCCTAAAGACCGGCGCAGGGCATCAGGTGCTCTTCGGCGTTACAGGCTCAGGCAAGACCTTTACGGCGGCCAACGTCATCGCCCGGACCGGGCTGCCCGCGCTCGTCATCGCGCCGAATAAGACGCTCGCGGCCCAGATATATTCCGAGATGAGGGAGCTTTTCCCGGACAACGCGGTGGAGTACTTCGTGTCATATTACGACTACTATCAGCCCGAGGCCTACGTCCCCGCTACCGACACATATATAGAAAAAGACGCCGCAATCAACGACGAGATAGACAAGCTGCGGCATTCGGCCACCCATTCGCTTCTTACCAGAAAGGACGTTATTATCGTCGCCTCGGTGTCGTGCATCTACGGCATAGGCTCTCCCGTGGATTACGGGGGCATGCGCCTCTACGTGGAGCGCGGCATGGAGATAGGCCGGGAGGCGGTCTTAGAGCGGCTCACGGAGATAAGATATGAGAGGAACGACTACGATTTCCACAGGGGGACGTTCAGGGCGCGCGGCGACGTTGTGGACGTCTTCCCGGCTTATGAGGCGGACAGGGCATTGCGTTTCGAGTTTTTAGGCGACAGGGTCGAGGCCATATACGAGATTGACCCCATGCGCGGCAGGCCCTTGAAAAAGGTCGAGAAGGCCCTTGTGCACGCCGCGAGTCACTACGTTACGACGGGCGATAATATCAAAAGGGCGATTGAGGCGATTCGGGACGAGCTGCGGGAAAAACTCAAGGAGTTGAAGTCAGGGAGGAGGCTCTTGGAGGCGCAGAGGTTGGAGCAGAGGACGCTCTACGACCTTGAGATGCTCTCGGAGATGGGTTACTGCACGGGCATCGAAAACTACTCAAGGCATATCACGGGCAGGCTTTCAGGCGAGCCGCCCTATACGCTCATGGATTATTTTCCGCGGGATTTTCTCCTCTTCATTGACGAGAGCCACATAACCGTGCCCCAGTTGAACGGCATGTACAACGGAGACCGCGCAAGAAAACAAACCCTCATCGAGCACGGCTTCAGGCTCCCGTCTGCCCTCGACAACAGGCCGCTGAAGTTCGAGGAATTCGAGAAGCGCGTGAAGGCGGCGGTATACGTCTCGGCCACGCCCGGAGATTATGAATTCACGAAGGCCGGCGGCGCGGTCGTGGAGCAGATAATCAGACCCACTGGGCTTATGGACCCCGAGATAGAGGTGCGCCCGGCAACGACTCAGGTGGATGACCTCCTCGGTGAGATAAAAAAGAGGACCAAAAAAGGGCAAAGGACGCTCGTTACCACGCTCACCAAGAGGTTGTCCGAAGACCTTACGCAGTATTATTCGGAACTTGGGGTAAGGGTCAGGTACCTGCACTCCGACATCGAGACGCTTGAGCGGGTGGAGATAATACGCGGCTTGAGGCTCGGCGAATTCGACGTCCTTGTCGGCATAAATCTCCTCCGTGAGGGGCTTGACCTTCCGGAGGTCGCGCTCGTTGCGATATTGGACGCGGACAAGGAGGGGTTTTTAAGGTCGGGGCGGTCTCTCATCCAAACATGCGGACGCGCGGCCAGAAACGTTGACGGCAGCGTCATCATGTACGCGGACAACGTGACTAAATCAATGCAGTCCGCGATAGACGAGACCACGCGCAGGAGACGCATCCAATCGGAATACAACAAGGCAAACAACATCACGCCCGAGACCATCAAGAGCAGCATCAAGGACATCATGTCCTCCATCTACGAGAGCGATTATTATACCGTCCCTGCGGCCGAGGAGGGCGCGGCGGATTATGTCCCCCCGCACGAGATACCGAAATTAAAAACCTCGCTCAGAAAGGAGATGGAAAAGGCCGCAAAGAAGATGGACTTTGAAAAGGCGGCTGAGTTGAGGGACAGGCTGCGGGAACTCGAAGACATGGAGTTGAAGATAGGGTGACGGGGGGCGCCCAGCGCCGCTTTTCTGCGCGAAGCAGGTCAATAACCAACATGCCTTCGTAATGAAAAGCGGCGCTGGACGCGCCGGAAAACATGGGTATACTTAAATTAGGACTTCATCAGTCCTGATTGCAGCGCGGAGGCCGTAACATGAACGAGATGATCGTCTGGCTTATAGGGGTAGAGGACAGGGCGCGCAGTTTCTACGAAAGGGGCGCCGTCCATTTCGCTCACGACGCCGAGTTTAGCGGTTTCCTGAGCGGCCTTGGCGATGAAGAGAAGTCGCACGGACGGTTCATGAGAAGGGCTGCGGAGCTGATGAGGGACGTACCCTCTTGGGCGGAGCGCGGCCCAGCCGCGCCGCTCGTGACCCTTGAAGGCGGCATGGTAAAGACCCTTGACGGACTCTTTAGCAAGTGCGAAAGCGGCTTGAATGCCGGCAGCGCAACCAAAGATGAGGTAATGGAGTGCATCATCGCAACCGAGTATGCGGAGTGGAACGAGTTATTTCTTTACGTCATAAATACGTTTAAGCGCGGCCACAAGGAGTTTGTCACGGCCGCGGTGGAGTTGCAGCGCCACAAGAGGCGCATCGAGAGATATATTGCCGCGTATCCCGAATATAAAATGCGTTTGGATCGTGTGCGCGCCCTTCCGGCGGTATGGGAGGAAAGGATACTCGTGGTGGACGACGAGTCTTCGATAACGGACGTCCTTGCCGCAATACTCGGGGACGAGGGCGCGATTGATACCGCGGCTAACGGGGAGGGCGCGCTCGGATTACTCTCTGCCAAGTACTACGCCGTTGTCGTGAGCGACGTTGACATGCCGGTCATGGACGGGATAGAGTTTTACAAAAGGGCGCGCGGGAAATTTCCGTCGCTAAAGGACAGGTTTTTATTCTTCACCGGAGGCTCCGACCCGGAGCGCATTGGTTTTTTCGAGCGGCATAAAATCCCATATCTTCAAAAACCCTCGAACATCAAACGCATAAAAAACGCCGTAATCGAGATGCTGGATAAGGGCGCTCGGCAGCCGCGATAGAAAATGGGGATAGGTTTAACGATTGCCTTACGCGACCGTGATTATCCCCCCGCCAAAAATTCTGCCTGACAAACCTTTCCAAATTTGATAATATAAGCGCTACATAAGGAGGTTAGCTTGAAGATAGATTGCTTTTCACAATCGCAAATACAAACACAAATACCGTCAAGAGATATTATACTTATCTCCATTACGGAACCTACTTACGATTTTAAGGCGCCCGACGGTTATCGTGACGTTCTTTATCTGAAGTTTCACGATATATTCGCGGAAACAAAAGATTCCGATAGAGAACATATTGCCTTTAATGAAAAACATGCAAAGGAGCTACTTGATTTTATAGCGAAATATCCTTATATAGGAAAAATATACATTCACTGCAACGTCGGGATATTTCGCAGCGCGGGAATTGCCTTGGCGCTGCACGAGATATTTACCGGAGAGAGCGGGAGCAAACTTCCCCAATATCGTCTCCATAATAGACATGTCGCAAAGGTCATTCTTGATACTAATGCAAAACTTAGAATACTTCGAGAAAGAAGATAGGATTAGTTGACGATATTCATCCGGCGTAAGGTCTCCAAGCGAGCCATGAGGGCGTCGCTCGTTGTAACCGATCCTCCAGTCATGCGCGCCTTCGCGCACCTCGTTAACATATACAGGCTCAGGAACTCTTCACGGCACGTGTGGTTGAACCGTTCAACGTAAACGTTCCGGTTGGGCTGACCCGGTTCGATGTGCCGTATCGTTATCCCGGCCTGCTCCGCCCATGCCATGCCGCTCAGGAACTCCCCTGTTTTTAGCCGAAAAGGCCTTACAGCTTGAATTTCCTCTCTATGTCGTATAGATGCCCTCCGAACCGGTTTAGACTCTCGGGGCAGACGCCCCCCTCCGGCAATGCCACGTCCCGTATCACGGTAAGCGCGGTGCAGAAGCAGAACGGGCATTTCAAGACCTTTGAGTTGGGCATCTGGAGCAGACTTTCCGTGTAGACGCAGCCGCAATGTTTGCATTCAAACTCGATTTCCATATCCATTCCGTTTACCTCCGTAAAGGCCGTGAATCGTGAGACGTGAATCGTGAGTCGTTTCACATCTCACGGCCGTTACCCGCATTCCGTGTATCCGCATCCCCTGCACACCACGCACCCGTCCGCGTGCTCGACCGTGCCGCCGCAGTCCGGGCACGCCCCGCGCTTTAATATTTCCGAGGCGAGGGTAAAATCCAGCTTGTTATCGTTGAGGCTGTGGTTGTCCACGCCCTTCATCTGAGAAAGTGTCATGGCGTCCACGACATTTCTTCTGTATCCGAGATACCAGTCCATTGCCTGCGCCATCGCGTCCGCGCACGACATGACCTTTCCTCCGCCGTAGCCCACCGGCAGGTGGCAGCTTATGCCGCGCATCTGTTTGACTATCTCCTGCGGCTCGGTGCCGCTGCGGAGCGCGAGCGACGTCATCCTGCCCATTGCCTCGCACTGCGACGCCACGCACCCTCCGGCCTTGCCTATCTGGGTGAATATCTCGACCGGCCTGCCCTCTTCGTCCTCGTTTATGGTGACGTAGAGGTTTCCGCAGCCGGTCTTCATCTTTCTCGTTACGCCGAATGCGACCTCGCCTCTAACCTTGGGTTTTTGCGTCATCGAAACCGGGGGCTCGACCGCGGCTGGGGTCTTGGCTGCGGTTTTTTCGTTATTTCCCTTGGTCAACACCTGTTCGTCCCTCGAGCCGTCCCTGTATACCGTTACGCCCTTGCAATTGAGCTTGTAGGCCATGAGATATACGGCGGCCACGTCATCTATCGTTGCCGAATTCGGAAAGTTCACGGTCTTGCTGACGGCGTTGTCCGTGTGCTTTTGGAACGCGGCCTGCATCTTTATATGCCACTCAGGGGTGATGTCGTGGGCCGTTACAAAGAGTTTTTTGATGTCGTCGGGTATGCCCTTTATGTCGTGGAGCGTGCCTTGGGCCGCGGCCTGCTTCATTACCTCTGGGCTGTCGAATCCGCGCTCGGAGGCTATCTCCTCAAAGAGCGGGTTTATGTCAAGGAGTTCCGTCCCCTCCATGACGTTTCTCGTGAAGGCGACCGCGTAGAGAGGCTCTATGCCGGAGGAACAGCCGGATATGATGGATATGGTTCCGGTGGGCGCTATGGTCGTGATCGTGGCGTTTCTCATGCCATCTGTTTTACCGTCGTATATCGAGCCTTTGAAGTTGGGGAATGACCCCCTCGGCCCGGCGAGATTGACCGAGGCCTCATGTCCCTTTTTCTGTATGAAGCCCATTATCCTTTCGCCCATGTTTACGGCGGGATCCGAGTTGTACGGGATGCCGAGCCTTATGAGCATGTCAGCGAATCCCATGACCCCTAAGCCTATCTTCCGGTTGGACTTGGTAACCTTTTCTATCTCTTGTATCGGATACCTGTTCATGTCAATGACGTTATCGAGGAAGTGGACGGCCCTTTCAACGGTCGCCGCGAGTCTGTCCCAATCGAATTCAAAGCCGGCTCCGCTCCCGTTTGTTTTTTTCTTGAGCATCGCGCTTAAATTTATCGAGCCGAGGTTGCAGGATTCGTACGGGAGAAGCGGCTGCTCGCCGCAGGGGTTAGTCGAGGCTATCCGCCCGATATGCGGCGTGGGGTTGTCGGCGTTCATCTTGTCTATGAAGACCACCCCGGGGTCGCCGTTTTTCCACGCCATCTCGATTATCTTGTCGAAGACCTCGCGGGCGGGTTTGCGGGCAAAGACATTGCCGTTTCTCGGGTTTCTGAGGTCATACTCGCCGCCTGCCTCGACCGCGGCCATGAATTCGTCGGTTAGGGCCACTGAGATGTTGAAGTTGTTGAGCTTCGAGTTGTCTTCCTTGCAGGTGATAAAGGGCATGATGTCCGGGTGGTCAACGCGCAGGATGCCCATATTGGCGCCCCGGCGCGTGCCGCCCTGCTTTATGGCCTCCGTAGCGCTGTCGAAGACGGTCATGAAGGATATAGGGCCCGACGAGATGCCCGACGTTGACCCGACGGTGTCGCCGGCCGGGCGCAGACTCGAAAAATCAAACCCGGTTCCGCCGCCTGATTTGTGTATGAGCGCCGTGTGCTTGACCGCGTCGAATATCGAATCCATCGAATCCCCCACTGGCAGGACGAAACACGCGGACAATTGCTGCAGGTCCCGGCCCGCGTTCATGAGCGTTGGGGAGTTGGGCATGAATTCAAGGGATGTCATCATGTCAAAGAACTCGGCGGCAATCGCCTCCACGTCCGCATGAGGGTCGTATCGCCTATCCGCCTGCGCGATATTCCCGCTCACGCGCCGGAACATCTCCTCCACGGTCTCGACCGGTTTTCCGTCAGGGTCTTTTTTGAGGTATCTTTTTTCAAGCACCCGGACGCCGTTTTCGTTTATCGCTATTTTTGTCTCGGGTTTGCCTGAAACCCTTGTATGCGGTTTCTCGGGAGGTTTTTTCCCCGTCCCAATTGAATCCCTGAGGGTAAAACCCTCTCCCCTCGTATCCGCCGCGCTTAATATGCGGGTGTATGCTTCGCTATCCATAACAATCCTCCTAAGACAGTGTTAAGAATAATTTTGTTAAGACTGGATAAATCCGGGTTATCAAAAGGGTAACTCCTCCATTAGGAAGGACTTCGATGGCTGCAAAATAAGATATGCCTGAGATGGGTCTGCCCTCATAAGTGGGTCTTGCCCGGGGTAGAGCCATTGCTTTAAGTCCCTGATTTAATTATCTAAATATCGCCTATGTTGTATGTGCGACTAATTAGACCACAATATATAGTATGTGTCAAGCGAAAAGGTGAGGTGTTGGATTGGCTGAAAACACAGGGTGAAAACGACGAGAGTGAGATCTTGTCCTGTATTTACGCGGTGCGCGGCAGATGTAATAAATTCTCCTTTCGTAATCATTCATGGATAGGTATAATCTCCTTTCAAGTGTCAGCTTCTTGAGGGGCGATAATATGCGCAAAAAACGGGGGTATGGCCCCGGTTGGCTGATTATAGCGATAGTATTATCGGCTGCGTTTCCCGCGCCTGTTTTGTCAAATGCCGCGGCCCCCGGCATCCCTCTACGGGTGCAAAACCCCCCGCTATATGACGACGCTCGCATAAGGCTCTGGTCAAAGGAGTATTTAAACGGCAACCTCGATGCCGTCATAAAATCCGTTGAGCAAGACTTAACGGGCGCGCGGCCGCATCCGTTTTCCCCCCACGTATGGACAGTTACGCAATGGAACAAAGGCGGCCTCGAAAAGAGGGTAATTCCCTCTTCGGCAGTATCGGATAAAAATAAAAAACTCGCCTTTGCCCTCGGCGTTTTGCCGGACGTGTATCTCCTGTATTCCAAGGGCGAGCATAAGGCGCTTTTGGAAAAGTATCCCGCGACAAATGCCCCGTCAATCACTGACCTATGGGCGCTTAATTACCTCGCATCCGCAGCCATCGCCTCTCATCGTTACGAAGATGCCTTTAGCTACGTTGCGGCCGGGTTTAAATTAAGAGGGGGTAATGCCCCGTTTTTCCAGATGGTCTGGCTCGCAAAGGACATCGCGCAAGGAGACGAAGGCAGCCGTGAAAAGGCGCTCTCCATGTCCGGCCCAGGCGGTATGCTTTTTGGAACGCCGGAGGGCAGGTTCCTCCTTAACTCTCTTTCAAATCGTCCCATAGACGCGCGCGATGATTTGGCGTATGCGGATGAGTGGTTAAAGGCCTTTCCGCGCGATTCAAGGGCGCTTTTATTCAAGGGTGTATCCTTACTTGCGCTCGAAAGGCCGGGTTCCGCCGCCTCCGTCATCGCCGCATCCCTCGATGCCTACGCCTTTGCCCCGTATGATTGGAGGGTTTCAGGGCAGCCGCGCTTGTCGGCGCTCATAAAGGCCGGGCGCATTGACGAGGGCCGCAAAATTGCCGGCTTATATGCAAGGGCAGAGGACAGTTCTGGAGGAAACGTCGAATCAGAGGCCTCGTGGAGGTTCATTGACGCCCTTATAAGCGAAGGCGAGAAGGGTATTGCCCGCGCGGAACTTGATGCCGCCATAAAAAAGAACCCCGTCTACGCCGGCCTCAATTACGAATACGCCTTGTTGGAGACGGGAAGCGCAAGGCCGAGTCAAGCGCTTCCGTGGGCGAAAAAGGCCGTTTCTCTCGACCCCAACAATCTCTCTTACAGGCTCCTTTTAATGGAGGCCATTTCAAAGGCCGGTTTAAAGGATGCGGCATACGATGAATATCTGTTGACCCGCGAGGGGTTTAAGACAAAGGGGGGTTATTCCCCAGTCGGGGTTATTCCCCCGCGGCCGCACGGTTATTATCTGCGGGTTGTGCGGCTCCTCTCTCAAATGGGGAGATTATCGGAGCGTGAATCCCTTTGCAGGGAGGCATTGGCCGAGTATCCGGGATCTGCGGCTTTAAAGACCGAACTTGCGGATATGCTCATGGAGTCCGGTAAATACGACCAAGCCCTTTCGTTGTTGAGCGAAACAATACGCGCCGCAGGGCCTGACGACAGGCTCGTGGCTTTACTGAGGGTCTTGTCGGAGAAGGGACAGACGCGAAAAAAAGCCTCTGACGAACTCAACGGTCTGAGGGAAAGATTTCCGTGGTCAATGGCCGTCTGGAATGACGCGGCAGGACACGCAAAAGGGGGAGACCTTGCTGCGCGTTTTGAGATATGGAAACAGGCGGTCAAGGCAAACCCAGGGCGCATCAACCCGCTTACAAAAGTAAACGCGGCGCTCATCGAGGCCGGACGCATCACGGATGCGGCCCGGATAACCGAAGACTCGCTCGCGTCCGGCTCTACGTTAAGCGACAGGTCTGATGCGATTAAAAACCTCGTTGATATTCGTCTCCAAGGGGGGCAATACCCTCTCCGGCGCGACGCCGGCAGCGCGCCAAAGGACAAGGCGTCCGAGGAGGCATTACAGCTCATCGAGGCGTATTACAAATATAACGGGTATGCGGGCGTCTACTTTAAACTTAAAGCCGCGGCGCTTTTAGCGCTCGGCAGAAAGGCAGAAGCGGGCGCGGCCATGATGTCCGCGGTGAGGCTCAACCCGGACGATTGGGACGCGACAGGAGAACTCATACGCAGCTATTCGCATGAGTTAAAAGGCCGCGTCTGGGTTGCGTTGAGCGGATACGTAGGCCGCGACCCTTATGACGGCGTGAGGCTATCCAATGCAATCGAGATGCACACGAAGTGGGACGGCAGCCCGATGATCGCCTTGCAGCTCATCCACAGGCTAAACGACGTCGCGCCCCTCCTTGTCGTCCCCGAGACCGAGGCAATGGCATGGGGGCGTTTGGGGGATTACGGGAGACAGTACGAGACGGTCTACAGCCGCGCTGACAAGACAGCAACAAGCTCGCGCTACATAGAGTGGTTTGAAAAGGCGCGCCTTAACGCACAGGCCGGTTCCGCAAAGATCGTGCCCGATTACGAAACCGGCGTATTCAAGATAATCAGTCCAGATGGCCGGGTGTTAACGCGAAAAGACCACCCTGTTTCAGGTAAGCCTGAGTTTTTGCGCTCCGGCGCGGCGTTCGTGAAGGCGGAGTACGACCCCACCGGGGACTACATCATGAAGATAAGCTCTTCTTCGGGAATAGAGACGCGCCTTGAGTACGACGACGATTGGAGGCTCCGTAAGGTCTCGTCAAATAGAGGAGGGTTTTCCCCTCCTTGGTTGTCTCTTTCCTTCGCGTATAACGAGACGGGTAAACCGTTTAAGATAACGGCCGCCGGCGCGGGAGATATCACGATAACGTATGACAGGGACGGAGTCGTCTCAGACGTAAAATCCAAAAAAGGCGGGGCAGCGGCTAAAAAGGTCTTGGCGGCCTTTCAGGAGATTACTGATTTGCTTGCAAGGTTCGAGACGGGCGAGCACGGCATAATAGGTCTCCCGTATAAAGACGCGAGGCTCGATGAATTGACCGAAAGATATACGACCCTCATGGAGGGGAAGGACAAGGGCGTTGGGAAGGTTTTACGTTTCGCTGAGGCAGGGTTGAGGCTCTCGGAATATTTATTCAAACATGCCGCCGATTCTCCGGACAACGCCTTTAATGCCGCGCGCGTCATCGAGGACGTTATTGAGTTGAACGTCAAAACAAAAAAATCCCTCAACGACGCCAAATGGGCGGGGATTACCGTAAGGGCTGCGGCGCACTGGTTGAGGATGAAGACTGAGTTTAACGCAGGAGGGCTTTCGCGCGACGAGTGGGTCTACATGGCCGGGATAAAAGACCTCTTATCCGATATCGAGAAAAAAGGCGTTGTAAAAGACCCGAAACTTATGAAGACCCTTGCGGCCGCTAAGGCTGTGAGGTTCAAGCTGTCGGACAAAGACCTTTGGCTTAAAAAGAGCTACGCGGATAATCCGGTCTTCTGGAGGTCTTTGGAAATACCTCCATTCGGCGCGGTCAAGGCCATTCTCGTGAGGTCAAACAAAGACGTTGTCGTTGGCGCGGGTTGGGGTTTGACGGTTTATAGGAAGGGGAAGGACGCACAAACGTATGTCTACGATGAAAAACGCAAGAGTTTTAGGCCGGGTGCAAAGGGCGTCTCAGTGAACGCCTTGGCAGAGGCGCCGGACGGGTCTTTGTGGGCTGCTACCGCGCAGGGGATAGTCCATCTTAAGGGAGACTATGAGGGAGAGGCCGAAATGTTGGCGCAGGGCGAAGACATAAGCGGGTTATTTCCCGACGAAGGCGGCGTGGTCTTTGCAAGCGTCTCAGGCGTTGAGTTCGCATCATCCGGGACGCAGAAAAATTACATAGAATTTTCCGGAAAAAAAATACTTTTTTTTAGGGGTTTTGCCGCGGACGCGGCCGGGGGCGCGGTAATACTCGTCGGGACTGATGCTGGTCTTTACGTCATTACCGGCGGCAACGTCGTGAAACTCATGGATGGAATCGTCTCCGATGCGTTGTGGATGCCGGAAGACAAGGCTTTGTATGCAATATCAGAGGGTAGACTCGTTGAAATAAAATGGGACCGCGGGAACGCGCTGCCGCAGACGCCCAAAGAGGTTTTCTTTCAGGAAGGAGCGGAGGGGATTACCCTCTTGGGCGATTCCGGCGGCATCCTCAAGCTCGCAAGCGTCGGCATTGAAGACAATGTGAGGGCCGTTGCCGCATTTACCCCCAAGGGAATATATTTTTACAAGGACAGCCATTTCGAGTTTAAGAAATATCCAATCAAAGATATAAATGCCGTGACAGCCGTCTCTTCAAACGCCAACGTCGTGTGCGCCGCGGCTTCCGGCGGGATTTTCTGCCTTGACGGGAGCCGCCTGAGAGGGGATAGGAACGGCCCGGTCTATGACCTTCTGACCGTTACACAGGCCGGCGTTACTTTCGCGGCGCGTGGGACAAGGCTTGAGGTTATAAGGCACGACGGCGTTAATAAAGGGGCGCACCCCGTTGGAGGGATAAAATCAACGCGGCTTGCGTTGATGAATGACGAAAGGGGCAATACCCCCGGCAGGGTGGTTACGAATGACGGGAAAAAGATAATCGCCTTTGACCCGCTCGATCCTTCAAAGACCAAAGAACTTTTTACGGTGGCCGGGGACTCGCCTATCTCAAGCATCCTTAGCGCAAGCGACGGTAGCGTCTGGGCAACCTCAGGGCCTTTTGTCTACAGGTGGAAAGACGGCAAATATGAAGAGATGGGTTTTTTCCTCACGCCGGATAAACTCCCTGCACGGAGCGACATGATCTCGAATGTTATAGAGACCGTTGACAAGAAGATTTGGGTCGTTGCGTCCAACGAAAAACACCGCCGGCATAATGGGATGCCTTTGGAAGGGGGCATCCTTGAGTGGACTGGCGAGGGGTTTAAGAGGATGACCTTGTCCCAAGACCCTGCAACCGGACAGAGCGCTTATTACGGGCCGTGGTTCATAACGGGCTATACGCCCATCGGTTCAAGGAGCGCGATAGCCGGAACCACCGACGGGTTTGCGCTCTACAAAAAGGGGTTGATAACTTCCTATAGGGATATGAAAGATTCTTCCTACGGTTTGGCGTTAAAGAAAACCCCGCTCCTTTGGCTCGGCACGCGAGGCGTAAAACTCAACGACGGGACGTATCTTTTCGGCTCGGCCGGAGGGCTTGTAACGTATAACGACGGGGCTTGGGCGTATCCTGAAGAATTAAACTCCATGCTCCCCGACGATTACCTGAAAGACTTCGGCTCACGCGCGGTCCGCGCCGTAGAGACGGACTCGAAGGGGCGCGTCTACGCTGGCACGGACAGGGGGCTATTTATCTATGAGTTGGAGTCAACGCGGGAGATGTTGAGGTAGGGGGAACGGAAGACCATCTTGGCTGTCGCCAAAACTCTATCCACCCACCGTGTTCAATTTACAAACTTGAACCGGGACATTAGTAGCAAACATCGTGGCCGCCTATTTCCATAAGGTATACCCCTTCATTGTCAAGGATCTTGAAAACGATTCTGTCCGAATAACTTATTGAGAAGGCATAATACTCTGCAAGTTCGCCTTTGAGCTTATGGGTCTTTAACCTCTTATCAAAGACGTCCTCTTTAAATATTTCCAGCCTCTTCTTGAGCCTCCGCCTCTCAGCCTCAGACATCTGAGCCGTATACTTCTTGAACCGTTTTTCAAAGGCAGCGTCAAACTTGACGTATCTGGGTTTCATAATAAAGGTTAGACGCCGTCAATGAACTTATCTATGCTTACAGTCTTTATCTTGCCGGCCTTCAGGTTCTTTTCAGCCTCTTCCATTCTGAATAAAAACTGCTGCCGCTTTACGGTCTTATGCAACTCCTTTAGAAAATTATACTCTTCCTTGGGAACCGTCACCGTGTTTTCCGTTGCCGCAGTCTTTCCCACATCCCCCTCCTGTCCATTAAGTTTTTTTTGAGCGCGCGCTTAGGGCAATTGTAATAAAAATCAGGACATTTATCAAGCCTTGCGCGAAGGGCGCACCCTACCATGAGCCGCGGGACACGGATAAGAAACCCCTTCACCCTCCCCGCTAAGGGCGCAAATATGCGGGCACGGACAGGGGGCTTTTTATCTATGAGCCTGAATCAACGCGGGAGGAGATGAGGTAGGGGGAGTTGCCCCTCGTAATTATCGTTTCCGCGTTCCGGCGGCGAGAAAAAAACAACGTTCGCGCACAAGCGGGAGGGCGGACCCGGACGCCCCTGCGTCCGTTCTTAGAACCCGCCCCTGCGGCATCCAATCTTCCAAACGCCTTTTTCAAGAAAGGCTTCTATGGTTTGGCGATTTGCTTTATTTATCAAATTAGAGTGTGATAATTTATTCTTTTTTGCATATTCAGCAAGCGTTAAGATGCGCGCGTCTTCTAAATACGCAAGCCTTTTGTGATAACTGTTTGTAAGCGCCTTACCGACTATTTCCTCCATGATTTTGGCGGCGCCTTTTTCGTCAAATTCCTTAAACGCTTCGTAATACTCCTTTCTATCGCCGAATTTAATATTCACAGGCGCAAAACCTTCCCGTATAAGCAAATAATTATTTATTACTCTTCCGATACGGCCGTTACCGTCAACAAACGGATGGGTGTGCTCAAAAACAAGATGCAGCAACGCGATACGTTTTATGATATTTTCGCGGCTGTTTGCGTTATACCCTGCAAGCATTTTCTCCAATCTTTCAACTACTTCATTTGGGTTCGGCGCTATGTGATTTGCAACCCTGACCCATTCGCCGTCCTTACGAAATCTGCCGGCTATATCGTCTTGGATATTAGCTATAAGCATTTTGTGAAGCAACAGAATAACCGGAAGGGTAAGCTCTTGCTCTTTGGCTTTTGTATTGATAGCGGAATGCCAAACGCTCGTTTCACCCCGCAAAAAGCCGCGGGGCGAAACTTACCGTGCAAGGCGGCGCGCGGAGTTTACGTGGAAGCGAAGTGCATGTGCTCGCAACGCGAGGGCAGGTTTGGGAGGGAGTAATGTTTTACACGATTCACGGTTCACGTCTCACGGCCGTATCCTAACCCTTCTCCCCCTTTTTGAGGCTCTCCTTGAAATGCGCGCCGACGTTGTCGAGGGCGCAGAAGCTCCCGCACATGGTGCACGTGTCAGGGGTTTCGGGTGCGCGGCTTGCCCTTATCTCCCGCGCCTTCTCGCCGAAGAGACCGAATTCATATTGGTCTTTCCATCGCAGGTCCCTCCTTGCCTTCGCCATTTTCTTGTCGCGGTTTTTTGCGCCGAGCTTTACCATGTCCCCGGCGTGGGCCGCGATGCGCGCTGCCCTCACGCCTTCGATTACGTCGTCTTTATTCGGAAGGGCAAGGTGCTCGGCGGGCGTTACATAGCATATAAGGTCAGCCCCGTATCTTGCGGCCTGGGCCGCGCCTATGGCCGCTGAGATGTGGTCGTACCCGGCTGCAACGTCGGTCGTCAAAGGGCCCAGCACGTAAAACGGCGCGTCGTTGCTCATCCTCTTTTGGAGTTTTACGTTTGCCTCGATGTCGTCAAGCGGCAGGTGTCCGGGCCCCTCGCACATCATCTGGCATCCCATATTCTGACCGATTTCGGCAAGTTCGCAGTTTATGAGGAGTTCTTGAACCTGCGCCCTGTCGAGAGAGTCGTGCACCGCGCCCGCGCGAAGGCCGTTGCCGAGGGAGAGGACGCAGTCGTATCTTTTGAGTATCTCGACAACGCGGTCGAACCTCTCGTAGAGCGGGTTTTCTTTGTTGTTCGTGAGCATCCAGCCCGTCATGTACGACCCGCCCCTCGACACAAGCCCGCCCCAGCGATAGCCCTGTTTATTGAGCCTTTCAATCGTGAGCCTGTTTATGCCGCAATGGACCGCCATGAAGGATATGCCGTCGGCGCATTGCCTTTCCAACACGTCGAAGAGGAGTTCTTCGTCGAGCTTATTCGGGTCGTGATATTTTTCTATGGCCTCCTTGAAGGCCTGATAGAGCGGCACGCTTCCGACCGAGAGGCTTGTCGAGGCGAGGACTTCCTTCCTGATGCCGTCCAAATCCCCGCCGCAAGAGAGTTCCATGAGCGTGTCTGCCCCGGCCTTTTCGGCGGCCATCGCCTTTTCGACCTCGGCCCTTACGTCAATGATGTCCGAGGACGTGCCTATGCTGGCGTTTACCTTTGTCCGCAGGCCCATGCCT
>JACRCC010000011.1 GCA_016234405.1 Deltaproteobacteria bacterium | reverse complement strand
CGCCTTCGCCTTGAACGCCCCGTCGCGGTTCTTCTTCATCCCGCCTCCCTCATTAGGGTTAACGGCAGGCTGTCACACGCCGAATACCCTTGTCTGAATTTTGGGGAGTATTATAAACTTAGCGCAAAAAGCCGAAAATTGTGACGTTGAATTACCAATTTTGACGCAAGGCAATTTAAGCTGTCATATTGATGGACATGACACGTATTATAATAGGGTTGCCTATCTGTTGTAAACCGGAAAATAAGCAAACTCAGCAGTCGCTTAAAGGAAGAAGCGGATCCTTCGCGGAGTTTACACTGAAGTGTTGCGAATGTGCTCAGGAGACGTCTCAGGCAACCGCGTCAATGTTCATCTTTACGGCCTGCGCCGCGATGCTTTCTTTCCTGCGCAGGATGGCAAGGAGTTTTCCGACGTAAACGACCTCTTCCGGGGTCAAGACCGCAAGGCGTGAAATATCTGCAGGGGCTTTTATCAGGGCTATGGCGCACGATAAATTTGAAGATTCAAAACCGGCCTCAGCGCCGCCCTTCCCGGTAAGCAGCCAATCAACGGATACCCCGCGGCGTATTGCAAACTTGATGACCATCGAGGCCGGCAGTTCGCCTCTTTTCCTGTAATTGGAAATCGCCTGCGGAGAGACGCCGAGGAATCTCGCCACCTGCGTCGCGTTCCTGAATTTTCCCGCTTCAAGCATCCTCTCGAAGACCGCTTTATAATCTATATCTGAATTTATTTCCATTTGACACAGCCCTCCATCCGTTAAAATTACCCCCCCCCTTTTTTTTTAAAGAGGCGAGCTCCCCCGACCCACGCTTCGCGTGGGTACCCCGGCGAAGCATTGCAACGGGGGGCGGGGAGATAAAGTAAAGCTGATATTGACTGCATTGTGCATAAATGGTATAAAGCATAATCTAAATAAAGCGCTGGATGTAAAATTGTCACCGCCTTAAGTCTATTTAAGTTTATTTTACATGATTATGTAAATTTGTCAAGCACTTTTTACGCAAAAGGGTAAATATGTCGTCCCTCGGCCAACGAATAAGCCATATAAGGCGCGATATTCTTAATTTGAAACAGACCGCTTTCGGCGAAAGGCTCGGTTTTTCGCGCACAGCCACCATCAGCGATTATGAAAAGGACAAAAGATGCCCTGACATTGAAACGCTGCGCAAAATTGCCGCGCTCGGAAGCGTAAAACTCGAATGGCTTCTCACGGGCGACGGACCGGAGAGCGTTGAGGACGTTTTAACGAGCACGGAGGCCAAAGACGCCGGGGCTGCGCCGTACGGCGAAGAGTTCGTGGAGGTAAACGTCTTTGACACGGTCGGGAGCGAGAAACTGACGGATTTTCCGGCCTCCGCGCCCATAGACATTATTCACGTGCGAAGGAGCGATTTCACGAAGGCGTGTCTTGCGGTTAAGGTCAGGGGCGATTCCATGAGTCCCGCCGTAGTGGACGGGGCAATAGTGGGCATCGGCACCACTGACGCGGACAAGCGTCTCGTAAGCGGGTGTCTCTACGCGGTCTGGCTCAGCTATGAAGGGGTTACGGTAAAAAGGGTTTTTGTGCTTCCAGGCAAGGTTGTGCTTAAACCCGACAACCCGGCCTTCCCTGAGACTTCGATTCCGGCGTCAAACACCGGAGAGGATTTTATCGTGGGCAGGGTGGCTTGGGTATATCAGAGATATGATTAACGGCCGTGAACCGTGACCGTGAAAAGACACGGTCAACGGACACAGTCACGGCCGGTACGCTTGCATTTTAAAAAAATTGGTATATGCTTAAATTGTTTTGCCTGCCGGTCATTCCTGATGACCCCATCATAGAACCTCACCCGCGAAAATCGGCCGTTATTCTTTTTGTTTAATAAGAGACTAAAGTTTTGTCGTCATACTGCCGCTAAGTTATATATGTTATCTTTAGCTGGTGTTTAATAAATTAAATTGTGCAACAAATCATATTATTATTGACATTTTTGGTTGTTATTATAAACTACGTATAGATTTTAGGATTATTATTGTAAATCTACTAAACAGATAAGTTTTTAACCCATCTAATCTCCTTGCGGTGACAGCATGAGAAGAGTTGCGAGCGAAGCGCGGCAATCTCGTATTTATATCCATTCAACCAATCTCCTTGCGGTGACAGCATGAGAAGACCAGTCGTCCTTATCGTTGACGATGAACCTGCCCTTAGAAAAACCCTCGAGATCCTTTTAAGGGATTCATACGAAACAATATCCGTGAGCGACGGACATCAAGCCGTTGAGACGGTTCGGTCGAGGCCGGTTGACATGATTCTTTTGGACGTGAACCTGCCGGGCGTGGACGGGCTTGAGACGCTCAAAAGGATCCGTGAATTAGACAACGACGCCGGGGTGATTATGATATCCGGCACGGACAAGGCGCAAAAGGCCGTAGCCGCTTTAAAGATGGGCGCTTATGATTACATCACCAAGCCGTTTGACAACGACGACCTCCTCTTAACTCTCGACAGATGCGTCATCAGACAACGGCTCAAGGACACCGTTGATTTCCTTAAATGTGAACTCGAAGAAAAAACCGGCCTCAACGAGATGGTCAGCGTCGCGGCCAATATGCGCCGTGTTTTCGGGCTTATAGAAAAAGTCGCGGCCACGTCCTCAAACGTCCTTATATCCGGAGAGAGCGGCACGGGCAAAGAGCTTGTTGCCCGCGCCATACAGGCAAAGGGGCAGAGGAAGGCTAAACCCTTTGTCGCCGTGAACTGCGGGGCAGTGCCGACCGAGCTTATGGAATCAGAGCTTTTCGGCCATGAAAAAGGCTCGTTCACCGGGGCGCACGCGAGAAAGATAGGCAAGTTCGAATACGCGGACGGCGGCACGGTATTTTTCGACGAGGTCTCGACCTTGCCTGCGTCCCTTCAGATAAAACTCCTCCGCGTGCTTCAGGAAAAGACCTTCGAGAGGGTCGGCGGCAACGTCCCCATCAAGGTTGACATCCGGGTGATAGCCGCGACCAACGCGGACCTCGCCGAGGAGGTGAAGAAAGGCTCCTTCCGCGAAGACCTTCTCTACAGATTGAACGTCGTGCCGATAAAACTCCCGCCCCTGCGTGAAAGAAAAGAGGACATCCCCGTGCTCGTCAAGCACTTCGTCTCCAAGCACGCCAAAAAATGCAGCAAGTCCGTAACCGGCATCGAGCCGGAGGCCGTGGACGCGCTTTGCGAATATTCATGGCCGGGCAACGTAAGGGAGTTGGAGAATATGATCGAAAGGCTCGTGGTGCTCGCGCGCGACAACGGACCGATAACCTACGAAGATCTCCCCGCCGGAAAGTTCCTTTCTTTCATGGAAAACTCCACCAGCCAGACCGAGATGGATTTCAAAGAGGCATGCAGGGCTTTTGAGAGGCACTATATAACCGGCGTCCTGAATAAGACCGGCTGGAACAGGGGTGAGGCCGCTGACGTTATGAACGTCCACAGGAATACCCTGCTTCTCAAAATGAAGGAACTTGGAATAGTCGAACCTGAGCGCAAAAGGGCGTGAAGCGTCCGCGTAAATCCTCGTTACTCCTAAAAACCCCGTTTGAAATCCCCGTTGTTTTGTGGTATGAATTTATGTAATCAAAGAGGTAATGGTCAGACTGGACGCGGGAGCGCCCGGGGCCGCCCTCCCACGTTGGAGCGTGGGAACGATAAACGGAGGACTCTTTCATGTCCGGACACTCGAAGTGGGCCAACATAAAGCATAAAAAGGCCAAGACCGACGCCAAAAAAGGCAAGGTCTTCACAAAGCTCGTAAAAGAAATAATGGTCGCGGCCAAGATGGGGGGGAGCGACCCGGCTGGAAATCCCCGCTTGAGAACCGCCATAGACAACGCAAAGGTGGCAGACCTCCCCGCTGAAAACATCGAGAGGGCCATAAAAAAAGGCGCGGGAGAGATGCAGGGCGTCAACTACGAAGAGGGTTTCTACGAAGGTTGGGGCCCTGGCGGAGTCGCGGTTATCGCCGCCTTCATGACGGACAATAAAAACAGGACAGCATCCGTTGTCAGGCACACCTTTGCCGCTTGCGGCGGCAGCCTCGGAGGGAGCGGGTCGGTTGCATTCCTGTTTGAGAAAAAAGGCGTATTCATGTTTGACATGAGCGTGATAACGGAAGACAAGCTCACGGACGCCGCCATCGAGGCCGGCGCCGAAGACGTAGTGGTTAATACCGAAGACGCGGTCTTCGAGGTCTACACCGGCCCTACGGATTTTATCAAGGTGAAGACCGCGTTTGACAAGGCAGGTCTTAAATACGCTTCCTCCGAAATCTCAATGGTGGCCAAGACCACCGTAAAGATAGAGGGCAAAAGCGCGAAACAGGTCTTGCACCTCCTTGAAGAACTCGAAGACCTCGACGACATTCAAGCCGTATACGCCAACCTCGACATCGAGAGCGCGGAGTTGTCAAGGCTCGTTTAAACCACCATTACGGCTATCCATGAGAGTCCTCGGCATAGACCCCGGAAGCATTGCAACGGGTTACGGAGTCGTTGAAAAAAAAGGCTCCGGGCCGCTCTCCTGCGTCTCGGCCGGGGTTATATCCGCCGGCGCAAAGACGGAATTTTCAAAGAGGCTCCTTAAAATCCATGACGGCATAAACGCGGTCATCGGGGAGTTCTCCCCTGATTGCGTCTCCGTCGAATCGCTTTTCTACTCAAAGAACGCAAGGAGCGCGGCGCTATTGGGACACGCAAGGGGTGTCGTCCTCCTTTGCGCCGCCCGTGTCGGCTTGCCGGTATACGAATATCCGCCTCGGCAAGTCAAGCTCGCCGTAACAGGCTACGGCGGCGCGGGAAAAACCCAAGTTCAAGATATGGCGCGCGCCATCCTTAAAACAAAAGAGAAGTGGCCGCTCGACGCATCCGACGCCCTTGCCGCGGCAATATGCCACATCCACCTGCTGCGACCGGGCATGGGGCATCTTTTGAAACAACCTTCAAAACTCCGCTCATGGCGGGACGTGAAGCTATGATAGCTCGTCTTTCAGGCAGGCTTATACATAAGGGCACGGAGTCCGTGGTGGTGGACGCCGGAGGGGTGGGGTATGAGGTCTTCATACCGCTGTCGACCTTTTACATGCTCCCTGATTTGAACGAAGCCGTGACCCTTTCCGTGCATACGCATCTCCGTGAGGACGCCATCCAGCTTTACGGCTTTTTAACGGATGAGGAGAAATCCGCATTCGGCCTTCTCATAGGAGTTTCCGGCATAGGCCCGCGCCTCGCAAGAAACATACTCTCCGGGATAACGGTTGCAGAACTTGTCGGCGCGCTCTCCTCATCCGACAAGGCGCGGCTTTCTACCATCCCCGGCATCGGCGCGAAGTCCGCCGAGAGGATGATATTGGAGCTCAAGGACAAGGTAAAGGGCATCGAGCATTCCAAGCCGCACGACGCGGCGCATAAGACGGACACGATGACAAGCGACGTGATTTCCGCCCTTGACAACCTCGGCTATAAAGGCAATTCGTCTTCGGAGGCCGTGAGAAAGGCAAAGGCTCACTTGAAGCCCGGTTTCGGGTTCGAGGAGCTTTTCAAGGAATCGCTGAAGGCGCTGGCGAAGAAGTAGGAGGTAGGAGGTGGTAGGTGGAAAGTGGTAAAGTCTTTACCACATCCCACATCCTACCTCCCATAATTATGGAAGACCGCGACATAATACCCGTAAAGCTCAAGGAGGACGAGGGATTTGAGGCGTCCCTGCGTCCCAAGACCATTGACGATTTCGTGGGTCAGGACGGACTCAAGGAAAACCTCAAGGTCTTCGTGCAGGCGGCCAAGGCGCGAGGCGAGGCGTTGGATCACGTGCTCTTCTACGGCCCGCCGGGGCTTGGAAAGACCTCGATGGCGTATATCATCGCAAACGAACTCGGAAGCCAGATAAAGACCACGTCCGGCCCAGTGGTGGAGAAGGCCGGAGACCTTGCCGCGCTTCTGACGAACCTCGAAGGGCGCGACGTCTTTTTCATTGACGAGATACACAGGCTCCCGAGCGTAATCGAGGAGATTTTGTATCCGGCGATGGAGGACTACCACATTGACATAATGATAGGTCAAGGCCCCTCTGCCCGCTCGATACGGCTCGATATCCCCAAGTTCACGCTCATCGGCGCGACAACCCGCGCGGGGCTTTTGACCGCGCCGTTGAGGGACAGGTTCGGCGTCATTTTAAGGTTCGACCTCTACAGCCCCAAGGAACTAACGACCATAGTCAAAAGGTCCGCCCGAATACTCGGCATCGAGGTAACGCCCGACGGCGCCGAGGAGGTCGCCGGCCGCTCGCGCGGAACGCCGAGGGTCGCAAACAGGTTGCTGCGCAGGGTGCGGGACTTTGCTCAAGTGAAGGCGGCCGGAGTCATAACCAAGCCCGTGGCCGATGAAGCCCTTGCCATGCTTGAGATTGATTCAAAGGGCTTTGACAAGATGGACAGGCGGATACTCCTCACCATCATTGACAAGTTCGGCGGCGGGCCGGTTGGCGTGGAGGCATTGGCCAGCGCCCTGCAGGAGGAAAAGGACGCGATAGAAGACCTCTACGAGCCGTATCTCATACAGGAGGGTTATCTCAACAGAACCCCGCGAGGCAGGACGGCCACGGAGGCCGCCTACGAGCACGTGGGAAGGGCGTTTAAACCAAGAGACGGCGCGAATAAGCAGGATGGACTTTTTTAAATATTCTAAGTTTCTTCTCGTTCCCACGCTGAGCTTGGGAACGAGAGAGTCGCCTCTGAGATTGGGAACGCGGGGCATCGCCTCCATTGCCGCGTTTTTTCCCGCGCTCTTTTTTCTCTCCCTTGTCCTGTCCTTCCCGTCAACGGCCTCTTCCGCCGAGCGCATACTCTCCTATCACGGCGATATAACGGTCAATGCGGACTCGACCCTCGTTGTTGAGGAGACCATAAAGGTCGTGAGCGATGGCAACGCGATTAAGCGCGGCATATACAGGGACTTCCCGCTGAAATATCCCGGCAAATGGGGGATGCCTCGCATCAATGGGTTTGAGATACTCGGCATAACGAGGGACGGAAACCCAGAACCGTATCACACGGAATACGCGGGCAACGGGGTGAGGGTCTACATAGGCAGCAAGAACGTATTCATCGAAAACGGAGACCATACCTACGCGATAAGATATTCCACCGACAGGCAGCTTGGGTTTTTCGAGGGCAGGGACGAGCTTTACTGGAACGTTACGGGCAACGGATGGGTCTTTCCCATTGAAAAGGCATCGGCCTCCGTTACTTTGCCCAACGGCATCCGGCCGGATGATTTGACGTTGTCCGGTTATACGGGTCCTGCGGGTTCAAAGGCAAAGGATTTTATCCACTCGATAGACGCCGTTGGCAATGCGCATTTTTCTGCCGCCAAGACCCTCAAAAGTTACGAGGGTCTGACGATTGCGGTCTCATGGCCAAAGGGTTTCGTAACAGAGCCGACTTCCTACATGAGGTTCCGGTATTTTCTGAGGGACGCGAAGCTGTTGATTGCGGCGGTTTTCGGAATTGTCATACTCCTCGTCTATTATCTCTACGTTTGGGGCAAGGTGGGCAAAGACCCTGAAGCAGGCGTGATAATGCCCATCTACGGCCCGCCCACGGGGTTTTCCCCGGCCTCGGTCAGATATGTCATGGAGATGGGCTATGACGCAAAGGCGTTCACCGCGATGGTCTTAGGGTTGGCGGTAAAAGGATTTTTGAAGATTGAAGAAAAGGCGAAAAAATACACGATAATAAAGACCGGCAAGGTTCAAATGGGAACTCCTCCATTGCCGGAGGAGGAGAAGTTTTACGAAAGGCTGCCCGCGTCTCTTGTATTCGAGCAGTCTAATCATTCGGAGATTAGCGCGGCGATTAAGGCGCTAAAAGATGCGCTCTCGTCCGCCTACAATAAAAAGTATTTTTTCACGAACTACGTCTACCTCATCCCCGGAGTCGCAATAACGCTGCTGTCCTTCGCCGCTTTTGCCCTGACAGGGGATGTGTCCCCGGCCATGTTCCCCGGCATGTTCATCATAACCGTATTCGTCTCGATTTTCGCGGCCGTGACCGCGGCGATATTCAAGGTTCGGAGCGTAAAGGCCTTCGCGTTTTTCTTCACGGCGGCGTTTTCAGTCGTTATCGCGGTCGGCTACTTATTGTCGCCGGAGCAGTCGTCCGCCGCGGTCGTCGTGGCAGGGGGCGCTTTTCTGACGATGCTCGTCGTCAACTTCGTGTTTTCGCGCCTCCTGAAGGCGCCCACGGTAATTGGCCGCAGGCTAATGGATAAGATAGAGGGTTTCAAGATGTATCTCTCGGCCGCGGAGGGAGACAGGCTCAACAGAATGAATCCGCCGGACAAGACCCCGGCGCTTTTTGAGGCCTATCTGCCGTACGCGCTTGCCCTAAACGTCGAGAACGAGTGGGCCGAGCAGTTTACCGAGGTCTTTAAAAAAATATCAGCCGAGACCGGGCGGCAATATTCCCCGGCGTGGTATACGGGGGCCGCATGGGGCGCGATGGGCGCCGGAGGTTTTGCGTCCTCGATTGGGTCTTCTTTTACGGGCGCGGTGTCATCGTCCTCGACCGCGCCGGGGTCTTCATCGGGCGGCGGAGGGGGAGGCTCATCCGGCGGCGGAGGGGGAGGCGGAGGCGGCGGAGGGTGGTAGTGTAAAACTTTTGCAAAACCATGCGATTTTGTTACAATGGCATTGAGTATTTAAGGCGCGTTTTTTTGCGGATATTTTCGGTTAAAAAGGAGGTTCCGTTTGTCAATCGCAGGTATAATAGTTTTAGTCATAGCCTTTTTAATCGCGCTCACCGTGATAATCGGCGCGGGCATCTTCAACAAGCTCGTGAAGTTAAAAAACCTCGTCAATGCCTCGTGGTCGGACATTGACGTGCAATTAAAGAAACGTTACGACCTCGTGCCGAACCTCGTCGAGGTCGTCAAGGGCGCGGGGACGTACGAGAAGACGACTTTGGAGGCCGTCATAAAGGCGCGCTCCGCTGCCATGGGCGCTGCCGCGCCGGGGGACAAGGCGAAATCAGAGGGTATGCTTACGGACACCCTAAAGAGCCTTTTTGCGCTCTCCGAGAGCTACCCCACGCTCAAGGCCAACGAGAACTACCTGCTCCTTCAGAATCAGTTGAAGGAACTTGAGGACGGCATCGAGCGCTCAAGGAGATACTACAACGCCGTTGTAAGGGATTTTAACACGCTCATAGAGTCATTCCCGTCGTCCGTCGTGGCAAGCGCGTTTAACTTCAAGCAGGCGGAATTTTTCGGCCTGTCTAACGCTACCGCCGAAAGGCAGCCCGTCAAGGCGCAGTTGTAAAATGACAAAGGACATCTCCCTCGAAGAGGGTAATTCCCTCCGCGTGCTCGCGCACATCTGCTGCGGCCCGTGTTCCATCTACCCCCTTAAAGGGCTTTTGAAAGGCCGCGCGGGGAGCACCCCCGACGTGTGGGGCTTTTTCTACAACCCCAATATCCATCCTTATTCAGAGTTCAAAAAAAGGCTTGAAGCCGCGAAGACGTTGAGTAAGCACCTCTCCCTTAACGTCATATTCCACGAAAAATACGAGCCTTCCGTTTTTGTCAGAGGCATGAAGGCAGAGAGGGAATTATCCTCTTCGCGCGCGCCGGGCGTCCGGTATCCGGCGAATGGCGAGCGCTGCCTTTACTGTTATGCCAACCGCCTCGAAAAAACCGCCCAGGCTGCGGTTGAATTTGGCTTTACGTATTTCACCACGTCTCTTCTTTACAGCAAGTACCAGATGCACGATGAGATTAAAAAGACGGGTATTGACCTTGCCGCAAAATACGGCATAATCTTCCATTATGAGGACTATAGACGCGGATGGGCGCAGGGCATAGAAGAATCGAGGGCGCTCGGCCTCTACCGCCAGAATTACTGCGGCTGCATATACAGTAAGCTCGAAAGGAATGTTGAAAAAAGGCTGAAAAAACAAGTTATTACGTAAAAAATATGATTTTGTTTCTCGTTCCCAAGTTCAACTTGGGAACGAGGGGTATTTTAAAGACTTGATTTTCACCATTACGCTTACATCTGGAGAGCCGCATGAAAAAGATATGCGTTGAGATTATCAGTTGTCCGTCTGTGGCAGAGCAGGCGGTTGAAATGGTGGAGAGAAAGGGGCTTGGGCATCCCGATTATATCTGTGACGCTGCCCTTGAGTCGGTTTCGATTGCATTGAGTCATGAGTATATGAGGCTCTTCGGCACGGTGCTGCACCATAACATTGACAAGGGGCTTCTCGTGGCAGGGCAGGTTAAAAATGGTTTTGGGGGCGGCCGCGTCATCAAACCCATGGAGTTTATAATCGGAGACCGCGCCACTTTCAGGGCGGGCCGGAGGCGGGTTCCGGTTGCCGGCATCGCGGAGTCAAGCGTAAGGGAATGGTTCAAGACAAATCTCCCCCGCGTGGACGAGGGAAAAAACCTCAAGGTTCGCGTAGCCCTTCAGCCCGGGTCAACGGAACTCTCCGGCATCTTTGATAGAAAGGTCAGGGGCAGAAAGGGGAGACTCAAGGGCGCAAACGACACGTCCGCGGCCGTAGGATACGCGCCAATGACTCCCACAGAGGACGTCGTCTATAAAACCGAGCGGTTCATTAATTCGTCCGCCTTCAAGCTCCGCTTCCCTGAAACCGGAGAGGACGTGAAGGTCATGGGCATAAGGACCGGCGCGTCCCTCGATATAACGATAGCCTGTCCGTTTTTATCCAAACACGTCAGAAGCGAAAAAGAATATTTTTTGAAAAAGGCCGTGGTGCTCAAGGCGATGAGAGGATTTGCCGGGGAATTTCCGTTCAAGTCTATGAGGGTCAACTTCAACACGCTTGACGTAAAGGGACGCGGGGTTAACGGCGTGTATCTCTCGCTTCTCGGCACATCCGCCGAGGACGCGGACTCCGGTCAGGTTGGCCGGGGCAACAGGGTCAACGGCGTGATATCCCTCAACCGCCCGATGGGCACCGAGGCCGCGGCCGGGAAAAACCCGGTGAGCCACGTCGGGAAGATTTACACGGTGCTCGCACACCGCATGGCGCATGAAATATATGAACGCTTGAATTACTCTCCTCGGCGGGATAGCGGGATTAAAGAGGTCTACGTTTGGCTCCTGAGCCAAATCGGCGCCCCGATTGACATGCCCAAACAGGTCTACGTAAAGGTCGTAGAGGGGGGCGGAAGGAAATCACACTTTTCCGCGGACAAGAAAATTATAACAAAAAATTCGACGGCCATCGTTGATGAGTTCCTCTCCGGGATTGGCGCCTTCACCGGAGAGCTTTCGAGGGGCGAGCATCCGGTCTGCTGAGGAATCCCATGAAGACCGAAAGACGCATCAGCGCCGGAGGGGTCGTCTTTCGGCGCGCCGGGGACAAAATAGAGGTCGCGCTCATATCCACAAAAGGCGGCAAGGTCTGGGGCCTGCCCAAGGGGTTGGCTGAAAAGGGCGAAAATCTCGCCTACACCGCCCATAGGGAGGTCAAGGAAGAGACGGGCCTTGACGGAAGGATTCTATCCAACCTCGGACATATCGAATATTTTTTCACCTTTAAGGACGCCGAAGAGACCAAACGGAGTTTCAAGATAGTCTATTTCTTTCTGATGGAGTATGCCGGAGGCGACGTGGCCGGCCACGATTCCGAGGTGGACGACTGCCGATGGTTGCCCATTGACAAGGCCATAAGACTCATGAAATACGACGATGAAAAGGGGATACTGAGGAAGGCGCGGAAGGATATAAAGGAGAGGGTATGGTAATCCCCTCTTGCGGGTAATGGAATCCCAATCCCTTTCAAGAGGGTAATCCCACTTGTCATTTCCCCGTTTTTGGGTTATTTTTTAGACTCGAAAAAAAACCAAACAACGGCACCCCCATGTTCAAGACCGGCATTGAAATAACCAAATCTCCCAAGACGCGGCTCAACGCCGCGATACTCGAAAACCCGGGCTTCGGGGTCTACTTCTCGGACCATATGTTTTCCATGGAGTATGTAAGCGGCGCATGGCAAAACGCCCGGATAATGCCTTTCGGCAGCATTGAGGTCTCTCCGGCCATGGCCGTCCTCCATTACGGTCAGGCGGTATTCGAGGGGTTGAAGGCGTTTCGATCGGACGGTGCCGAAGAGGCCGGCGCCGGGGGCGGGGCAGTCAACATTTTCAGGCCTGAAAAATATCACGCGCGGCTTCTGCGCTCGTGCGAGAGGCTGTGCATCCCTCCGGTGAGTTACGACGCATTCATGGCGGGAATAACCGAGCTTGTCAGGATAGACAAGGCGTGGGTGCCTGAGAAAAAAGGGCACTCCCTTTACATCCGCCCGTTTATTCTTGCAACGGATGAGTTCCTCGGCGTGAGGGTCTCGGAGACGTACCGCTTTCTCATAATAGCAAGCCCTGTCGGGGCGTATTATAAAGAGGGCATGAACCCGGTGCGGCTCACCACGTCCGGCAAATACGTCAGGGCCGCAAAGGGCGGCCTCGGCGAGGCGAAAACCCCGGCCAACTACGCCGCGTCCCTCCTGCCCGCCGAGGAGGCAAAGAAAAAAGGCTTTACTCAGGTGCTTTGGCTCGACGGAGTAGAGCGGCGCTACATCGAAGAAGTCGGAACCATGAACATGTTTTTCGTCATAGGCGACGAGCTTATAACCCCGGCGCTCGACGGGACGATACTCGGCGGCGTCACGCGCGCATCGGTCCTTGAGCTTGCGAAAGACTGGGGCGTCAAGACCGTGGAGCGGAGGATTGGCATAGACGAGGTCTTCGAGGCCGCAGGCAAGGGGACTCTCAAGGAGGCCTTTGGCACTGGCACGGCCGCTGTAATCTCTTCCGTTGGTTCCATCTCGCATGAGGGGCGGGAGATAAAGATAAACGACGGCAAGACAGGCGAGCTTTCAAGGAAGCTCTTTGACGCGATAACCGGAATTCAGTGCGGCGCAGAGCCGGACCATAGAGGCTGGCGACATAAAGTGAAGGTCTAACCGGGTTGCACAGGAGGCGGGATATGAGGGCTATTGTCGAAGGAGGTAATTACCCTCTTCAGGGTAAGCCCCTCCGTTTCAACGCGGCGTTCTTGTTTTTCTTTCTTGGCGCGGCAACATTGTCCGGCTGCGCCGCGGGAGTAACCTTGACGCCGGTTACCCCGGTCAAGGCCGACGGTTTTTCTCCATTTGAATCAGGGGTCGTTAAGACGAAAAACGTCGGCGAGGTCATGGTGATGTATAATCTCCTCGTGAACGTTGACGCATATCCGGGTTTTGTCGCCACCGAGGATTTCAAGCTCCCGGCTCCCACGGGCCAGACCTATCCCGTGATTGAAAAGGACTCGGAGTGGAAGGTATTCGCAAAGACCGAAGACGGCAGCTTCGTGGCGAAAAACATCAACAAAAGGATGTCTCCGGTTTATACGAACCCCGTAAGAGGACAGACAATGGAAATGCCGCGCGAGGTATGCCTTCTCGTCAACGGCATGGGCGAACCTTACGGGGTGGTAACGTACAGACGCTGCTCGAAAAAGCCGGATGCGCTCTACGGCACCGAGGAATATCTGAAGTGCGCCCTTTCGCTCAGGGAACACAGAGAAGACCAGATGAGCGAGAAGAGGGCAATATTCGCCATGAGCCCGCAGGCCGAGAGATGGGAGAATAAACCTAAGAACTTTCTCAAGCCCACGACCATCTTTCACGGCACAAAATCGGGTAAGATAATTTATCTCGGCAAAACACGCGAGGCGATAAGGGTTCTCTATCAGGAAACAGGGGTGGATACAAGAGACCTTGAGCTGACCTTTGACCTCACTGAGTCCAAGGTCATAGCCGTAAAGGACGTAATCATCGAGATATTGGAGGCCACGAATACTTCCATAAGCTACATCGTCAAAACCAAAGCCGATGATCTCAAGGCCCGCCTCATGGAGCGTGAAAGAAATCCCATCGGCAATAATACGCCGGCGCCGCATGAAATATGAGAAAGTTACGGTTTTCGGTTATCGCTTAAGGTGTTTTTGTTTTTACCGATAACTGATAACCGATAACCGCCTTTAAAGGGTTTCAATGAATTCGATAACCGCCCTCGGCGTAATTGCCGGGATTATAACCACGGCATCCTTTCTGCCGCAGGTCATAAAGACGTGGAAGACGCGGCACACGAAGGACATTTCCATCTATATGTTCTTGCTCCTCGTCTTCGGCATGTTGCTGTGGCTGTTATACGGCATCGTAAAAGCGGATATTCCGCTTATACTCGCAAATGCCGTAACCATCGGACTGGCGTCAATAATCCTTTTTTTCAAGATAAAACACGGTTAAAGGGATTTCTGATTTATGCTTTTTTCTGTCATCCTGAATTCTATGACCTTGTCAAGCGTT
>JACRCC010000073.1 GCA_016234405.1 Deltaproteobacteria bacterium | reverse complement strand
TGTTCTCGAATATGTAAGAGAGTATAGGACGGTTTGCTATAGGCACAAGCTGTTTTGCCCCGGTATACGTAAGGGGTCGCAGCCGCGTCCCCTTTCCGCCGCTCAACACTAACGCCTTCATCTCACTTGTCTTTGCCATTCCTGCTCCTTATGTATCAGGCTTGAGCCTTGTTCCGCTCGCGCGCTGACGTTATGATTTTAGCGCTGTGATTTTCGCGCCGCCTATTGCTTTATTTTCGGAACCCTCTATCCGCGTTATCCAGCCTTCGATGTGTATGCCGCGGATTTTTTTATCGGACACGCCAAACCCCAAGAGGGTTTGCTTGAGCGCCGCGCCTCCCTGAAAAGAGGTTATAATCACCGCGTCATAGTTCAGGTTTTTTATGTCCTCCATCGGGAGCACGGTCATGCCGAAAAATTTTTTTCCGTTGCCCGCGCCCCTGTCGTCAACCACGCCCGTGAGCTCCATGTCCGTCTCCTTGAGAGAGAGATAGGCGATTTCCGTAACCTCGTCGAGGCCGCAGAAGGCAACCTTTTTTATGTCGCAATTTCGCACGGAGCTGAAAAGCGTATTGAAATCCCTCCTCGCAACGCGGTAGAGGCTTGTGAAATTTTGAAGGTGCTGATAAGTGAGGCGCGTCTTTTCGGCAAAACCGTTAGGCGTTAGATAATAAGCGTATCTTTTCCGGGGGATCGCGGCTACCGTTATGTAGCCCTTTGAGACGAGGTTTTTTAGGTACGAATTCACGAGCCCGAGCGCAACGCCGATTTTTTTGCTCATGTCGCGCTGCGTCAGGTCGTTATTCTTGGATATTTCATCGAGAATAAGCAAAGACCTGTAATCGTCCGAGTGCTCGTCTCTTCCGTTCATAATCTGAACGATACCACATCAATGAAAGTCCGTCAAGTGTTTTTTGTTCATAAAGTGAACGGCATACTAATTTGTGAATGAAGTTAGGTAGATGAGGCGCGTAATGGTTTTTGCCTAAGGTGAGATAAATTGAACTACCCACCGTATTGATATTTTACCGTTGACTACCGAGCGCAATAGGTGTAGTAATTACGGAAACGGGCGCCTGCCTAATGACGTTCAGGAAAAAAATTTTGCGCCAAAAAAACGACATGAACGATTTAGAAAAATATTTTAGGGAAAATACCGGCAATCGCATCCAAAAGTGGATGCACTATTTCGACATCTATGACCGGTATTTTTCAAGATACAGGGGCACGGATGTAAATGTGATCGAATTAGGGGTGGCCCACGGCGGGTCATTACAGATGTGGAAACATTACTTCGGGCCCAAGGCCAAGATTTACGGGGTGGACATAAATCCGCATTGCAAACAATTGGAAGAAGACCGGATTAAAATCTTCATTGGTAATCAGGCGGACAGGCAATTCTTAAAATCCATAACGGATGCTATTCCCAGAATAGACATCCTTATTGACGACGGCGGTCATAAAATGACCCAGCAAATAAATACCTTTGAGGTTCTTTTTCCTCACATTGACAAAAACGGGATATATCTGTGCGAAGACGCGCATACGTCTTATAGGCGCAAATGCGGGGGGGGTTATAAAAAAAAGGGGTCTTTTATAGAGTACGGCAAAAACTTTATAGACTACATCAACGCATGGCATACACGGCAGCCGAAGAAGCTGAACATTTCCGATTTTACAAGGTCGGTCTACGCATTGCACTACTACTGCGGCGTTATCGTGATTGAAAAAAGACCGATGGAGACGCCGTACGACCTCAAAACCGGCGTTGAACGAGTGCCTTATTTTGACCCTTCACCTCGAATATCCATTTTCAAAAAACTTTTCGGGAAGAAACGGCGGTAAAAACCAAAGCAATACTCATCCATTATCTCACACATACGTCAGCCAGCGTCCATAGTCCTTATTCTTGCCCTTTACGATATTGAAAAATACGCCCTGTATTTTCTTTGTGACTGGCCCAGGTTTACCCGCGCCGATTGCGCGCAGGTCCACTTCCCTTATCGGCGTTATCTCGGCCGCGGTCCCGGTAAAAAACGCCTCGTCCGCCGTATAAAGCTCATCCCTCGTGAACCGCTCCTCGCATACGCTCAGGCCCAAGTCTTTTGCGATAGTCAAAACCGAATCCCTCGTTATGCCCTTCAAGACGGAGGTCAACGGCGTGGTCTTCAATATGCCGTCCTTGACCATAAAGACGTTCTCGCCGCTGCCCTCGGCCACGTACCCGTCCGTGTCGAGTAAAAGCGCCTCGTCAAAGCCCATTGCCACGACCTCGCGTTTGGCGAGTATGGAATTGACGTAGCTGCCCGCGATCTTTGCCTTTGTCATGCAGGAATTAACGTGGTGTCTGACAAAGGAAGAGACCTTGACCCTAATCCCGCGTTTCAAGCCCTCTTCCCCGAGATACGCGCCCCACGACCATACGGCAATGGCGGTCTTCACCGGATTGTTCTTTGGAAATATCCCCATAGAGCCTGCGCCGAGATACACGAGCGGACGGATGTAGCCGTCTTTCAGGCCGCTTGCCTTTATCGTCTTTATGATTGCCGCGCTGATTTCTCCCTGAGAAAACGGTATATCCATCTGCGCGATATGCGCGGACGCAAAAAGCCTCTCCGTGTGCTCCGGGAACCTGTAGACCGCGCTCCGTTTGTCTTCCGTGCAATAAAACCTGATGCCCTCGAAGACCCCAAGCCCGTAATGGAGCGTGTGCGTCAAGATGTGCACGTTTGCGTCTTTCCAATTGACGAGCCTGCCGTCCATCCAGATTTTTTTGCCTTTTTCCATGTCAGCGCTCTTTTTGCTGCGATATCACGAGTGTTTCTATAATCACTATAAATAGTTACCGCGCTTAACAAGCGAGGGGGACTATTCTCTTTTGCCTCTCTCTTTTGCTTGATTCAGTCTTCTTCCAAGTTGGAGACTGTAAGTCCCTGAACAAAATTCTCGAACGAAACGGCGCTGAGTTTCTTCTTCAAAAGCGCGGGTAAATCCGTACGCGGACAATTCAACACATCCGATTTATAGCGGAACTTATCAGAAAGCCATTGCGCAAGTTCCACCGGCCAATAGCTCATGCTCATCTGAATCACCTTTGCGCCAGCGCGTTTGGCATGTTCCGCCAGTCCCGAACCTTCACCCACCCGGTCAACGATGATGCAGGTTGCGGAGTGAAATTGCCGCTTGTTTATTTCCATATCACGTTCAAAACGTGAGACCTTGTCTTTGGTGATTTCTGGATTCCCGCGCCCGATAAAACCCAAATCAAATCGGATGGCCTGCCCCGGAGCGACTAAAAGTGTCGCATCGGCTTCCCGCTCGCCAATCTTACTTGAGAGCCAGAACACCTTTGAGGTTTTTGCCGGCGGATAACTTGTTTGCTCAAATCCTAAAGCCACAAACACGCTGCCCAAAACCAGTCTTTCAAATAGTTTCCCGTAGGTGCTCTTTTCAGAACCGCGAATTGCCAACGTCTGGCTGCCTATCGTGCAGAACAGACTCAACATATCATGCCAATCCACTATGGCGTCTTTGCCTCTTGTGGACTTGACGCGGCATTGCAGCGCTCCCAAATCTTTCTCTGTCTCTGCCGCCAGCCGTTTAAGATTTGCGGCAAAAGAGTCCGTATATTTCTTAAGCTGAAGGTCGTCGTCACGCAGAACATTCTGAACGCCTTTTCCCGTCAGCCCGATCATCCATTTGCAAAGTTCTTTTTCTGATTTTGATGCTCGGCGAGTTAGATTGTCAAAAGCAATCCGTGGAATTTGGCGGCTGAAATCTTTGGCCGCCTGCAGACCGCGCAAATAAATCATGAAAGTGGCGGCATTGAGTTTCCCAAGCCGCAGGCGGGTTAAATGTTCCGTAGATGCGCGAAGGTTATTTCCGCAAAGCACATCAACGACAACTTGCCGAACATTCTCTTCCCCTGCGCGCTTGATGAATATCGCCCCTTTGCTTTCAAGCAAATCGTTGAAGTTTCTCGGCACTAAATCCGTAAGATTGACAGTGTTAATTTCCATTAGAGTAAAACCGATGATGTATCCGGAGGTTGACAGCCAACAAACAAAACATCTTTCGTGGCTGCGCCAAACCAATCCGGCATCTCTTTGCGGATGATTTCAATGTATTTCATCTCGTTTTCCATGAGCACAAAGCGGCGACTCAGGGTTGCGGCAGCACGCCCTGTTGTACCTGTCCCTGCGAACGGGTCTAAAACAACGTCGTTTTTGAAGGAATAATACCTTACGACTTTCTTCGCTAACTCGACTGGAAAAACCGCCGGATGCTCTGAATGAAACGCCGGATGAATACGCCACAGATTTGTTGTTTCGTATTCACCAATGATTTTTGAATTTTTCACCGCCTGCTGATCGGGGTGCTTGCGAATGTTCCAATCGATTAGTTTGTCAGTGTGCTTACGGTAAACTAAAACATACTCCGTGACGGGCACAGCTTTGTATTGAAGCGGTTGGCGATCTGCTGCAAAACGGCGTCCGCGGCCTGTCGCCCAACCCGCGCCTTCGGGTTTTACCCAGTGAATGTCGTCAATAAAATCAAAGCCTTCCTCGACGAAGATTCTGTGTATATCAAAAGGGACGGCGATGCGCTTAGAGGCTTCATTACGATTGCTTCTCCGAATCAAGACAGGCGAGATATTGATCACAAAGAACCGGCCTTCGCTCAAAACGCGGTGGCAGTTATGGATGATCCGACGCATTTTCATGAGATAGCTTTCGTAGGAAAGATAGTCCTCATATTCGGGACGTGCGTTGTAATAGGGTGGTGACGTGAAAATCAAATCCACACATTGTGACGGGATGTCCAACAAGGCCTGCTCGCTGTCACCAAGGATCACGGTGTTGCGAACAAAAGAAACCGGCATTTGAGTAACATCGGTGTTTCCATTCCGCGCACTTTGTTTTGCCTCGTTTCGCCCAAGCAAACGAGTTTCCAAAACGGCTGGCACAGTCGTTTCACTTGCAGAAACCAGAGAGGTATACGCATCGATGACAACTTCTCCGATTCTCTCTTTTGTTTCTAACTTCACCAACGGAACACGCCAGATGTGGTAGCGGTCATCCACTTCCGGCAAACCGAAGCCGACGGCGTTTTCCAAATTGCATATTTTCAACCAACCAATAGCGATGTTTTTAGCTTCGCTGACAAGCTTCACCGCATATTTTCGGGATGCAGCTACGGTTGAATTTCGCTGTTTTCGTGGTGTTTTGACTATGTAAGCTGACGGGTCTTCAAGAAGAACGCAGCTCCTACGACCTTGAGCTTTCACGCTGAGACTATCCCGCGATACTGCTTTATCGTTTCCATTTTTCGTTCTGCCGGCCATCACAATCGTAATATACCCTCTCTTACGCCGTCAATACAAGAAAAATCATATTTCCAGCGGCTTACAATTGATGGGAATTGATGGGAAGGGGAAAAACAGCGGTTGTCATTATTACGCCAACACAAAAAACTGGAAAATCTTATGTATATTCCTTCGCAATGGCTCGTGCCGAGACCAGAAAACAAGAAGTTGCTTATGAAGTTGCAACCCGTTGCCATGAAGCCCAATAACGACTGGACAGATAACATCCTAACCTGCATAAAGCGGCATAGAAGTAACATCGGCAAAACACTATCCTATTAACGCCGTCCCCCTACGCCCCGAAGCTCACGACCTCCTTGACCTCAGCCTCGCCGCGCTTGAGCATCTGGCAGTTGCCATCGAAGACCGCGCCGTCGCCGATAATCAGATTCGGCGTCCTCACCTCTCCGAGCATACGGCCAGTGCCTTTCAGCTCAACCCTCCCTGCCGCGACGATTGTCCCCTTCACGGTGCCGGCCACTACTACCGAGCCCACGTTCACGACCCCCTCCACAAGCCCGTCAGGGCCCACCACGAGCGCGCCCGTGGCCTCGACCGTGCCCTTAAAGTGGCCGTCAATCCTCACGGTGTCGCCGAAGCTCAACTTGCCCTCGAGATACATCCCCTTCCCGATAAAACCTATTAGGTCGCCTTTTTCAGCGCCGTTATGCTTTTCAAACATCAAACCATCCTCCCGTTATTGATAATATCATTTGATAATCACCCCTCACCCCAACCCGCTCGCCTACCGCGCCCTTACCTTTACCGCGCCTGTGCTTTTTCTGAGCGTATCCCAGAGCGGCCCTCTGTGGCCGGCCTTTCTTAAAAGCGCCATTGCATCTTCGGAACCTCTGATGCCGAGCGCGGTAACGACCCAGTTACTGCGGGCGCGCGCGTGGTTGTCAATCATCTTAAAAAGTTTTTCTTCTCCTATGAGGGACGAGACGTAAAAATGCGAGGCGAGGAGATCGGTATCCTTGCTTATGACGCCGTCTCGAACGGCTTGCAATTCAAGGCCGGTATTCGGATATATGCGCACGCCTATCATTACGATGACGGCCCTCGGATCAAGCTCGTCCATAAAATCGAAGGCCTCTTGAAGGGTCTCCTCGGTCTCGCCGGGGCCGCCGAGTATGAGATAATGCGCGGCCTCGATCCCGGCCTCGGCGCAAAGGAGGGAAACCGTTCTTATGTCGTCTTTGGTGAAACCCTTGCCCATGTTCCTGAGCATCTTCGCGCTTCCCGCGTCGGTCCCGAACTCCACGCCCTTGCACCCGGCCTCTTTCATAAGGTTCAAAAGCTCGAGCGTCATGCCCTTTGGGGTGGCAAAGCACGTCCATTTTATCTTAAGTCCGCGCTCGATGATGCCCCTGCATATATCCGCTGCCTGATGAGCGGGGTGGTTGAAGATGTCGTCAACGAAAAACACGTAATCGAGTCCGGCGGCGCAAAGACCGGTAAGCTCGTCCACCACCGCACACGCCTCTCTGCACCGTATGCGGTTTCCGTCGAGGTAGGGGTACGTGCAATATATGCAGTTGAAGGGACAGCCCCTTTTCGTCTGCACGTTAGCCATTCCCCCGTCCCTGAAGTAGCGCTCGTTGTCGAGAAGACGGCGCGCCGGAGAGCCGAAGGCGGGGCTGGTCTTTACCGGATTGCGCGCAAAGACCCCGTCTTTGAGATACGCGAGATTCGGGACGTCTAACGTGTCCGCGCCCGAGGAGAGCCGCTTTACGAACTCCCTCATCGCGCCCTCCCCTTCGCCTACAACCCCGTAGACGAGTCCGAGGCTTCTGAGCATCTTCTCCGGGAAGAGGGAATAGCCGCTGCCCCCGACTATGACGGGCAGACCCAAGGCCGACAGATGCCTTGCGACGTCCTTGAGGTAAGGCAAATACGAGGTGCTCTTGGGATACGAAAGGTTGTCAACGTTCCTGATGGAAAGACCGATGCAGTTCGGGTTGAACCTCACGACCGCCTCTTTTATCGCCGTTGAGACGTCCGCGCTGAAGCACAGATCGAGCAGCTCGACTTCAAAGCCGTCCTCGATAAGCGCCGCAGCCACGTAAGCGCAGCCGATGGGCGCGACGGGATATGGGCTTTTTTCCCTATTGGCGGAGACAAGTAGGATTCGCATCTCATTAAAGGCAGCCTAAATTCAAATCCGGCGCAGGGCCGGTTACCGGCCCGCGGCGGCCTTCTTGGCCTTCAGGGAGTTCTTTCGTATCCAGCAAGCGGGGTCGGACGCGAGATAGTTGCCCGTGGTCTGATAGGCGTTGCCGCGGCAACCGTAGCAATCCACCGCAAACTCGCAGGACTGGCATTCGCCCTCGATTGTCGCGTAGATGTTCCTGAGGTTTTTTATGACGGGACTTTTCCCGAGTATGTCCTTGAGCTTTTCTTTTCTTAAATCGCCCACCGGCATGTCAATGCCGGTGCAGGGTTGTATCATCCCCTGCGAGTTCACGAGACACGAATAGAGGTGCCGCTTGCAGGTGAATGACGCGATGGTCGGATGCGGAGACCACTTGTGGCCGAACCTGTTTTCGTCAATCTCCCTCAGTTTGTCGAAGACGTCTCTCAACTCATCGTTCGTGACGGCGAGATCTTTGGTAAATTCCCTGGCCCTGCCCTGATTCGTTATTATCTCGAAGTAGGGTATGACGCCCCGCTCCCGCGCCCACGCCCACATCTCCGGTATCTCTTTGAGGTTCTGGCGGCATATCACGGTCTGTATGCCGAGCTGCGTCCCGCCGCTCGGATATCCGGCCTCCGCGAGCCTGTCGAAACCGGCCTGAATCTTTTCAAAACAGTTCTTGACCCCTCCGAGCATGTTTTGCACCTCGGGGATGTTGCTGTTTCTCTTGACGACGACCGAGACGTGGTTTTCAAAGAGAAATTCCGCGAGTCCCTTCGTTAAAAGCATCCCGTTGGTGAAAAGGCTCTGCATGAGACCATGAGCGCGGATGAACTCCACCACTTCGCGGACATGGTCGTAGAGGAGCGGCTCTCCTCCACCTAAAAGTATTATCTTCCTTGCGCCCACGTCTTTGGCCTGAAGGATGATGTCCTTGAGTTCGGAGAGCGTCAACTCGTTTTTGAGGGCCTCGCCGGCGCTTGCGTAACAGTATACGCACCTCAGGTTGCACTTTTTGCTGAACTCAAGCTCAAGCGACAAAAGCCCGCCGCGCCTAAGACATCCCGCTATCTCCGCGTCCGTGAAATCAAGGCCGTGAATCACCTCATAGTTGAGCGTCATAACACTACCGCCTCCTGTCAATGAATACCAAGGGCTTCCTTCTGTTGCCCTCAAAGAGTATCTTGTCAACCTCGCCCGGCGTCAAAATCTCCACCTGAGGCGTAACCCTTGCCTTTGCCTTAATCGCCTCCCTGACCGTGTCCGCGAGCCCGGGTTGCGTTGCGTTTGCTCCAATCTTGACGACTATGCGGTCTTCGTTGACCGGACCGCTGTAAGCCTCTATCACATAGTTCTCTATACCCTCAATCTCGGCAAGGGCGTTCTCTATGGTGCGCGGATAAACCGTAGTGCCTTTGAGTTTGAGCCTCTGTGCCTTCCTGCCGATGATGGGACCTATTCGCGCCCCGGCCCTTCCGCACGGGCATGTCCCGGGTATCTTAAAGGTTACGTCCCCGGTGCAATAGCGGATAAGGGGCGTTGCCTCGACCCCAAACGTGGTAACGACAAGCTCCCCCGGCGCTCCGTCCGGCACGGGTCTGCCTTCGTCGTCCACCACCTCCGCGAAAACCATGTCCGGGTTCGAATGAAACCCCTTTTTCACCGGACACTCGCAAAAAGCAATGGCAGCCTCGGTCAACCCGTAGGTGGAAAAGGTCTCAAGCAACGCCTTTCTTTGTACAATATTTCCAAGCGTATTGGAAGTAAAATCTGCGTTCCTTATGGTCTCGCCGATGAGCACCGCCTTGTTGAACGGGAGCGAGCCGAGGGGTATACCCTCCTTGTCGGCCTGCTTGTAAACCGCGGCCACGAAAGACGGCACGGCCACTATCCCGGAGGGGCCGAGCGTCTCGAATAACTCAAGATGCTTTTTGGGGCTTTGCGGGCCGAGCCTCACGACCGTAGCCCCGAGCCTTTTCAATCCCGCGTAATAGGCCATGCCCGCGATAAAAAGGTTGTCGAGGGTCACGGAGAGTAAAACGGCGTCGGACGGCGTGAACCCTGCGTTTTGAAAATGCCGTTTTTCGTTCTCCGCGACCCTTATAACGTCGTTTTCCGTGAGCCAGACGAATACCTGCGTCCCGGTGGTGCCCGTCGTGGCAACGACCTCGGAGACGCGCTCTTTGCCCACGCACAGAAATGCGCCGTTGTCCCTCTGGAGGTCTTCCTTGGAGGTGAGGGGAAGCCCGGTTATCTCCTCCACGCCGGATAGGCGCGGCTTGTCCTTGAACCTTTCGGCGTAAAAAGGGGAATTTTTACGGACGTAATCGAGGGTCTCCCCGAGGAGTGAGTCCTGAATCCGGGTTATTTCCCCTTGAGTCTTATTGAAGATGTCGTCAGTGAATTTCATGTCCCTTATCTATGAAAAAACAACTTTAAAGCGCATGGATATCTATTACCACACCCCTGCCGCCTTTATCCACAACTTTGACGGCGCATGGAGGGGCTTTTAGTGCGTTTTCCATCATGGCAAAAGACCCTTCGATGGATTGAAGGGGCGCAAACCCGGCGCAGTCCTCGATCAAACCTGCATCGAGACAATTTACGATTTCAGCAAGCTCTCCCTCCTTGCAACCCTCCCCCGCGCAAAGAACCATCGCGTATGCCGAGTCCTCGGAAACCCCTCCGGCAACAACGGCATCGAGCAGTCCGTTTTTTATCAGCTCGTATGCGTAGGCCATGGCCTTTAAAAAAGAAACCTCGCCGCTCGCTGTTGTCATGTCCGTGCCGCGGATGCCGAAGGCGATGGTCGCCTGCGCGGTAACGGAGTTGGGAGAGGTATACGGGAATATCAGCGGGCTTACGCCCCTTGGGCCGTCTTTTAAAAACTCCTTGTAAAACTCCGCCTTGCAGGAATCTATCGCGTTGTCCACGCCCACGACTATGCCGTCGGGGCGCGCAAAACCGGCGGGGGCGCTTTTGAGCGCCTCAGATACCGCGCTTAAAAGCAGCTCCTCCGAGCGTATGACGGTCTTGACCTTCCTGACCCCTTCTATCCTTCCGGCAGGGACGTTTGCGCGGGCCGAAGAGATTATAAAAACCCTTGTATCCATATCGTTTAAACGCCCGCGGGCTTTTTCAGCCTGTCCTTTTTTTTAAAGATGTTCAGAGCTGCGGTCTTCAGAAAAACGTTGTTAGCCTTCAAAAGGCGCGCCATGCCCGCCCTGTCGCCGAGAAGCGCCCCTAAAAGTTCAAGCGTCTTTTTGGGCCTCCAGTAAAACCGCTTTAGCGCGTTTTTATACTCCCGCTCAAGCTCTTTTTCCGTAAAACCGTGCGGCACGAATACGAACTGCAGCGCGTTCATCAGGGCCCAATCCGCGTTGAATTTGCCGTATTTGTGAGCCGTCTTAAAAAGCTCGGTCCCCGGAAAGGGCGTAACCTTGCTGATGTTTATATGGTCAAACGGCAGCCTTACGGCAAGCTCTACCGTCTCTTTGATGGTCTCCCTCGTCTCCCCCGGGTGTCCCATCATGAAAAGCCCCTTAACCTTTATCCCGGCCTCGTGCGTCCTCCTCACCCCGGCCTCTATCTCGTGTATCTTGATGTCCTTGCCTATGAGGTCTAAAATCTCCTGCGACCCGCTCTCGATGCCGTAGGCTATCTCCCAGCATCCCGCCTTTTTCATCAAGGACAGGGTCTGCGGGGTGACGGTATTCACGCGCGCGTCGCAAGACCACGACACGTTGAGCTTTCTCTCCATCATCCTTTCGCAAATTGAGGTGAGCCTTTTTTCGGACGCCGCGAAAAGGTCGTCGTAAAAAAGGAGATGCTTGACCCCGTAACGCTCCACAAGGCGCTCTATCATAGCGCTGACATACTCGGCGCTGTAGCCGCGGTAGCGGTTTCCGAAGACGGATCTATCGCAAAACGCGCACTGGAACGGGCACCCGCGCGATGTGACCATGGAGGCAACGGGGAGCGACTTGTAGCTCATAAGCGGCGGCTGGTATCTGCCGGGAAAGCCCTCGAGGAGATCCCAAGCGGGCATAGGCAGGTCATCGAGGTCTTTTATATAAGGGCGTTTCGCGGTTATATGAACCCCTGCGGCCCGCCTAAAGACTATCCCGGCTATTGACTCAAGCCGGGGTTCATCCATGCCAAAGCCGTCAAGGACGCCAAGAAGCTCGACTATCGTCTCCTCACCCTCGCCGATTACGCCAACGTCGAACTGCGGGAATTTTTCAAATGTCTCCGTTGGAATCGCCGTTACGTGCGGCCCGCCGATGAGCGTGATTATCTTTTTGTCGAATTCCTTAATACGGCCCGCAAGTTGAGCGGCGTTATTGAAAGATATGGTGGACGCCCTGAAACCGACCACGTCCGGACGCAGGGCGATTATGCGCTCGAAGGCCTCGTCCAACGTCAACTGCAATGCCCCGGCCTCGACTATAAATGGCGTATAGCCCTTTTGCCGCACAACGGCCGCAAGGCAGCAGAGGCCAAACGAAGGCGTGGTGTTCTCCAACGTCTTGGGCAGCGGAGCGCCGCTCCCCCAGACCGTAAAAGGAGGGTTTACGAAGATTATCCTGTTCATAGATTGCTTCTCTTTATTATTTAGACGACAATCGTTAATCGCACGGATTTACGCGCTGTTTGTGAGATTTTGAAAATGACGCGATGAATAACTTGACCTATATCAATACAATGCTTGACAAACCCAACCGGCTTATGATATACATATGAATACAAAGACCTTATTCCCGAACTGTCACCGTATGGCGCGCGTTCGTGGGTAACCTCACGATAGGGATAAGGTCGCCTGATTTTTAAAGTCCAAGCATATCTGCTTGGGCTTTTTTATTACCGCCCGAAATTCCATTCGTCTTCTATCCTTTTTGCGATAATGTTCCTGTATAATCCCTTATCGGTCTTCTCGGCATAATATGACCGGTGTATAGCTCCGGCCACCATGTCTGCCAATTGAATCAAGATGTTTGTATGCGAATCCACAATCTTTAAATCTTTAAATACTTTCTTATCCGGATTGTTAAGTTCCCTCCGCAAATAATTGGTCATGGCTCGTTTAAACCTGCGGTCCCCGTGTCCATCCAATCTGATCTTGGCGTCTACGATAGTGCCTCCGTGATATTTGAGCGCCATCTTTATCGCGTAATTATAGAAGGACTCTCTCGACCTGCATAGCTCATCACCATAGATGTTTTTCTTGGGCATAACAATCGCCCTAACCCTAAAATTGGAATCGGCAACCGTGCTGAGAAACTTGCAGCGAAAATCCTTGCTGCACTTATTGAACTTGAATTCGTATTTTTCATGAAGTCTCAAACCCTGTTTTAATCTCTTAATCTTCAACGCGGTTTCTTCGGCATCCAGGGGGTCATCGAAAATAACGAGGGCAATAACAAAAACCTCGGAAGAACCCTTCCCCATCTTAAATCCCGGGTCGCCTGAATCGTCAATGAATATAATCAATCTTTAATCCTCAAATACCCTCTACCGCGCCTCTTCAAACACTATGGCCGCGTTCTGGCCTCCGAAACCGGCTGAAAGGGATACGGCGTTTTTTATCGCCGCCTTTCGCGCCGTGTTGGGCACGTAATCCAAGTCGCAGTCCGGGTCTTTTTCTTCGTAGTTTATCGTGGGCGGTATGCAGCCATATTTGATTGCAAGCAAACACGCGGCGGCCTCGAGCGCGCCTCCTGCGCCGAAGCTGTGGCCGAGCATGGCCTTGATGGATGACACGGGCGTGTCATAAGCGCCCCTCCCGAGCGCGAGTTTTATGGCCTTTGTCTCCATCGCATCGTTGTAGAGCGTCCCGGTGCCGTGCGCGTTGACGTATCCGGGTTTTTTCACCCCCGCCTCTTTTAGCGCGGCCTCCATTGCCGAGGCAAGACCCCTTCCCTCTCTATCCGGGGCGGTCAGATGACCGGCGTCGGCGCGGGATGCGTAGCCGGTCACCAGCCCGTAAACCCGGGCCCCGCGTCTTTGGGCGCGGCCAAGTTCTTCAAGGACTAAGAAACAAGCCCCTTCGCCGAGCGCGAGGCCGTCGCGGTTTTTTGAAAAGGGTTTTACCTTACCCGTCTTTGTCATGGCCTTGAGGCAATTAAAACCCGTAAACGCAAATTCACTGAGCGCGTCCGCGCCTCCGGCTATCATGACGTCCGCCTTGCCCCAGACAATCACCCTGTATGCCATGCCGATGGCGTCTGTGCCCGAAGCGCAGGCCGTTGAGACGGTGTTCACCGGGCCTTTTATTCCGAACTTCCGGGCAAGATAATCCGCGCCGGAGTAGAGGTGATACTCCGCCGGCAGCGCGCCGATACCCGCCCTCCAAGCCTCTTGTCCGGCGAGTATGCCGCCGAGCACTGTGCCGAGGTTTATGCCGTTTATCGCCGACGCATCAATGCGGGCGTCTTTTACCGCCTCTTTGAACGCAAATTCCGCAAGCCCGCGCCATCTCAAGGCGCCGTGGACGTCAAACGAAATGGAACCCGCCACACGCGTGTCAAAACCCTCGGTGGAAAAAGAGGTCACTTCCGTAACCGCGTTTTTACCGGAGGTCAGTCCTTGCCAAAACGCATCGCTCCCCGCCCCTACGGGGGATATAACACCTATGCCCGTTATCGCGGCCCTGCGTTTCATCCGTCTCGCCGGGGGGCTTCGAGCGTAACTATATATCCTGAACCCTTTGTGCCGGCGCCGGACGCTACGGCCACCTTGGCGTTTACGGCGGTATTACCGCATACGGCCAACTCATGGGGCAAAGGATACGCTATAGACGATGGCGGGGTAACGGATAAGTTTATCGCAAGCGCGGCCGCGGCCGTCTGCATGACCCCGGCCGGCGCGAACGATTCGCCCAAAAGCCGCTTGAGGCAAAATAGACGCATGGAGGCCGCGCCGGAGAGGGCAGTAGAAAGGAGCGTTGCCTCGAATTCGTCAAAACGCGTTCCGTTTGCGCCGGATGAAACAAGCACGTCTACCCCTGCAAACCCGGGGGCCAAAGACGCCGCCTTTTGCGGTTGCGCAAAAAAATCGGCGGACGCAATACGGGCGTATATCTTAGCGCCTCTTTTTACGGCCGTTTCCATTCTCTCGAGGGTAAGGACGCAGGCCCCTTCGCCTATTATAAACCCGTTTTTGTCCGGGGCAAACGGCCTTATATCCTCCGCTCCTCCGTCATTGGGTGAGCGTAAATTTAATTTCGCGTAGGCCCCGGCTGTGACCGCGTCCAACTCCTCGGCGCCGCCGATGAAGCAAACGTCCACGTTGCCGTGCTCAAGAAGCCGGAGTCCGTAGGAAAGCGCGCTAAACCCGGCGTTAGAATCTCCGACGACGGTATGCGTCGGGCCCTTGATGTTGAGGGCTATCGAGACGTTTCCGGCCGGGGCGTTCAGGACGGAATCCGAAAAATACATGGGGGATGCGCCGGCGGTGCCGTCTTTTACGAATCCCGCGTGAAACTCCCGCGTAAAATTTATTGCACCGTGCGTGATGCCCATGACAAGCCCGATGCGGGCCGGGTCGAGTTTTGCAAGGTCAAGCCCCGCGTCGGCAACGGTCTCTTTTATTGCGACAAGGGCGTATTTGGAAATATCCGCCGCCCTCCTGAACCTCCGGTCGGAAAGCGCGGAGTCAACGCCGGAAACCTGGGCGCAAAGACGGCCGATTGGGGCAAACCTTTCCGATTCGACAAAGCATTGCCTGCCGTTTATTACGGCGTCCCAGAAGGCTTGTGTTCCAATGCCGGCGGGGGTTATTGCCCCGATGCCGGTTATGACGATTGCGTGTTGCATGAAAATCCCTAAACGATTAAAAAAGTTGTCAGTTACCGCTTATCGGTGAAGGTGAAAAATAATTTCCTTAAACGGATAACCGGCGCCATCAAACGATAACTATTTCAATAAGACTGCATCACCAAGACCGCGTTAGCCCCGCCGAACCCGAACGAGTTGGACATAATCCTTTTCAACGACGCCTTTTGTCCGGGTCTGTCCACTATGTTCAAATCGCAATCAGGGTCGGGCGTCGTGTAGTTGATGTTCGGCGGCAGTATGCCGGACCTCAAGGCAAGGATGGATATCACGGCCTCGGCCGCGCCCGCGCCCCCGAGGGTGTGTCCGATCATGGCCTTGACGGAACTGACGGGAACTGTCTTTGCCGCCGCGCCAAACGCCCTTTTTATGGCAGCAGCCTCCATTGCGTCGTTAAAAATGGTGGCAGTGCCGTGCGCGTTTATGTAATCAATATCCGACGGGGCAATCCCGGCGACGGCAAGGGCCTCTTTTATGGCTGCGGCAGCGCCCTCACCCGTCGGTTCCGGCCTTGTAATATGAAATGCGTCGCTTGATTCCCCGTAACCGGTAATCTCCGCAAGCGCGCGCGCGCCCCTTTTTTCCGCTTGTGCCAGCTCCTCCAACACCAAGACCGCCGCGCCCTCTCCGAGGGCAAGGCCGTCCCTATTCTTGTCAAACGGACTGCATCGGGAGCGGGTTATGGCCTGAAGGGAATTGAACCCCGCGTAGGTAAATTCGCACATGGTGTCAAACCCGCCTGCGAGCGCCGTATCGAGCCTGCCGGAGCGTATCTCCCTGAAGGCAAACCCGATGGCGTTCGCGCCTGAGGCGCAGGCGTTAGAGACCGTAAAGGTCTGACCCGTAAGGCCCCATTCCGTCGAGACGTCCGCGGCCTGCGAGCAAGCGAGGTAATCGTAGAGGTGCTTGTGCCTGCCGGGTTTGCCGGCGAGAAGTTCCCTGTGATAGGCGGCGCCTGAAATCATGCCTCCGAGCGTGGTGCCGAGCACGACAATGGTGTGGGCCGGAGGGCCGCCCTTAAACGCGGCCTCTCCAAACGCCTCATCCGCGGCAGCGAGCACGAGCTTTGCGGCCCTGTCGTACCTCGCGGTCTTTATCTTTTTAAGCCTTACCGGAAACTTAAATCCCCGCGCCTCGGCCCCTAATGTCTTTTTATAGACCGACGTGTCAAAAGACGTAATCTCCCTGACCGCGTCCCTGCCCTCGATTATGCCCGAGAGGTTTTCGTCCTTGCCAAGCCCAAGCCCCGTAACGATGCCCATGCCCGTGATGACGACTCTTTTCATTTAGGGTATCTCCCCCCTCGAAGGGGATTGCCCTCTTCCTTGACACGCGCCTCCGTTGATGAAGAGATTGCCGAAGAGCGCGATACCCTCCGGACCGGCGTCTTGTAGAACCAGAAGAGAAAAAAGACCGCGGCGGAGAGTATACCCCATGCAATGACCTGCGAATAAAATGCGAGCGCCGCGACGACGGCGATAAAGGCCGCCAACCCGGCCACAGTCGCCAAAAAAGACCTTATGTAGTATCCGTCGCTCATGGTGAATCCCTTACTGGCCGACCCGCGCCGCTTGGCGTAGGCGACCCGAAAACGCCCCCTTAAAGGGCATTGCCCTCTTCGGTATGCGGGTGAATCAGGCGGGCCTTATATCGAGTATCTCTTTTACGGGCGCGAACTTCAAATGCTTTAAAAGCCCTTCAAATTTGGGCCTTGCGGTGCGAATGTTGAAGTAGTGCATGAAGCGTCTTGAAAGCGGAAGCTCTATCTCAGGGTTGGCGTCGTCGAACTCCCACGGGTGCACGTAGACGAGGCACGGCTGCCCCGCGCTGCGGTTGATGCTTTTTATCTTGGACACGATATACCAATACGGGGCTATCCTCATGGGAAGGCCGCCGGTGAAAGGCAGATTTTCCCAAAAGACGCGAAGCGTCGTCAACGGAAATTCCCTGATGTCTCCGTAAGGGGTTTTTATGCTGTGCGGGAAAAGCCCGAAACCCCGGTCTCCCATCTTGGTGAGCGGCACCATGCTCGAATCGTAGAGGATGCCGGATTTTCTCAATACGTCGAGCGCCCATAGAGTTTCTTTTCTTATTGACCACTCCGGCGCCCTGTAGCCAAGCGGCCTTACGCCTGTAATGGAAGCAACGATTTCCATGGATTTTTGTATGTCCTCCTCGAAGGCCGCCCGCGTAATATCGAATATCCTCTGGTGGTAGTAGCCGTGTATGGCGACCTCGTGCCCCTCCTTATGGATGGTCTTTATAAGCTCAGGCTCCTTCTCGGCGATATAGCCGAGGACGAAAAAAGTCGCGCGCGCGTTGTAGAGCCTCAACAAGGAGAGCGCCGTATCCGTGTTGCGCTTGACCCTGCTCTCGTAGGCCGCCCACTTGTGGTGGTCGTCGTTGTCCGTGGTGCCGCAGACGTGGTACCAATCCTCGAGATCTACCGTAAGGGCGTTTAACATGACGACTAAACCTCCAAAACGTCCGGCATCTTCAAGGCCTTTTTCCTGTAGCTCAGGTTGGCCGCTATCCGCCTGACGAGGTCTTTGCGTGTCCTGAAACTCCGTTTAAGGATATTCTTTATGGAATACGTATTTCTGAATATCCAATAATACCCGCGCTGCAACTCATCCGCGGTCATGCCCTGGGGTTTGTAGACGACCTCTCCGGTGTGATATTTTCCCCAATCGCGGTCCGTTATGCGCCCGCTCTTTTCAAGCTCGTTGTACGTTACCGTGCCCGGCAGGGGCGTCAAGATGTGATACTGGGCCGCGTCAATCTTGCAATCCATCACGAAATCGAAGGTTGTCTTAAAGACCGAGCTGTCGTCCTCGTCAAGGCCGAAGACGAAGCTGCCGATGACGGCGATGCCCGCGTCCTGAATCTTTTTGATGGAGGCATTGAATCCCTTTGCCGCGTTCCAGCCCTTGTGCATCTTATCGAGATTTTTTTGCGACAGACTCTCGAGGCCGATGAAGGCGTACCTGCCGCCGCTTGCGGCGTAGAGCCGCAATAACTCAGGGTCTTTCGCCATCGTTATGGACGCCTGAGAACCCCACGTCTTTTTCAAAGGGATGAGCCTCGTGAAAAGCTCCTTTGCGTACTTGGCCCTGCCCACGATGTTGTCGTCCATGAAAAAAAACTCGTCCGTATCAAAGCCCTGTATCTCCGTGAGCACGTCGTCAATCGGCCGCACCCTGAACTCGTTGCCGAAAAAGGCGGTAACCGCGCAGTAGTCGCAGTTAAAGGGGCATCCTCTGGTGGCCTGCATGGTGTAAAACCCGGAGAACATCTTTTTGTCGAGGAGGTCTCGCCGCGCTATGACCATATTTTTCATGTCGCAGAGTTTTTTGGATTTATATTTTTGTTTCAGGCTGTCTTTTTTAAAATCCTCGAGCAGACCCGCCCATACAAGCTCTGCCTCGCCTATGACGACCGCGTCGCAATGCGTCAACGCCTCGTCGGGCAAAGCTGAGACGTGCACGCCCCCCATGACGACCTTTACGCCGCGTTTTCTGAAGTTATCCGCTATCTCGTATGCGCTTGGCATCTCGGCCGTAAAACCGGTTATGCCCACGAGGTCAACTTTTGCATCGTAGTCAACGGGCGTTACGCGGGCGTCGAGTATCTCGACGTCCCAGTCTTTTGGCGTGAGCGCGGCGATGGTCGGCAGGTTTAAACGCACGAACCCGGCCTTGCCGCTTCTGGAGACCGTGCCCCAGTAGCTGCGTTCGTTTCTCGGGAGTATTAGGAGGAGTTTCATTGGAGGTAGTAAAAATTAGCGAAGATGCGGCAGAGTTATCTGTTGGCGGTATTTGGCGGGGTAGCCTTCTTGTCCTTCCAGTTCCACCACTTAAGAAGCTCTGTCTTGTGATTTTTATTTGAGGCAAAATAAACCGCGCAACGGAAAACATATAAAACACAACGGTCAACCGGAGTTCCAAACCGGCGGCAAAGCTGTTGATAAAGTCTTTCAGGGTCTTTGCCTTTTAAATCAGCGGTCTTTCGGATGCCGATGCTCTTGAGGAGCGCGGCAATCCTCGGGCCTACGCCGGGTATCTGCTGGAGGTCATTTTGCGCATCTTGCATAATAACTGGCGGAGAAGGGGGGATTCGAACCCCCGGTAGAGTATTACCCCTACAACTGCTTAGCAGGCAGCTGCCTTCAGCCACTCGGCCACCTCTCCGCATTGACCTTTATTTGTAACACGGCTATATGGTATAATCAAGGTTAAGTTTTGCGTCCAACCTTACCGGAGGTGCGTTTTATGCCTGATGTCGTTGTATGTCCTTCGTGCGGGGCCGAGTATTTCGCGCATATAACCACGTGTCACCACTGCGAGATCGAGCTTGTCGCGCCGGAAAGGCTCGAAGAGGCGCGGATGAACCTTCCCAAGGCCGGCGGTCAGCTCGTGCAGATAATAGAAGACGGCTCTTACGAAAGGGTAAAGGCCCTTGCCGACGGGCTTGAGACCTACGGGATTGAGGCCAAGGCCTTAAAATTGAGCGGTAACTCCTGCAAGTCCGGCGCGGCATACGGGATATTCGTGCCGGAAACGCTTGCAGAGGCCGCCATGCAGGCCATACACGGAATTTGGAAGGAGCTGTTTCCGGAAACTGTTGAGTCAATATCCTCGATGGATAAGATGAACGACGGCCTGTGCCCCGCCTGCGGCGCGGTCTTGACGACGATGGCAATCGAGTGCCCGGACTGCGGATTGAATCTCGGAGGGCCTGCGGCCGGGGGCGATTGCGGGGACAAGGGTTGCGGCGGGAATTGTTGATGGGGGCGGCTGAATTTGCTTAAACGAGAACAATGTGTTATCATTTAAGCATAAATGTAATCACTGAGGTATTCCATGATAAGAACGCAGATACAGATGACCGAAGGGCAGGTCGAGAAGCTCAAAAAAATGGCCTCGATGGAGCATCGCTCGATGGCCGACCTCATCCGGCAGGCTGTTGACGGCCTCGTCGCCGCAAAGTCCGGCATCAATACCGAGGAGCGGCGCGCGAGGGCCATTGCCGCTGCCGGTCGCTTTCATTCAAATATTTCCGACCTTTCCGCGTCGCACGACGCGCACCTTGCAAAGGCTTACGGCAAGTGAGGATCTTCGTAGACACCTCGGCCTTCCTCGCGGTGCTGGATGCCGACGACAGGAACCACCGGAAGGCCAAGACAAGGTGGGTGGAGTTTGTGTCGTCCGGGACGTC
>JACRCC010000010.1 GCA_016234405.1 Deltaproteobacteria bacterium | reverse complement strand
ATCTTGTAGCCAAGTGTCGAATGCAGGTAGTTCTTGTTGTAATCTTCCACCCACGCCTCAAATGCCGATTTTAATTCTTCAGCGTTCTTCCACTCGCGAAGCCACAGGCATTCTTCCTTTATGGCGCGCATTAGCTTGTTAAGCTATAGGAGCAGGATGTCCGGTCTTTATCTCTTCCGAGATATTCTTGACCGCTTCGCTGAAAATCTATATTTTGAAACGTCGGTTAGAGCGGCTTTGGCCTGTTGCTCAAGTCTTTGAGGGCGCGCTCTACGTCGGAGGCTATCGCCTGAGCGGCCTTTACCGGGTCAGGGGCATTTCTGATGGGGCGTCCCACGACGATGTAATCCGCGCCGTTTGAAATCGCCTCGTAAGGCGTCGAGACCCGCGCCTGATCATCCTGAGAATCGCTTTCAAGTCTGATGCCGGGCGTGATTATGAGGAAGTCATCCGGGAATTTTTCCCTCACGGCCTTTGCCTCAAAGCCCGAGCATACCACGCCCGCAAAACCGGTCATCCTTGCGAGAAGCGCCCTGTGCAACACGAGGTCGAGCGGATTTTTATATTCCGGGTCAATGCCGGAGTCAATCAAATCCTGCGGGGTGAGACTCGTCAGCACGGTAACGCCGAGCACGTTTACACCCGCGCTTGCCGCCTCTTTCGCGGCTTCACTCAAAGACCTTCCGCCCTCGCAGTGGACGGTTGCAAAATCCGCCTTCAATGCGGCGGCGGACCTCAACGCGCCGGCTATGGTAGCCGGGATGTCGTGAAACTTGAGGTCTAAAAATATCTTCGCGCCTCCCGCGTCCCTGACAGCCGATACGACCTGCGGGCCTGCGGACACGAAAAGCTCAAGGCCGATTTTAAATACGCCGACGCTGTCTTTTAAAAGTCCGGCGAGGCGCGCGGCCTCGTCAGTCCCCTGAACGTCGAGCGCGAATATTATCCTGTCTTTGGGCGTAAGTTCGGCCATAATCTAAGATTTTTTTAACGAGGCATCATGGAAATTTTTTTGAAGATTGAGAGCGTTGGTTCTTTGCCCTTTGAAATTGTCATAGCGAATATACAGCCATGGGGATTTCCGCGTTGCTTTTTCTTCTGCTGCGCACGGATTCCATTGTTTTTAAAACATTCGCCGTGTAGTATTTGGTGCCGCATTTTTTACAAACACCAACGGGAACGTTCATAATTAATATGTACCGCTTCCCTGCCTTTCGCGGTAAGTCCATTGTTTTTTCGACAATTGGACCGTTGCAATATTCGCATTGTTCACTATCCCAGAATCCCATTTTAATTACTCCTTTCTTCTTTTTGGCATGTCTTCATATACGGTTATTACACGAACTTTTCCGGTCATTGTTATACGGCATACTATGCCGATAGACCGCATGTCTAATGAAACGCCGACTATTTCGTATTTACCTTCTCGCGGCCAAGTCCTGCGAATCTTACCGTTCAAGAGACATATTCAATATCGTAGATATCAAAACCATCAACGCTCGCCTCATCATCGGCATGTTCAGTAAGGTAATATAGACCATTGCGAACAAGAGACTGGATTAGCCCTGTTTTACTCAATCAGCGTCTCCCTTCCGTCATTATAAACCACGTTTGCCGTCCGTTGCACGCGGTTTTTTAATCGAGTCGTTCAACTTTATTTCCGAATAATTTCAAGGCCGCCCATATACGGCCTCAAGACGTCCGGCACCACGACGCTTGCGTCCTCGGTCTGATAATTTTCGAGTATGGCAACGAGCGTCCTTCCCACGGCAAGGCCGCTGCCGTTCAACGTATGGACGAATCTGGGCTTTTCGCCCTTTTTCCTGCACCTGATGTTCGCCCGCCGGGCCTGAAAGTCCTCGAAGTTCGAGCACGAGGATATCTCCCTGTATTTGCCCTGTCCCGGCAGCCATACCTCGATGTCAAAGGTCTTTGCCGCCGAAAACCCCATGTCCCCGGTGCAAAGAGTAACCACCCGGTAGGGGAGTTCTAATTGCTTCAACACCTCTTCCGCGTCGCCGGTGAGCCTTTCAAGCTCTGCGTAAGAGGTTTCCGGCGCCGTGAACTTTACAAGCTCGACCTTGTTGAACTGGTGCTGCCTTATATAACCCTTCACGTCCTTGCCGTAGGAACCAGCCTCTTTCCTGAAGCACGGGGTATAGGCCGCGTAGCATACGGGCAGGTCTTCTTCGGCGATTATCTCGTCCCTGTGGATGTTGGTGACGGGCACCTCTGCCGTGGGGATAAGATAGTGATCCCAGCCTTCTATCTTGAAGAGGTCTTCCGCGAATTTCGGGAGTTGTCCCGTGCCGGTCATGGAGGCGGAGTTCACCATGAAGGGCGGCAGGACTTCAATGTACCCGCGATGCCTTGTGTGGAGGTCGAGCATGAAGTTTATAAGCGCCCTTTCAAGGAGCGCGCCCTCGGCCCTCAGGAGCGAAAACCTCGCGCCGGAGATCTTGCCCGCCCTCTCGAAATCCATTATGGCGAGCCCGGCTCCGATGTCCGTGTGCTCGAGCGGGGAGAATTTAAAGTCCCTCGGCTCTCCGATAGTCCGGACTACCGGGTTGTCATT
>JACRCC010000072.1 GCA_016234405.1 Deltaproteobacteria bacterium | reverse complement strand
CTGTGCGCCGGATGCGGCATACCTCCGATTGTGAGGTTGATATTGAGGTCCGCCAACTCTCCGGTCGTGGCAACGGCGGCCACCGGATGCCTTGAGGTGGGCACCACCATCTATCCGTATACGGCGTGGAGGATACCGTGGATACACTCCGCCTTCGAGAACGCAGCCGCGACCATAAGCGGCGTCGAGACCGCGTACAGGGCCTTCAAAAAAAGGGGGCGGATACCGGCCGACAAGGACATCAAGTTCATCGCCTTCGGGGGCGACGGCGGCAGCTACGACATCGGGTTGCAGGCCCTGTCCGGCGCGTTGGAGAGAGGGCACGATTTTCTCTACGTATGCTACGACAACGGGGCGTATATGAATACCGGCATCCAAAGGTCAAGCGCCACTCCGTTTGCATCGAACACAACCACATCTCCAGCCGGATCCGCCATCCCCGGCAAGCAGGAGTGGAGGAAAGACCTTACGCGCATCGTCGCGGCGCACAACGTCCCTTACGCGGCTCAGGCGTCCCCGCATAACTGGGCCGACCTGTCGAAGAAGGCGGAAAAGGCCCTCGCTGCAAAAGGCCCCGCCTTCCTGAACGTCATGTCCCCGTGTCCTCTTGGTTGGTACACGAAGTCCGAGGACTCGATCAAGTGGGCGAAACTCTCGGTTGATACGTGCTACTGGCCGCTCTACGAAGTGGAAAACGGCATCCTCAAGGTCACTTACAGACCTAAAGAGAAAAAACCCGTTGCCGATTGGCTCAAACCTCAGGGCAGGTTCAAACACCTCTTTAAGCCTGAAAACAAGGCGCTCCTCGACGGGATACAGGTCAGGGTTGACCTTGAATGGCAAAGGCTTTTAGACCTTGACGGTAAGCGCATATAGCGTATATAATGAGCGCTGTTTTGCCGGGTTGCTTGCGTGAGGGGTTGAGACCAAACCCGATTTGAAAAGACGCCCATAAAAGCGAGGGACAGCGTTATGCCTCAAAGCCCGTTTGTGATGTATGACGAAGAGTTCAAGGAACTTACCCTGATAATAGAAAAGCTCCTCAGGGAGGCTAATTCCAAATGCGTTTACCTCGTTGACAAAGACGGTCAATTGATGTCCGCGGTCGGCGAGACCAAGGACATAGACGCCACGTCGCTTGCGTCCCTTACCGCCGGCAACATAGCGGCAACCGGGGGACTGGCGAAGGTCATAGGCGAAAAGGAGTTTTCCATCCTCTTTCACGAAGGGGAGAGGGACAACATCCACATATCGGTAGTCGGCCAGAGGGTCATACTCGTCGTGATATTCGACAAGAGGTCGTCATTAGGGCTCGTGCGTCTGCGCGTCAAGAAGGCGAGCGAGGACCTCACCAAGAGCATAGAAAAGCTCCTCTCCCGGATGCAGGCCGGCGCGGCGCAGGAAAATATTCTCAAAGAGATAACGGACGACGACATCGAGAGGCTCTTTCACTGACGGCCCAGCGCCACTTTGGTTAACGGAAGTTGTCACATCCAACGAACCCCGGCGATCCAAAGTGGCGCTGGGCCGTCAGTAATGCGCTCCCAAGGCGTTTTTTTTGCCGTGTTACCCAAACAAATCGGGCCTCCCCTGCAATAGGGTTTGCCGGGTCATAAAAAAATGTCATTCATAAATTACTCCGCAAAGGAAATCAACTGTAAGATCGTCTACTACGGCCCGGGTCTGTGCGGTAAGACGACCAACCTGCAGTTCATCTACAAAAAGACCCGGCCTGAGGCAAAGGGCAAGATGGTCACGCTCGCCACCGAGACCGAAAGGACGCTATTCTTCGACTTCCTGCCCATAGCCCTCGGAGACATCAAGGGTTTTAAGGTCAGATTCCACCTTTATACCGTCCCCGGGCAGATATTTTACGACGCATCGAGAAAGCTCATCTTGAAGGGCGTAGACGGCATCATCTTCGTCGCCGATTCTCAGGTGGACAGGATGGACGCCAACATGGAGAGCTTCGACAACATGAAGCTGAATCTCGACGAGCAGGGCTACAACCTCGATAACATCCCCTACGTGATACAGTATAATAAACGGGACCTCCCTAACGTCGTGCCGGTGGCCGAACTCAACAAGGTCTTGAACGTCAACGGGGTGCCGGAGTTCGAGGCCGCCGCCTTTGACGGCACCGGGGTCTTCGAGACTTTGAAGTCCGTCGTAAAGCTCGTGCTCATAGAACTTAAAAAGGGCGCGTAAGGGCTGCGCCATGCAGCATAGACGAATATCTTGCGGACAGAAGAAAAAAGACGAGGTAAAAAAAGGTGATTAGCATGACTACCGCAGAAGTGACGTCCGAGGTCTTTTTGATGGCGTTCAGGGCATTGCCTAAAAGACAGAGAGAGGCCGTTATAGAGAAGATGCTTATGGACAAGGAATTTATGGAAGATTTGATTGATATCGTTATTATTGAACAGCGGCGAAAGGAACCGTCGCGGGGCATAGACGAATATCTTGCCGACAGAAGAAAAAAGGCAAAATAAAATAATGCCGTGTTTAGTCGAACTAAAACGGACAGCGGAAAAGGAGTTGGAACAATTACCGGCGAAGATACACGATAGAATCGTAGATGTTTTGTTCTCCCTGAAAGAGAACCCACTCCCTCATGGAGTAAATAAACTTCATGGGCGCGAAGGTTTTAGAATAAGAGTCGGCGATTATCGGATATTGTATATCTACAGTGAGCGCGAAAAAAAGGCGGAAGTCTTTTCAATTGCCCATCGAAAAGACGTCTATCGGTTATAACACGAGGCATGGTCCGTGATGGCGTCTATGGCGCGCAAAAGGAAGCAATAATCTTAAATAAGGAGTCCATAACGTGAGCCTCAGAGACGACCTGACAAAAGACATGTTCGCTGCGCAAAAAGGCGGCGACAAGTTAAGGCTCTCCACCTTGCGGCTCCTCTTGAGCGCGGTCAAATACAAAGAGGTGGATCTGAAAAGGCTCCTTACGGCCGAAGAGGTCCAGCAGGTCGTCTCCACCCTTATCCGCCAGAGGCAGGACTCGGTGGAGCAGTTCACGAAGGGCAATCGCATGGACCTCGCGGAGCGGGAGGGTAAAGAGATAGAGATACTCAAGGCGTATCTCCCGGCGCAATTTACCCTTGACGAACTGCGCGTTTTGATTAAAAAGGCAGCCGCAGACCTTGGCGCGAGCGGGTCAAAAGACGTCGGCAAACTTATGAAGGCTATTATGCCCCAAGTGAAAGGTAAGGCCGACGGCAAGGCCGTAAACGATATCGCCAAGGAAGTCCTCGGCTGAAGGGTTATCCGCTCTGCCGCAGAAGTGTCCGGCCGCCGCGAAGATTCCGACCTGCATATCCGTTAGATTTATCCCTGCTATAATAGAAACGAGACCTTGCAATTATCCGACCATATCCCCATGCCGTAAGGAGTTGTATGAAGATAAAAGATATATACGAAAATGCCGTAAGGCGCGGCATCGAGCTTGACCCGCGCGGAAAAGACGAGGCCGCAAAAGACCTCGAACGGTCCAAAAAGGCATACGAGGCCCTCAAAGACAAGGACAAGCCGTACTTCGACACGGCGGCCCTCACTAATCCGTATTCCGACACCCGCATCCTCCACGGCGATCCGGAAACGGACGTCAAGAGGCTCATCGTGGGCATTGACATGGAGGTGGGGGAGGTGCTCCTCGCGGACAGGCTGCGAGAACGCGGAACGCCGGTTGACCTTATCCTTGCGCATCATCCGGAGGGCAGGGCCATGGCCAACCTTTACGGCGTGATGGGGATGCAATCCGGGATACTCCTTAAATACGGCGTCCCGATAAACGTAGCCGAGGACATAATGGATGAAAGGATTAAAGAGGTAGAAAGGCGGCTCATGCCCGTCAATCACACGCGGGCGGTTGACGCCGCAAGGCTCCTGGGCATCCCCTTTATGTGCGTGCATACGCCCTCGGACAACGCGGTTACGGAATATCTCCAGAGGCTTTTTGACGCAAAAAAGCCTGAATACGTCTCAGACGTGGTTGACCTCGCGGCGGACATCCCGGAGTACAAAACGGCGAAGGCTGAAGGGGCGGGCCCAAAGGTGGTCTGCGGCTCGGATAAGAGAAAGGCGGGCCGAGTCTTCGTTGACATGACCGGAGGCACGGGCGGGAGTAAGAAGGCGTTTGAGAAGCTCTCGGCCGCGGGCGTAGGCACGGTCGTCGGGATGCACATAAGCGAAGACCACAGGAAAGAGGCCGAGAAGCACCACGTAAACGTCGTGATAGCCGGACATATATCGAGCGACACGTTGGGGCTTAACCTTCTTTTTGACGCGATACTCAAGGGCGTGGAGGTGGTGGAGACCTCGGGATTCAGACGGACAGTAAGGAAGTAACAACGGCCGTGATGCGTGGGCGTGACGCGTGATGAAAGACAGTACCGTAAGATACGGGTTTTTCCTTTCGACGCTCGACGCATCACGCATCACGTTTACGGCCGTTACGCATCACGGTCACGGTAGTTACACGGTTGCGGCAGTTACACGGTAAACGGTCTCTACGTGGACGACACCACTCTTGAAACGCTCGAATATCCGGCGGTTTTGGCCGAACTCGCCGGATTCGCCTCATGCCCCACGGGCAAGGATACGGCGCTTTCCCTTCGTCCTAACGCCGATATTCAATCGGTCGAAGAATCCTTCCTTGAAGTAAAAGAGCTTCTGACCATCCTGCAATTATCCGGCAAGTTGTCCCTCGCCGGAGTCTCCAACGTCGCGCCCATCCTCGGAAGACTCGACCCCGCGGGAAGCTACCTCCTCCCCGATGAGCTTTTGTCGGTAAGGGCGAACATCGCCGCCTCCGTTGGCATCAAGGCGTTTCTATCTGAAGATATGAGGCGCGTATGTCCGCGCATCTCGTCAATGACGACCGCGCTCTCGGACCAGACGCGCCTCGTCCGGGAACTCGACCGCATACTGAACGAAAAAGGGGAGATAAAAGACAGCGCGTCGCCTAACCTCCACAGGATACGCAGGGAGCTGAGGTCAAACCGCGAAAGGGCCGCTAAGATTATAGAGACCGCCGCGCAGGATACGCGGTATAAAGACTTCCTGCAGGACGACTACGTAAGCATCAGGGACGACAGATTCGTGCTCGCGGTAAAGGCCGGGATGCACACTAACGTCGGCGGCATCATACACGGGAGGTCAGGCAGCGGGGCGACTTACTTTATCGAGCCTACGGCGCTTGTCGAGTTGAACAACGGGGCCGCGATACTCAAAAAAGACGAGAGGCTCGAAGAGATAGAGATATTAAAAAAACTGAGCGTCTTAGTCCTTGCGGAAAGGCCCGCGCTTTTAAGCGACTTACGTCTGCTCACCGCGCTCGATTTCATTCAGGCCAAGGCGCTTTTTTCAATCGAGATAAAGGCAGCGATTCCCCATATAAGACGGGAAAAAAAGGGCGGAGAGATAAAGCTGAAAAACGCAAGGCACCCGCTCCTTGTCCTGAAAGAATTGAGGGGCGAGTGCTCGGTAACGCCGGTTGACATCCTTATCGGAGAGGGCTGCAACGTCCTCGTGATATCCGGCGCAAACACCGGCGGCAAGACCGTTGCCTTGAAAACGCTCGGTCTCTTGACGCTCATGGTCTCTTCCGGCATCCCCATCCCCGCGGATGACGGAAGCTCGGCGGTTCTTTTCACGTCCATATTCTCGGACATCGGAGACAGGCAAAATATAATGGCGTCTTTGTCCACGTTCTCGGCGCACGTGAAAAGGCTTTGCTCTTTCCTTGAAGACGCGGGGGCAGGCTCGCTCGTTCTGATAGACGAGATAGGCGCGGGCACCGACCCGTCCGAGGGCGGCGCTCTCGCGCTTGCGGCGCTTGAAAGGCTGCGCGCAAAGGGCGCAGTCGCGGTCATCACCACGCACTTGAACGCCATTAAGGCGCGCGCACAGGCGCATCCGTCATACATGAACGCATCGGTCGAGTTCGATGAACAAGGTCTTAGACCCCTCTACAGGCTTTGCTACGGGGTTCCGGGGCCGAGTCTCGGACTCTCGATAGCAAGGAGTCTTGGCCTCCCGGAAGATATAATTGAAAGCGCGAGGAAAAACCTCAAGGGAAAAGAGGCCGCGTTCATGGAATCCGTCAGTCTCCTTGAAAAAGAGAGAGATGAGATGCGCCGTCTGAAAGACAGGCTCAGGCTTCAGGAGATTGGCAGGGACAAGGCGCTCACGAAACTCAAGGAATTCAGAGAAGCAATAAAAGACAAGGCAAAGGCGCGGATAGAAAAGACCGTTGAAAAGGCCAAAGAAGAAATCCATAAACTCGTTGAAAAACACAGGGGAGAAAAATCCGCCGGCAGGGCGGCCGTCCGCTCCGTGGAAGTCATCGGCAAAAAGACCATCGAAAATCTCACGCCGCAGACCTTTGAAAAATATATACCCGAGGCCGGAGACAAGGTTATAATAACAGGCACGGGCGCGAAGGGCGTGGTGGTAAAGGTTGACGCCGGGGGTGAAAAGGCCGAGATGACGGTGGGCAGCCTCAAGGTTTCTTTGCCGTGGGATAAGATAAAAAAACGCGGCGAGGACAAAAAGAGGGTCTTGGCCGTCGAGACAGGCGCAGGAGGCGTCTCCGATGCCGCAGCCGTCTTGAACATCATCGGCCAAAGGGTTGAGCCTGCGGTATCCATGCTTGAAAGGTTTTTGGATAACGCGCACAGCGCCGGGCTTCAACGTGTAGAGATAATACACGGCATGGGCACAGGGGCGCTCGCAAGGGCAATGGACGAATACCTGCCCGGATGCCCGTACGTTAAAGGATTTCACCGTGGAGACCCTGACGCCGGCGGCGCCGGAGTAACCATAGTGGAATTCAAGTAAAGACGGGTATCCGTTTAAGGACGATATTTTTTAACTTCACCGATTACCGATAACTTTTTTATTTATGGCGATGATACCCAAGGAAAAGGTGGAAGAGGTCAAAGACCGGACGAGCATCGTTTCGGTCATCTCCGAGTATGTGCCCTTGAAGCAGCGGGGGCGCAACTTCGTGGGTCTATGCCCTTTTCATTCCGAGAAGACGCCTTCCTTTTCAGTGAGCGAGGAAAAAAAGATTTATTATTGCTTCGGGTGCAACGCCACGGGCAACGTCATAGGTTTCGTGATGGAAAAAGACGGCCTTGATTTTCCGGAGGCGGTGAGGATGCTTGCCAAGAGGAGCGGGGTCGTCATCACCGAGGAAAAAGTGGGCGTTAAAAAAGAGGGTGACGCCATATCCAACGCGCTCAAGGCCGCAGAGGAGTATTTCGTAAAGTCTCTTGCGTTGGGTGTTGGCGCGCAGGCGCGGGAGTATCTCAAAAGGCGCGGCTTTGGCGGCGACGTAATCGCCGGTTTCAGGCTCGGCTTTGCGCCGGATGCGTGGGAGGGGCTTACCGGAAGTTTGAAGTCCCTCAATATCCCGCTTGAGGCCGCCGAGAAGGCAGGGCTTGTCATAAAAAAAGAGCGGGGACATTACGACAGATTCAGGGGTAGACTCATCTTTCCCATAACAGATTTGCGGGGCAGGACAATCGGGTTCGGCGGCAGGGTAATCGGGCCGGGCGAGCCTAAGTATTTGAACTCTCCGGAGACCGCGTTTTTCAAGAAGGGCGAGACCCTATATGGATTTTTTCAGGCCAAGCAGGCGATAATGAAAGAGGGATACGCGATAGTGGTCGAGGGATATTTCGACGCGCTCGCCATGCACAAGTCCGGTTTTAAAAATACGGTCGCCACTATGGGCACGGCCCTCACGGCAGGGCACCTGCGCTCGTTAAAAGGCTACGCAACGTCGGTCTACACGCTTTTTGATTCGGACGCCGCAGGCGTGAACGCGGCCATAAGAAGCCTCGGTCTATTTCTCGATGAGGGTTTTTTTTGCAGGGCGATAACGCTCGACAGCGGCAAAGACCCGGATGAGTTTCTGGGCGTCAAAGGCGCGGACGGGATGAAGAGGGCCATTGCCGAGGCCGAGCCTCTGATGGAGTTTTTTTTGAAGCGCGCGATGAAGGGGGTTGGCATAAAAACCCCCGAGGGCAAGGCCAAGTATTTAGACGCCGTAATGCCGTATCTTGCAAAGGTAAAAAACGTTGCCGAGAGGGGACACTATGCGGCATTTGCAGCCTCCATCCTTGCCATCCCGCCCGCCCTCATATATGACGAACTTGGCAGGAATGCCGGGTCTGGCGGTATGCCCGCGGCCAGGAGGGTGGCCGTTAATCACGCCCAAAGCCATCTTGAAGAGACGGTGATTTTAAGGGTGATATTGAAGCATCCCGAGTATTTTGACGAAAGGGTCGAGGCGGCCTTTGAGGCGTTTAACGACCCCGGTTTGAAAGAGGCGGGGGCGGCGGCCGCCGGTTTTCTCAAGGACGGCGGCGCGATTAACGTTTCAGCGCTCCTTGACGGACTTATTGACCCGGCCGTTAAGGCGCGCATCGCGGCGCTCATCCTCAAGGACCCGGACGGATTTTTGGAAGACCCAAAGAGGATGCTTGAAGATAGTTTGAAAAGGGTCTTGAATAGAGGTAAACTCAAGGAACACACTGAGGCGCGCATTAAAAGGCTTGAATTCGCGGGCAGGGGCGACGTCGCGGACGCAGTCTACCCTAAGGACAGGTTCAAAAAACGCGCGACCTGAGCGTATCATCATAATATATAGGACTATGGGCGAGTCGAAAGACATAAACTTAGAGGCCGGGCCTGACGTTGACGCCGAAGACGCCGTTACGGAAGACGCCAGCGGCGCGCTCGATACGCAGCCCTTCGATGCCGCGTTGCCGCAGGAGCCGGTGGAGGAGGCGGCGCCGGATTCCGTGAGGGCGTATCTGCGCGAGATGGGCGCGGTTTTTTTGCTCAAAAAAGAAGAAGAGGTCGCGCTCGCCAAAACCATCGAGGAGTGCAAGGCCGCCGTTACGAAGGAGTTTTTGAAGAGCCGGCTCGTGTCCGTCGAGTTGAACGGACTCAAGGACAGGCTCATCGAGAGACGGGGGTCCGAAGAGGTCATAGAGTTCGACGACGACGAGGGTTTTTTGAGCGAGAACGAGCAGGACTTGAATGACGTGCTCGCAAAGATTGACGCGGTGAATACCCTCCGCTCCGGCGCGGAACCTGAGCGGCTCGCACAGCTTTTGCTCGACATAGAAAAGCGCACCGATATATTCGAGCGCGTGATTGAGAGGCTTAAATCCGCCGACGGAGATCTGCGAAGGCTCAACAGAAAAAGAGCCTCGATTGAAAAGGGCGTCAAAGACCCCAAGCGCGCCCCTGCGCGGCGTCCTCAAAACCCGGCAAAAGATTTGAAGGAGATAAACGCGGCGAGAAAAGCCATAACCTTTGAAATCGGACTGTCCCACGAAGCGCTCGTGAGCCTCCTCGGAACCATCGAGAGAAAGACCGTCGAGCTTGAAGCCGCAAAGGAGAGGCTCATAAAGGCAAATTTGAGGCTCGTGGTGAGCATCGCGCGCAGGTATCTGAATCGCGGGCTGCATTTTCTCGACCTCATTCAGGAAGGCAACATCGGTCTTATGAAGGCGGTGGAGAAGTTCGAATACCAGAGGGGCTACAAGTTTTCCACGTACGCAACGTGGTGGATACGCCAAGCGGTCTCGCGCTCAATAGCGGATCAGGCGCGCACCATCAGGATACCCGTGCACATGATAGAGACCATAAACAGGCTCGTGAGGACGTCGCACTACTACGTGCAGGAACACGGCAAAGAACCCACCGCCGAGGCCCTTGCGGAGCGCCTCGATCTGCCGGTGGACAAGATACGAAAGATAATGAAGATATCCCGCGAGCCTATCTCGCTCGACACGCCCGTGGGTACGGACGGGGACAGCCTCTTGGGCGATTTTATCGAGGACAAGGACGCGTCGGTCCCGCACGACGAGGCGATGAGCAACGATTTGTTCGGCCACATGAACGACGTCCTCTCCACGCTCTCGGCAAGAGAGGAGCAGGTGCTGCGCATGAGGTTCGGCATAGGAGAGGAGAAGGACCACACGCTTGAGGAGGTCGGCGCGGCCATGAAGGTCACGAGGGAGAGGATACGCCAGATAGAGGCAAAGGCCCTTCGTAAATTGAGACACCCGAAGAGATGCCAGAAACTGAAATCGTTTTCGGACAAGTGAGGTCACGGCGTAAGCTTCCCCTAAAAGTAGACATCTTTGCAATCCCAGAGACTTACTTTTGTTGCCTTCAGTCCTCTCACGGCTTTCTTTTCGTTCACAGTCATACCGACCTCATTGTTTTAATTCACAACCAGACACAACTTAAAATAAACGCCCATTATTCCTCGTATGCGCCCAGAGGAATAAAACAGGGACAACAGCGCCGTTCTATTTTAAAACTCCATTTTTATGTTGCGATACTATTCCTTATGCACCGCAAAGTTAATTGTTTTTTTCTCCCTTGTGAAATTCCCTTGTGAACCGTGACCGTCTTGACTCCCCGCGCCCCCCGCGATGTTACATTTGATGCTATAATCACCCTATGCCTTACGCCTATCGGGAGCACATCGCGGACATGGGAATCGAGGCCTCGGCAGGGACGCTCGCCGGGGCCTTCGAAGCAGGGGTGGAGGCCATGTTGAACCTCATGTTCGACCTTTCCACTATCGAGGAGAGCCTGAGCTTTCCGGTTGCGGCAACTGGGCGCGACATAGAGCTTTTGTTCGTCGAGGTCTTGAACGAAACGCTCTCCATTCAGGGGTTGCGCGGGCTTGCGCTCAAGCGTATTAAGGTTGACTCCATAAAGACCGATGACGACAGGGTCGCGCTTTCGGGCATTGTCTACGGAGAGAAGTTCGACAGGCAAAAACACGTCGTCAAGACCGAGGTCAAGGGCGCGACCTATTCGGGGCTGTTCTACAACAGTGGAGAGGGCGGGACGCATGTTTTAAGGTGCGTCCTCGACGTGTAAAAAGGAATGTCTCAGGCTATGTAGCTCAGGCCAGTAGCTCAGACCTCGTAGGTCTGAGGTTTTCAGGGCTAAAGCCCTGAGCTGCGGGACACGGGTCAGGTTATGGACATTAAGATAATAAAGATTTCAGACTATCTCTACGAGATACCCAAGACCGACGACATGCTCGTGCCCGGGCGTATATACGCTGACGAGGAGACCATTGCCCCGCTCGTAAAAGAGCTTGACAGAAAGGCCGGGAGTTTTACCCCGGCGCTCCTTCAGGTGGCAAACGTGGCAACGCTTCCCGGCATCCAAAAGGCGTCCCTTGCAATGGCCGACATCCATCCGGGCTATGGTTTTGCCATTGGCGGCGTGGCGGCCTTTGACATGGACCACGGCGTGATAAGCGTGGCAGGCGTGGGCTTTGACATAAACTGCGGGGTGAGGGTTTTGAAGACCCCGCTCGTGAAAAGCGAAATAGAGGGGAAAAAAGAAGAGCTTGCAAATCAACTCTTCAGGGACGTGCCCTCCGGCGTGGGGTCAACGGGCGATTTAAAGCTCAATGAAGACGAGATTGACGAGCTGCTCGTAAAAGGCTCTTCCTTTGTGGTGGAGCGGGGTTTTGGATTCCCCGAAGACCTCATGTACACCGAAGAGAACGGCGTCATAAAAGGCGCTGACCCCGACGACGTAAGCAGGAGGGCAAAAGAGCGGCAGAGGAAGCAGGTCGGCACGCTCGGCTCAGGCAACCATTACCTTGAAGTCCAGTACGTTGACGAGGTCTTCGACGGGCAGGCAGCGCAAGTTTACGGCATAAAAAAAGACCAGATATTGATAGCCATACACTGCGGCAGCCGGGCGCTCGGCCACCAGATAGGAACCGATTATCTAAAAATTCTCGAAGAGGCGAGTAGGCATTACGGCATACCCATAAGGGACCGCGAGCTTGTGTGCGCTCCGATAAAGAGCACGGAAGGCAGGCAATATCTGAGCGCCGTGAACTGCGGCATGAACGCCGCGTTTGCAAATCGTCAAATGATTTCTCACTTGGCGCGCTCATCCGTCGCAAGTGTCTTCGGGATAAACCCGGCGGAAATAAAACTCCTCTACGACGTGGGGCACAACACCTGCAAGGTTGAAACGCATGAAGTGGACGGCGTTGCGAAAAAGCTCCTCGTCCACAGAAAAGGCTCAACGCGGGCATTTGGCCGGGGTAGACCTGAAGTCCCGGAGGCATACAGGAGCGTGGGGCATCCGCTCCTCGTGGGCGGGACAATGGGCACGGCGTCTTTCATACTCAGGGGCACGGAACTCGGCATGAAGGAGTGCTGGGGCAGCACTATCCACGGGGCGGGCAGGGCAATGTCGAGGGTTCAATCCAAAAAACAGTGGCAGGGCGGCGAGATAATAAAAGACCTCGCGTCAAAGGGCATCGTCATAAAATCCGGGTCTCGCTCCGGCGTTGCCGAGGAGGCGCCGGGGGCATACAAAGACGTTTTCAAGATCGTTGATATTATGCACGAGGCCGGGATAAACCGGAAGGTGGCGCTCCTGCGTCCGCTCGCGTGCGTCAAGGGGTGAGCAGCCTGAATAAATTTAGAGTTTTGCAGTAAACTGCTAATGGTGCGGGGCTTTTTTGGCGTCGTAGATTGGCGTTTTTTTGCCGGGAAGAAGGCTGTTTCCGTTATGACCTTTTAAAAATCCCCTTGACATCGTAAATCGCCTATATGTTATATGTTCATAGAGATATAGTTACTTGACAATAGGCGAAAAAAAGAAAAATAACTTGACATATTTGGTAAAAAATGACATATTGCTTAACAACATACCGCATTGGAGGTTAAGCATGGCGTCATCATCTACAGAACTTAAAGAAATTTTTAACCGTTCCGTTCCGAAAAAATTCCAAGAGTCCATAATCGAATGTCTGTTCGATATCTACCCAAAGGCTTACGATTACTGTGCTGCAAAATATCCCCAACAAGTTGCACATGACCTTTTACCTCATGAGCGTAGAGCAATGCTCGAAACTAAACTCCCTGAAATTGCTAAAATTCATAAGCTTGAAGCAATTCATCAACTCAACAAAACGCGCAATAGCCACCACGCCGTAATTTCAGCGGGCGGAATTATATTGACAGCCTCATACGCAGACTCCCCACAGAGTATCGTAAGGTATGCTGAATTTCGTAAAGACTATGCGCAGACCAATCAGGGCCATTTGTTCCGCAAAGACATTTCAGAAAATAATGCTCCTCGTTATGCAATACTTCTTCATGGCGATGACGGAACAAATAAAAACCTGCCGACTTTTGCGTGTGTGAAATTCCCAATATATGACGAGCAGTCCGAAAACTATTCCTCATATATCGGGGATGGGATAGATCTTTTTAGCAAACATCCTGATATCGTGGAGAAGCTGCGGCCAACTATTACCTGCGACTGGTTTCCTTCGGGACAAAAGCTTCTTGAAGAGTGTATACAAGATACGGCACAGCCTGTGCTTCGTGATGATCTTGCAAAAAAGGAGATACAAAACAAATGAGACCAGGCACACCGGGATTTATAGGTGCGCGACTAAAAGAAGCTCGTGAGTCACGTGGGATGGCGGCAATAACCCTTGCAGACCTGCTCGGGGTATCACGTCAAGCTATCTCACAGTACGAAAATAGCACACAGTCCCCACGCCCTGAAATTATGGAGCGGATTGTTAAGCTACTCCAATTACCGCATCATTTCTTTAGACGTCCCGCTATGTTGAACACGGAAGCAGTTATCTTCTACCGGTCTATGAGTGCCGCTACAAAGACCGAACGTTTGAGAGCGGGAAAGCGATATTCTTGGCTTAAAGATATCGTAAAATACCTGCAGGAATTTGTGCAACTTCCAAAGGTAAATTTCCCTGATTTAAGTCCGCCGGACGACCTTAGCAAGATATCGAATCAATTGATCGAAGAATATGCTGTTAAAGTTCGGCGTCTTTGGGGACTTGGAGATAGCCCTATAAGCAACTTAGTGCTACTTCTCGAAAATAACGGAGCCGTCGTAGTGCGATATGAACTTGGCGCCGAAACTCTTGATGCATTTTCGGAATTTG
>JACRCC010000071.1 GCA_016234405.1 Deltaproteobacteria bacterium | reverse complement strand
TTTATCGTTACCTTGTCCCGGCCCTCGAGGATATTTGCGAGCTTCTCGACGGATATCGGGTCAACCGAGGCGAATATCAGGGACTCTACTATCGGTTTGAGTTCGTTTTCAGCCATGCTGGTCGCGCCTCTTCAGTGTTTGGTTTCCGTTCCATGTCTATTGGGTTTCCGGCCCATCCGCCGGCATCATTGCGGCGGCCGGCAGATAGACCCTTATGATGCCGTCCTCGGTCTGGTGTATCTTTATAAGGAGCATCTTTGCAAGTTCGAGTATGGCGAGAAACGTGACGATGATTTCTCCGCGCATTGCGTTAAGCGGGAATAACGACGTGAACTCCGCGCTCTTGGCGGCCCCGACGACCTCCATCACGTAGTTTATCTTGTCCGCTATCTTGAACCTCTCGGCGGTAAACTCAAGCGTCCGCTCCTTTGGCGCGCGAAGGAGTATGGCCTTTAAGGCTTCCATCAAGTCGAAGACCGAGACGTTCACGAGTCCGGCCTCTTCCTCCAACTCGTCAAGCGGCACCGGGGTCCCTTTGAAAAAAACATCCCTGCCGAGCATCGGCCTTTGGTTCAGCTCGACTGCCGCGTCTTTGTATCTCTGATATTCAAGGAGCCTTTGAATAAGCTCGGCCCTCGGATCAACCCCTTCTTCATCTTCGCCTTGAGCCTCGGCGTCAACGGGCAGGAGCATACGGCTCTTTATGTGCACGAGCGTCGCGGCAACCACCAAAAACTCTCCGGCCACGTCGAGGTTCATCTCCTTCATCATGTCGAGGACTCCGATATACTCCTCGGTTATCGCTGCGATGGGGATGTCGTATATGTCCACCTCGTTTTTCTTTATGAGGTGGAGGAGCAGGTCGAGCGGCCCTTCGAATATATCGAGTCTGACGTTGTAGTCCATGTGCTTAGTCTTAGTTAAACCCCGCCCTTCACTCCAACCCCATCGCGGCCCTGACCTCGCGCATCGTTTTGTTAGCGGCTTCAAACGCGCATCGAGCGCCGTCTTTCAATATCGCCTCCACTATCGCCGGGTCGGCCTCAAGTTCGCTTCTCTTTTTCCGTATGGGTTCAAGGAGCGCCAACACCTTTGGTATAACCGCCTTTTTGCAATCGGTGCATCCTATGCCCGCCGCGGCGCAGCCCTCCTTGACCCACGCGACCGTCTTGGCGTCCGAATACAATGCGTGGTAAGTCTGATAAAACGGGCACAATCCCGGGTTGCCTGCGTCAGTCCTTCTTTTGCGAGCCGTGTCGGTCATCATGGCGAGCATCTTTTTCTCGGCCTCCTGAGGAGGGTCGGAGAGGAATATCGCGTTATTGTAGCTCTTGCTCATCTTCCTGCCGTCTGTCCCGAGCACCTTGGGCGTCTCGGTGAGTATGGTCTGCGGCTCCGGAAAAACTTGTCCGTAGAAGTGATTAAACCGCCGGGTTATCTCGCGCGAAAGTTCGAGGTGCGGGGCCTGGTCAACCCCTACCGGCACCTTCTGCGCCTTATAGATGATGATGTCGGCGGTCTGCAAAACCGGATACCCGAGAAACCCGAATGTGTGCAGGTCTTTTTCCCTCAACTCACCAAGCTGCTCCTTGTAAGTCGGGTTTCTCTCAAGCCACGACAAAGGCGTTATCATTGACAAGAGCACGTGCAGCTCAGCGTGCTCCTTTATCTGCGATTGCCTGAATATAATCGTCCGCTTGGGGTCAATGCCGACCGAGAGCCAATCGAGGACCATCTCGCGGACGTTTTCCTTTATGCCCTTTGGGTCGGCGTAATCGGTGGTAAGGGCGTGCCAGTCCGCCGCGAAGAAAAAACACTCATACTCGGTTTGGAGTTTCAACCAGTTTACGAGCACCCCGTGATAATGGCCGAGGTGGAGCCTGCCCGTGGGCCTCATGCCCGACAACACCCGCATCAGTAGAACCCTCCGATGAGAAGGCGGGTGAGCGCCGCCACAAACGGCGAGAGCGCCATATTTATAACGCCGGTCGTAATGAGAAGAAGGAGTATCACGAACCCGTAAGGCTCTATCTTTGAAAACGCCAAGGCCTTGCGGCCCGGGAGGAAATACGAAAGCACCCTGCTGCCGTCGAGCGGCGGGATGGGGAGCATGTTGAAAACAGCCAAAGACACGTTCATTACGATCGAAAGCTCTATCATTATGAAGAGCGGGTTATAGACCGCCGGATACCGGCCGAGATAAGGCCCAGCCGCAACGGCGAAGAGTTTGTAGATAAAAGCCGAGGCGCCGGCAAGGCCGAGGTTCGCAAGCGGGCCTGCCGCCGCGGTGAGCATCATGCCCTGAGAGACGTTCCTGAAGTTCCTCACGTTTATGGGAACGGGCCTGGCCCATCCGAACATGCCCGTGAGAAATAGCGCTATCGTTCCTATTGGGTCGAGGTGCCTGAATGGATTGAGGCTCACCCTGCCGAGCATCTTGGCCGTTGGGTCTCCGAGTTTGTAAGCGGCCCATGCGTGCGCGCACTCGTGCGCCGTGAGCGCCAGAAGCACCGGAGGTATGTTTAAAAGGAGTTTTTGCAGATACATCTCGAACATCGGCTTACCTTAATGACAAATCTTATCAAATGAAACGCCTTAGCGTCAACGAGTTTCAATCCGCGCCACGGCCGGGGAGACAATTGAGCACCCAACCCGCCCAATCCCTATGAGGGGGCGGTTCACCCCCACGCGTGTGGGGACAATCGAATTTGACAATTGGTATAGTGAAGGCGAACTGGTTCACCCCCCCGCGTGTGGGGACAATGTCTGGGACTACGACCTGACTGGCCGGACTCTCGGTTCACCCCCACGCGTGTGGGGACAATGGGTCTCTCCTGAAAACTGTTTGAGGA
>JACRCC010000009.1 GCA_016234405.1 Deltaproteobacteria bacterium | reverse complement strand
TGAAACGCGCTTATGTGCCACGGCATGGAGTCGTCCACCGAGGTTATCCACTTGGCAATCGCCCGTATCTCGTCCGTACCGTCGTTGCGGCCGGGGATCAAAAGAGTGGTTATCTCGACCCAGATGCCGGCCTCCCTCATGCGCTCCACCGAATCGAGGACGGGTTTTAAAGCCGCGCCGCAGGTCTTCTTGTAAAAGGTCTCTGAGAAGGATTTTACGTCCACGTTGGCCGCGTCGAGCACGCCCTTTAGCTCCGATACGCACTCCGCCGTCATGTAGCCGTTTGTGACGAATACGTTTTTCAGCCCCTTTTCCTTGGCGATGACCCCGGTGTCATAGGCGAACTCGAAAAAAATCGTAGGCTCGGTATACGTATACGAGATGCTCGAACATCCGGTTTCATACGCTTCGTTCACGACCTCTTCGGGGGACGCCTCGCTGCCGAGTATCCTATTGGCGTCTTTGGGCATCTGTGAGATTTCTGAATTCTGGCAGTGCAGGCACCTGAAGTTGCATCCCACGGTCGCAATCGAATACGAACTTGTCCCGGGCTGAAAGTGAAACAGCGGCTTTTTTTCGATGGGGTCTATGTGCTCGGCTATGAGCCTGCCGTAGACGAGCGAATATAAAATCCCACCCTCGTTTTTCCGCACCCCGCATACGCCGGTCTTTCCGTCCGCGATATGGCATCTATTGGAGCACAGATAACAATCGGCGTAACCTTTCTCGGATTGTCTGTAAAGTCTCGCCTCCATCATAATGGCATAATGAAACCCGTGCTTGGCTCAGGGCGCAACGGCCGCCCAAGGGGGTACTCCCGCCTCGCGCGACCATGACACGCGCGCCAGATTCGACTCGGACCATTTATATTCCACTTCGCCGCCGAAGGTCTTATGCAGCATCCGCCCTATCCTCTGCGCGAGTTTTTCCGTGGTGGTAAAGACCTCCATGGAATCTCCTTTTTCCTTTATCTCGATTATCCTGTCAAGAGGGTTGTAGCGCATGGCAATGCCTTCTTTGTTCTTTACGAGCCTCAGTATCTCGTCTTTGTGCGCCTTTGCAAAACCGCCCTTTATGGTCACGAACCCGCCCACGAACTTATCCCTGACCTTGCGGCAGGCGGGGCAGATGACCGTTGTTTTTCCCTTTGCAACGACGGTCTCGGCGAGCATTTTTTTCATTGACCAGCGTTTCTTGTAATAAACCGCCCCGCATATCCTGCACTCCGCCAAATCTACTGGGCTGGTATCCTTGAGATAGGGATCGCTCCCGGAGTCAATCGCCTTTTTCCTGACACTCCTATTTGTCGTCCTTGAACCTTTCATAAGACGCATCTCCTTTGGATGTTAGCATCCGACGGCCTCGCAAAACAAGATTAGCGTCTTGTCCTTTTTGCCCTTAAACCTTCTTGAATCTGTTCTTTATCTTTTCGAGCACGAAAGGAAGCGCCGTAGCCCCGAGTTCATCCTCCGGCAGCCTGTGAGGCTCAAACGGCCCCTGCCTCCTGATATAATCGGCGACCACGTTTGCAGTGCGCCGCGACTCGTCGAAACTTGGGTCGTCGAACATGTCATGAGGCCCGATGAGTCTGTCCTCGGTCAACTGAAAACCCGCGGCAATGGCTCTGGGCGGGCCGTCAAAGCGCGCGGGGTTCGCCTCGTAAAACGGCACGGGTAGGAGCGGCCCGTTATACGCCCCCCGCATCCACCCGGCCACGAGGTGCGGATGCGCGAACCCCTCCATGACCTCCCCCACCGCGGGAAAACCGGTCTGACATCTTATTATCGCGGCAGGTTCGCCCCTGCCCAAGGGGGTAATTCCCCCCGCGGCGCTGTCGCCCGCGGGTTTTAGTTTTTCGGAGGATATTACGGCGCAGATTTCATCGTCCGAATTTCTGTAGACGGCCTGAACGACGTATCTTGAAGTGGAGCCGATGAGGGCAAGAAGAGGATATGTTTCATTCGGCGTCGAGAGGGTTATGACGCGCGGGGAGTTACCCCCTTGGGCAGGGTCCGCCACCTTAAAGGAAAACCCGGGGAGCATCAAGGCGTCGAGTATCAAACCGGCGGTGTTGAAGGGGTCGGCGAATATCTTATAGAGAGGCAGGTTAAACGGGCCGGTCAAGGTCTTGTTCACCATAAATATGACGACCGGCTCGCTCTCGCGCAGCGTAAATTCCATCTCGGCAATGACCGGGCAATGGCCTTTTAAACCGCCGCCAAACGGCGTCCCTTTATCGTCGCAGCCGCCGTGCGCGTCGCGCTCCGGGGCGTGAAGCCGGAGTTCGCTCGCGGCGTCCATGCAGGCGAAAAACGCATTCCACGACAATTCATGCAGGACCGGACTGCGCTCGCCGAGGGCATGGTAGATTATCAGTCCGAGGCCGTCGCCGCACCGGAGAACGTGAAAGTCCTTTATTAAACCCTTTTCTTTAGCGTTATGGAGACGCTCCTTGGCGGTATCGAGCACGTCCGGGTGCGAGCTGACGCGCCCGACAAAACCCCCGATGTCCGCTGTAACTACGGAAAGGGTAACCTTCCCTCCGTTTGACATGCGATATTCCTTAACGTAGTAATCTGCCGTGCCGGGTAAACCGGGACTGCTCAATATGCGATTTGAAACAATGTAAAAAAGTCCCCCTAAGACTACCAAGACACACAAAATCCTTTGACACGGGAGGCCGAACTACATTCCCGCAGCTCAGGGCTATGATGAACGCTGCCTTATCCCCCTCCCCCCCCTTGTGGGGGAGGGCGGGGTGGGGGTGGGGGCAGCCCTGATGTAATCAGGTTTCTACATCGGTGGGGCACGGCCACCCTACACCTCTTTAAGGAGTCTATCGCGTCCCTTCAAGAAGGCCTCTTTGCCTGAGGCATAGGCCGCCTTTACGTCTTCCGTCTTTTCAACCGCGAGCGCCTTCACCTTGCCCACCCCTTCGTCAAGACCGGTCTTTGCGGCATCAATGCCTTCTTTGAGCCGACGTCTCGTCTCCACACCGGGCGCCGGCGCGTAGAGCAAAGCCAACCCCGCGCCGATAATCCCGCCAACTAAGAAAGACAAAACCACCGCGCTTTTGTTCTCTGACATATCACTCACCCCCCTCCGTTTTCTTACTGAACAGGTTTCTGAAAAACTCCTCGACGCCGAATAAGAGGCTCAATATCGAAAAGAGCGGACTTTTTATGTGCCCAAGCACGGTCTGCGCCAACCCGGCCATATCAAGCCCAACGCCCTTAATCTTTTTCACAAGCTCAGCCAAATCATCGGTCTGCTCGTTCACCTTTTTGAGAAGCGCGTTTAATTCCGCGGAGGTCTTTTTCGCCTCTTGGGCGAGTTCTTCAACCGCCTTGACCGTCCTTTTCAGCTGCAACAACGCCGGTATCAAAGTAAAAATAAAAATAAGAAAACCTATGGACGCTATTAGCGCGGCAAACTCGTAGATAGTGAAGGTGATCGTCATCGGGCCTCCTGTTTTGATTATATCCCGTTATGGGTGCCTGTCAAGTTGGCATATAAAGCGCTAAAAACTACGCAAAAATCGTTTCCCGTTTCCACGTGGACAAGTTTGCCTCAACTTTTTCTTGACTTATTTCACACGCATAAAGTAAGATAGGCTCGATTGTCTCTTCAAAAAAATCCTAAACGGAGTCACCTGCCATGAAAAAAATGAAAAGGACGGCCGTGATTTTACTGATACTTGTCTTTTCAGCGTTTGTCTCCATGAGTCCGGCCATTGCGGCTGAAAGCGCGATGAAGACCACGGTGACCGACGCGGTCTACGGCGGCATACTCGGCGCGCTCATAGGCGGCGCGCTTACACTTCTCACGGACAAGCCCGCGGACAACCTTAGCTACATACCGACCGGCGCCGCGCTCGGCGTTATCGGAGGCGCGGTTTACGGGATAGCGACAAGCGGCGTGGTGCAGTCCGTTGGAGAGATAGAAGGAGGGAAATTCGCGCTCAACGTCCCGACCGTAAATACGACACGCACATACGATAAGCGGCTCAACAAAACCGAGACCGTCGAGCACGTGAGCCTGCTGCGGGTGAAGTTCTAATCCGTTATCGGTTATCGGTTAACGGTTATCGGCAAAAGCGCTGTCAGGCTTGACCCCCTGACGCCGTAAAGAACAAGAAGCCCCATGCTTCATTACCGCATGGGGCTTCTTGTTCTATCCATTTGTATAGAACCTCAGACCGAAATAGTAAGGCGGGTTAGGCGTATGCCGTAACCCGCCAATATCAGAGGGTGTGACCCGCCCTACGCCGTCTTGGGAACTAACGAGCCTCGGCCTTTGCCTCCTACGCGCAAGGAGTTGCGTGTGACCCGCCCTACGCCGTCTTGGGAACTAACGACTCTTTTATAAATAGACCTTCAACCCTTTTTCATCCCTTCAAGCTTCCTGTCAACCCTGAGTCTTTTGGCGAGGCCTTTAAGAAACCCTGTCCTTAATTCACTCGTCTTTAACAGTTCCGAGACATCCGCCAAATCTCTGGGACTCCCTGCCCTTAGCTTCATTACGATAATATACTCAACGGGCGCAACCGGGATATCCGCGCCGTCAAGCGAGACCGTCACGGCTTGCTCGCACGCCTCATGCTCCCAATTTTTGGTTGCGATAATGATATCCACGGGGACGTCGTCGCGCGAGGTCCTTATCAGATAAGGAACGGGGTCAGCGAGACCGCCGGAGCGGATATCGGTCTTAAAACCGCGTCTCTCAAGGGCCGATGAGAACGCATCGAGCCTTTCGATGGATGCGAGGCCGACCAAAAGATCCACGTCGTTAGTGGCTCTCGGATACCCCCACGTGGATACCGACAGTCCCCCTATAAGGGCAAAGCCTTTTACAAGGCCCTCTTCTTTAATTTCCCTCAGCGCCTTGCAAACCCCTTTAAGACTTTTTTCGAGCGGCATTTTTCCCCGCCTCCGCGCCGGCCTTCATGAGCTTTACGGAAAAACCCGACAGCCCGATGGCGAGCTTGAGACGCTCGGAAGGGGTCATGCGTTTTACCGCCGCGAGGTCTTCTTTTTTTATCTTCGCCATACTCTTTGACTTTGCCAAACCCCGTCCCTCCTCCTGAAAGATTAAACCTCACACCGCCATCGGCGGAGTGCGAAGCCCGGCGTCCTCCGCAAACCCGGCCATGATGTTCATGTTCTGCACGGCCTGACCTGACGCGCCCTTTACGAGGTTGTCTATTACGGATACGATAACCGCCCGTTTTTTATTCTCGTCGCAATATACGCCTATGTCGCAGTAGTTCGAACCCCTCACGTGACTTATGTCCGGGAATTTTCCGGGGGGCAAAACGCGCACGAACGGCTCATCCGCGTAAAATCCCGCGTAGAGTTTATGGATATCCCCCGTCGCCCAAGCGCCCATTATCCCGGCGTAAGCGGTCGTTAAAATCCCCCGCGATACGGGCAGGAGATGCGGCGTAAAGATAACGGACATCGCTATCCCGGCGACCTCCGAGAGGGTCTGCTCTATCTCAGGCGTGTGCCTGTGCGAGCCGATATTGTATGCCTTAAAACCCCCGCTGACCTCCGAAAAGAGATAGTCCACGACCGCGCCCCTGCCCGCGCCTGAAACGCCGCTTTTGGAATCTATTATTACGGAACCGTGCCCGCTCATCATATTGATAACCCTCCTCTTTGCAAGAGGCGCTAGCGCGAGCGCCGCGCCCGTAGGATAGCAGCCGGGGTTGGCGACGAACCGCGCGCCCTTTATCATTGGCCGAAAAAGTTCGGGCAGGCCGTATACCGCGTCCTTCAAAAGTCCCGGGGCCTTGTGCGCCCCATACCATGCGTTATAAACGGCTGCGTCCTTGAACCTGAAGTCCGCGCTGAGGTCAATCACCATGCGCCCCTGCTTTAAGAGCGTGGGCACGACCTCCTGAGATGCCCCGTGCGGCAGGCAGCAGAAGACCGCGTCGGCCTCGACCTTCGCAAACGCCTCGGGATCGCTCATCGTCAATTTGTCGCAGTAACCCGCAAGGGCCGGGAAGACCTCGACAACGGACGCCCCCTTATGTTGGCGCGAGAAGACCGCGGACACCTCGACCTCAGGATGCACGGCGAGTATCCTTAAAAGCTCCATGCCCGTGTATCCGCTTGCTCCGAGTATCGCAACGCTTAGCATATATATTCTCCCTTATGCGCCATTGTATGCGTTTTTTCCCGCTTTTCAAATAAAAAAAAGGGGGGAGGCCAGCGCCACTTTGGTTTGCCGATGTTGTCATATTCAACAAACCTCGGCGGTCCAAAGTGGCGCTGGGCCTCCCCCCTTCATTGAAGGTAACGCGATTATCTCTTTGAGAATTGGAAGCGCTTTCTTGCGCCCTTTCTCCCGTATTTCTTCCGCTCCTTCATCCTCGGATCCCTTGTGAGGAGGCCGGCCTTTTTAAGCGCCGGACGAAGCGCCGCGTCGGTTTCAAGGAGCGCCCTTGCTATCCCGTGCCTCAACGCCCCGGCCTGCCCGCTCTCTCCGCCGCCTGCGACGTTTGCCGAGACGTTGAACTTCGCAACCGTGTCGGTCAACTCAAAAGGCTGCCTCACGATGGAACGAAGCGTATCCCTCGAAAAATACCTTTCATAAACCGTATCGTTGACGATTATCTCTCCGGCGCCGGGTTTTAGAAAAACCCTCGCAACGGATGTCTTTCTCCTGCCAACGGTGTTCTTTACGTCCGTCATTCAATTAACCCCCGTAATATTTTAAATCTCCCCGCGCCCTTGCGCGCCGGAAATCTCCCCGCCATGCCCATTGACCACCCGTCAAGGGAGCTGCACAGGCGACTGCGCCTTGTGAGGATGCGTTGGGCCGGTATATACCTTTAGCTTCTTGAAGAGGTCCCTTCCGAGCCTGTCCTTGGGGAGCATCCCCCAAACCGCCTTTTTTATGACCCTATCCGGCTTATCCTCGAAGAGCTTCTTCAAAGACTCGGTCTTCAATCCGTTCGGATACTGCGTATGGTGGTAATACATCTTATCGGTATATTTTTTGCCCGTATAAAATATCTTTTCCGCGTTTACCACGACCACGAAGTCCCCGGTGTCGAGGTGAGGGGTGAAATCCGGCTTGTGTTTGCCGCGAAGCACGGCCGCGATTTTTGTCGCAAGCCTGCCTATGGTCTTGCCTTCGGCATTGACGATATACCACTTCTTCGAGTTTGCGTCAGGTTTGGGAAGATATGTCTTCATGTAATGCCGCCCCGCTTGATATTGTGAATCGCCCGCGCAGTATAATAGTTCGCAGGGAGTCTCCATTGTGAATTATAAAATTTAATAAAAATTCCGGCCTTTGTCAAGGGATTTTTATTGCATATTTTTATTGCGATTTTTTACTACGGGTGTTTCTATTATACAATTTTTATTATACGGCCCAAAAAAGACCGGCGCACATGGTAATCAGCCCCAAAAACCGAGGTTGAAATAGTTACAAATATCTTGCAATTCAGGACAAAATAGTCCATCATTACGACTCGTTGATACTGCCGAAAATTACCATGAACGCTGAAGACAAAAAGACCTTTTATCTCGTATCCCCTTTCCACCAAAACCCGAGCGGAAGGAGCCACCATTTCTGGATGCTCGACGAAGGGCAAAAATGGAACGGCGTGGCCCGCGGGATATGGCGCCCCAAGCATTCGGACGACCTCGTTACGGGGTCTGCTTTAGCCCTACACCTCACGGAACTCGACTGGACGCGAACCCCTTTCCATGACAACCGCCTCAAAACCGGGTGGGTATCACGCGACGGCAGGTTCTACGGCTGCCCGGAAAAATACCATGACACGCTCGCCTTTTGCGTGCTTGGAGTAAAGGTGGCCGACCTCGAAACCCTCGGCTGGGTCAGGGTGCAGGACTCAAACAGGTTCGTCTGCGAACAGCGCCTCAGCGCGGAGCAGAAAAACTATCTGACGCAAAACGGTTTTCGCGTGCCTGAGGGTTTTTAGCGCGCCCAGCGCCACTTTCCGTCTCACGCGCTTACAAGGCAACGAAAGTCCGCGCCGGAAAGTGGCGCTGGGCGCGCCCCGAAAAAAGCCCGACAGGAAATTAGTCGTTGTGTTCAATGAAAGATGACCCGTAAAACCCGGAATAAGCGGGAGATTGTATATTGGAAACCGATCAGTAAATAAATAGATGATAAATTCCTTCTCTAAAAACGACCTTGTGAATATTATGGAGATTATCGAATCATCCATGCAATGTTCGAGCGAGGCCGGGGTTAAAACCCTGTTGCGCAAGACTTCGGGTTTGGTCGGAGCCGAGTTTTCAATCTGCGGTAAAGGAACTTTGCTTTTATCCGACATTGCGATTATCAACGGCAGTTATCCCGCCGCATGGGTTGATGATTATAAAAAAGAGAAACTTTACTTACACGACCCCATCGTGTCGTATCATCTTCGTTTTACAAGGACCTTCGGATGGGAAGACGCCCTGCGCGAAGACATGGGAAAAATGGCAAAAAAAATAGTCTCAAGGGCGCAAGACTACGGGATAAGACACGGCCTAAGCACCGGTATTTTTGATCCTGTATCGCAAAGACTTAGTCTCTTTTCATTTGTTGACAGAAAACGCATCGGCGGCGCGCGGGAAAAGACCATGCTTGATTATCTGTCCCCTCATTTGCACAGTACGCTTTTAAGAATATGCGGTAATACCAACGAGGATCCCCATGATCTACTCGCAATTCAGTAAACATGAGTTGGTGGTTATTTTGGAAACGATACAAGCGGCCACACGATGTCAAACCGAGGATGACATCAAGGCTCTCATTAAGCGCACAAAGGAAATTATAGGGGCGAATTACTCCGTGGGCGGCGCGGCGGGGTACAGCAAAAACATAGGCGAGCTGAGGCATATCGTGAACGCGGACTACCCTGCCGAATACATGGAGATATATTCCAAGCAAAAACTCTACGAAAAAGACCCCGTAATCCTGTGGCAATTTCAAAACACCGGCACGCAGTTATGGACGGACACATACCGGATGTATAAAGAAAGACTTCCAAAAGACCTGATTGCGCGCGCGGCGGATTTCAATATCAGATACGGCGTATCCGGCGGCGTAACGTCACCGATGACCAAGACCGCCAGCATCATAAACTTTTCAGGGAAAAAGAACCTCTTCGGGTCTCATCAAAAGGCCATTGTCGGAATACTCGTTCCGCACATACACCAAGCCCTTATGAGGATATGCATGAAGCAGGCGCGAAACAGACATTACTCGTTGACGGTGAGAGAAAAGGAGATTATAAAGTGGTTGAGTGAGGGCAAGAGCAATTGGGAAATCGGGACGATTTTAAAAATCTCGGAAAGGACCGCTAAGTTTCACGTTGAAAATATATCCCGCAAATTAAACGCCGTCAATAGAGCGCACGCCGTAGCGATCGCGCTTGAGGAAAATCTTGTAAATTGACGAGCCATGAGTAATAATCGGGCCGCTCATATTTGAGTTCTTTTTCGATCCGCCGCCAGTCGAGCATGACGACGCCCGACAAGACCCCTGCGCCGAGAGGAATAAAATCGCCGACGGATTCCAACGGGAACTTGCTTCGCTTCATGAGTATATAATATTTTTTCTCGACGACGGCCACCATGTGAGTATATCCGGCTTCAAGACACCAATTGTAAACGGCTTTATAAAGGCATTGCGCCAGCGTCATGCCGCGGCAGGTCAAAGTTCGGGCGTTTTTTCTGACACAAATCCTTGTAAGTTCGACCATATTGGATGTTTTAACAAAGCCCGTCACCGAGGTCATAAGACAGGCGAACTCGCGCTCAACCATAAATGGGCGCGGCGCGGCGATAAGACGCACGTAACCGTCTATTTGTCCACTGAAATTGAAAATGCCGAAATGAACCGCAAAGGCGTCATAATAATCCGACTCCATGCGGTTTGACGTTGGCAACACCCATTTGAGTTCGACGGCAAATACGTCATGGCGCAGTCTGTAAGCGTCAACGCGCTCCGCATCCGTTTGCAGTGTTTTTACAAGCCAGTCCCCTTCGCAGAACAACGTCTCCATGCAACCGTTCTACCAATGAGACGACTTTTTAGTAACTGTCCATTTGGACAGTTACTAATTATACGCTTAACGGATACCCTTGTCTAAGAATATCGGCGCAAGGAGGTAGTATGCGTGAGCTTGATCCAATGGAGTTAAAATTTATAAAAACCGGCTTCATGATATTATCGCCAAAAGGAAAAGCGGAAGTGGTTGCCCTGATAAATGAACTTTTAAAAAAAGAATATCAAATTTATGTCGCCCAAAGAGCAAAAAAAAGACAATCAAGGGATTTGCAAGCGCACCCCCCTGAAGGATAAGGACAAAACAATCTTGCAGACCGCTGTGTCCTTTATGGAGCAGGTTGCAAACCTGCTCCCGCGAAGCGTCCTCGTTCCCAAGCTCGGCTTGGGAACGAGAAACAACGCTCCCATCGAGAAGTTTCTCCCCTCACCGAGTATTAAGAAGCGCATCAACGACCCGTCTTACCGCTACCGACCCCCAGTCCTTGGAGCCTAATGCCCTTGCGATTATGCGTCCTTTTTTGTCAACGAAATACGTCGCCGGCACCCCCCAACTCCAGTATCTGTCGCTGATGTCGCTTTTATAGGCGCCGTAGACCTCAAACGTCGCGCCGAGTCCCTTGGCAAAGAGCGCGACTTCTTTTATGTCCGCGCCCGCGTCTATTGCAACGGGAAAAAAGACGACGCCCTTTTCCTTGAAATCATTGTAGAGTCTTTCAAGGAGCGGAAATTCGTCTTTGCAGGGTTTGCACCATGTAGCCCAGACGTGGATTATGACGACGCGGCCGCGCTGACCCTTGAGCGATACGGTCTCGCCGGAGACGCCCCTGAGCGTAAAGTCAGGGGCGTCTCCGGAGAGTTCCTGCAGGCCGGCTTCGGCCAAGAGCCTTTTATCGAATACCCCTCCCCAACATTGCGTTGACAAAAGGACTAAGGCCGTTAGTATGACGAGCGTTTTCATCGGTAATCCTTACCATCCTTAAAAGAGGTGCGTAACGGCGCAGTTGGCCTTGTAGTTCTCGCCGAGCTGCTTACCGTTAAGGTTATGGTAGACAGCCTTATGGTAGAGGAGTTCAATGACCCACTTCTTGTCCATGACAAGCTGCGCCCCCACAGAGGCGTAGACCGTGTGCCCGCCGGAATTTTTCAAGACCACCCCGTCTTCCTTTTCCCTGCCCCTCGCCTCCCCGTTTGCTCCGAGCGCAAAAAAGAGTTGCCCGCCGGCAGTCGCCGCGCCGCCCGGATAGACCCTGTGCTTCGCCGTAAGGTCGTAATTGAGGGCATTGCCGAACCTGTGGCTCTTGTCCCCGGCCCTGCCCCGCGTCGTTATAGAGGCAAGCATGTTCGCCGAGAGCGAGAGCCTTTGCATGGCGCGGCTCGCCGAGAGGCCGAGCAGGAAATCCGTTGAGCCTGTGCCGAGCTGCAGATGCGCGTCGAGGAACTCGGAGCCGTCGTTGGTCTTGCCGTCCGTCTTGCCGGTTGCGAACTTTATACCGGCCAACGCGGCTAAGGCGGTCGTGGAATCAAGCGTATGTTTTTTGAAGAAGGTGTAGCGCCCGATGGCCGCAACGTCGCCGAGGCCGGTTTCCTCGCCCTTCATGTCGGGATGCGCCTCCGTTTCTCCGTCCTCATGGACGAGCATGTGGCCGTCAAGGGTCGTCTTCCTGAACGGAACTACCCCAAGGACCGTGAGGTTTTCCGTAACGCCGTAAAACCCGGTCAGCTCGGTCGTCCAAAACTCTTCTTTGGCCGACGGACTTATCGTAAACCCGCCCGTGCCTTCATAGGCCTTGTCAACGAGCGTATACCTCTCGTTTACGCGCACGCCCGAGCCGGATTGAGTCTCAAGAGGGGATATCCCCTGTGAGAGGAGACAAAAATCGCAGGCGCGGGAGATTGCCGTTGATGCGATGAAAACACATAATGTGAAAAAAACCGTTAAGATGCCCTTGTTCATAAACAAACCTCCGCAAGTTTTTGTTTATCGTTCCAACGCTCCGGCGTGGGAACGCAGTTCTGGACGCGCCGCATGGCCGCCCTTTTTCAGGGATGTCTGTTGCGTCCGTATGAGATACTTAGAGGGTGTTTCGCGGAGGTTGTTCCGGCGGCACGAATTCGGATAAAACGAGGGGCGCATTATCCGTTGCAACCACGGCAACAAAATTAAGCGCGGGTGAAGGATATACGGCTATAGCGAGCGCAACGGGTGCCTGAAAAGAAGCAATGCCCGGCCCATTGACGCAGTTACATTCGATTATCGGCCCTGACCCGTCAATCTTGGTTGGTTTGCTTGGCGTGGTCTGACCGTGTTTTTCATGCGTTGAGGTCCGGCATACCTGCGGATGGTCTTTATCATGGTGAGACGCGGCGTCTACCTGCGGCTGCGGGAAGTGATGGCAATAGTGCGGCTTTTGTCCGTCAGCGCTCAGTTCATGGACGTGCGTCCGACCCCCGGTATAGATGCCCGCGCTAAACGCGTTGGCGTTCATGGCAAAGACGGATATGAATAAAACGACGATATGGATGCCTTGTTTTCCGCGCATAAAAATCTATCAATAAGACTATCACAAGCCCCTCGAATTGGCAAGCACAACGTGACTTTGGTTTACAGAGATTTATTGAGCGTCAACAACCCAGCGCCACTTTTCATCGTGGACGTTTGTGCAGACTTCGCGGCAGCGTGGTGAAAAGTGGCGCTGGGCGGACTTTTCCAATATAAGTTGACATTTTCATCAAATAATAATATAATTTATGTAAGCAAATATTAAAATATCTTAACCCCGTAGAGGGGCGAGTTATGATTGAGAATTCAACCGGCGCTCGGCTTGCGGTGTTGTTTACGCTTGTCTGTCTCATTCTCCCGTTCTCGTCCCCGGCCCGCGCCGAGGAAATCAAAACGGGGTTGAAACTCGTCGAGACCAAGACCGGCCTTGTGCCTGAGTTATGTTGGGATGACCCGCGAAACTGGGTCATGCTGCCGGGCACGCGGATAAAGGCGGGGTCATTCCGGTATCTTTACGGCAGCCATTTTAACGCAAGGCACAACATAGAGGAAGTAGACGAGACCTGCAAGGCAGGGATACTCTTTGATGACGCGCTCTACTACGTCGAGTCCTCCGACGTTGGCGGGGATACGCACTTCGGCGTATATAAGGACTACCTCCTGATGGACTCGTTTGCCTACGGGGCATCGCACAACCGCACGATGTACCTCTTCCGGTATGACAAGGGGTCGGCGCAGCTCCTTGATGATGTCGGCGTGCCCATACGGGCCAATGTGGGGTGGCTGGACTTCATGTCACAATCGTCTACGTCTTACCCCGATAGGCGGTATAGTAAGTTTCGGGGCTTTATGATGGATAAAAAAGAGGACATAGACCATGACGGCAATCTTGAATTCGACATCAGGCTGCAACGGAACGATTTGTATCATTATTATTACGATGAGACGACATTCAACCTCTTCTTCGAGATAAAGGGCAACCGTCTGCCACTCGACTTGAATCCAGTCCTCTACAGGCCGCTCTTCGACAAGGAGAAGGATAAGGCCAAAGGTAAGGGGTTCAAGCCGGATGCCTATTACATCTACGGGTTCTTATCCGGTGAGTTCACGCTCGACAAGGTAAAGGCCGTGCTTAAAGACGAGCTTTACGTCGCCGAGGCAAAGCGGTATTTCATAAAAAAGTATGATTCGGAGTACGATCAGTATGACGGCGTTGTGTGGCTCCTCGAGCGCAGGGACAAGTGGGATGAACTGTTAGGGTTCGACGACGACCCCAAGTCTCCGGTCTGGATGGATATAAAGGATATAGACCTTGACGGCAACCCTGAAGTCGAGATAGAAATTCTGCGGGGAAATTATAATGTGACGACATTCGATCTCTTCTTCGAGATAAAGGACGAGCGTCTGCGCCTCGACTTGAACCCAGTCCTCTACGGGCCGCTCTTCGTAAAGGAGAGGAAAAAGGCTAAAGGAAAGGGGTTCAAGCGCGACGCCTATTACATCTACGGGTTCCTGTCGGGTGAGTTCGCGCTCGACAAGGTAAAGGCCATGCTTAAAGACGAGCTTTACGTTGCCGAGTCAAGGCAGTTTTTTATGAAAAAGCATGACTCGGAGTATGACCAATATAAGAGCGTCGTCCCGCTCCTTGAGAGCCGCGACAAGTGGGAGTATAAGTACATTAAGCCGAAAGAGTTGATCAAATACGAGATAAAACGGAGGTAGAGGGATGTCTTCAAAGGAATGGGATATAACGCCCAAGGAAGGCCCGGGCGGGGCAGGCGATGTAACGGAAGAGGAGAAAAACTCCATCATAAATAAGGCAATCTCCAAGTGGAAGGAGATGGGTCTTTCAATGGAGGAAATCGCCCTGGGTATTGCAACCATGAACGTGGAGTCCGGGTTTAACCCGCTTGCTGAAAACCCCGATCCAAAGAGCTCAGCCAAGGGGCTTGGCCAATTCAACGACCTGACATGGCCCGACGCCGTCAAATACTACAACCGCCACAGGGCCAAGGGCGAACCTAAGATAGACCCTGATTCGAGCCGGTGGGATACGGACGACCAGATAAAGGTCATGGGGCCGTGGCTTGAGCATGTCTATCACGAGGCGGTGAAATACTCTCTTGATCCGCGGCTGGCAGGTTATAGCATAAGCGAGATAGCTTACGGGTTATGGCATGAAGGGGTAAGCAAGACTAACGATAAGGTTGACAAGGTTAAGAAATTCCTCGACGGGGACTTTAGTAAAACCTGGATTAAGGAGTCTTTCAAAGACACCTACAACACGGTCTGGGGCGACCAGCTTACAGAGCAGGATGATGCGGCGGACGGGACGCTTGAGCAAGACGACGAGGATTACGGACGCGGTTGGCGCGTCGAGCCGGACGGGGATGAGTAACAAGGGTTTTTCATGAGGCGATGAATCCGTAGATTCTGTCATGCCGAGCGTTTCTACGGGGCAGCCGATTCGCGCAGGGCGTATCGGACAAATGCCGGACGCTTACAAAAGTCTCATGTCTTAATCAAGCGGCCAAGCGTCTGCCTTACCGTCTTTTTTCTCGCGTCTTTTAACGCAAGACTCAGCGTGCAGATGAACTCGTCCTTTTCCGCGCCGTCCAATGACCTGTAGAGCTTCAAAAGGAGTTTTTCCCTGCCGTTGGAATATTTTTTTTTAAGACCCATCGCGGCGCTGGACGCGCTGAAAAAATAAGACGGCTCTTCCTTCATGGCGCACGCGAGTTTGAGCCACTCGTCAGTCGTTATGGGTATTGCCCCGCGCTCTTTTCTGACGTAAGTCGTCCTGGCGATGCCGAGCCTCCTTGCGATACTCTCCTGCCTGATGGCCTTCTCCTCCCTGAGGTTTTTGAGCCTGCCGAGTATGTCTTTTGTGTTCAGCATTGCCGTAGTATATACTCCCTGAACGCGCCTTAGCAACGGTAATATGGCTTTTAATCCGGCGCATTACGCGCCCAGCGCCACTTTGCTGTACGAAGAAATTTGTTAATCAACATACTCTCGTAATGCAAAGCGGCGCTGGGCAAAATCACATTGTTTGAAAAAACGCTTTATAGTATCATTAAGTCCATGCCCAGGGTCATAACCACATACATATTCAAGGAAATCGGCGTCCCGTTCCTTTTGGGCCTTCTAATTCTAACCGTAACCGCGCTTTTGAGCAAGGTCGTGAAGCTCGTTGACCTCATATTCTCGCACGGGGCCGGGCTTTTTTTCGTCCTCGAGTTCGTAGCCTCCGCTGCGCCGTCATTTCTCATATACACGGTGCCGGTGGCGTTCCTGATAGCTGTCCTCATGGCATCCACCCGCCTGAGTTCAGACAGCGAGATAACCGCCCTGAAGGCCGCGGGCATAAGCCTTAATGCGCTCCTGCGCCCCGTGCTCTTCATGGCGGCCATCGCCTTTGCGGCTGACCTCACCCTGACCTTATACGTATTCCCGTGGGGCAACCTGAACATGAAAAGGCTCGTCTTCGAGGCGGGGAAGACCGCGCTGACATCGGGTATAGAGGAAAAAACCTTCTACGACAGATTCCTCGGCGCAACGCTCTACGTGGACCGCATAAACCCTGAGACTCGGACAATGGAAGGGATATTCATCTCCCAACAGTCCGGCGACGGAGTGAATTTTTTTTTCGCCAAGAGCGGCGCTATCGCGCCGTCCGAGGACAACTCCCGCGTCTACCTTAAACTCGACGATGGCGCGTCGCACAGACAAAACAAGGGCATCGGGGACTACAACATCGTTGAATTCAAGTCCTACACGCTCGAACTCGGCTTGACCGGCGTAGACCCGGGCCGCATACAGGGCAGATCCAACAGGGAACTCTACGCCGGGGAACTCCTCGAAAAGGCAAGAGAGCTTAAACTGCGCGGCGAAAACCCGGCGCCCGTCATCATAGACGCTCACAAGAGATTCGCTCTTCCTGTCTCGATATTCGTCTTCTCGCTCCTCGGCGTTCCGCTCGGGCTGCAAAAGGTGCGCTCATCGCGGTTTACGGGATTCGGCGTGGCCCTCGGCGTAGTGCTCCTATACTACATCGCCTCCACCGCGTTCGAGACCCTCGGAGAAAACGGACGTTTAAACCCTGTCCTCGCGGTATGGGGTTCCAATATTATCTTCGGGGTCTCCGGGGCCGTTGTCTTTTATTCGGCCTTCAAGGACGTCTCCTTAACCCAAGCAATGAAGCGCGCCGTGAAGACCCTTTCACGCGGAGGACGGACATGAAGATAATCGAAAGATACGCGCTCTCGGAGTTCCTTAAGATTTTTTTCATGGCCATTGCCTCTTTTGTGGCCGTATTTTTAATGGTGGAAGTCTTCGAGGGCATGGACAATCTAATGAAGCACCATGTCCCTTTCACGCAGGGCGTAAGATACTTCCTCTACAAGGTCCCCTTCATCGCCGGACAGACCGCGCCCATAGCAGCGCTCGTGGCCACGCTCCTCACGCTCGGCATCCTGAATAAGCACGGCGAGATTACTGCCGTCAAAGCGGGCGGGATACGGCTTATAAGGGCCTTTTTGCCGCTCCTTCTCTGCGGGCTTGCGTTGAGCCTCGCCGTAATAATCATAAACGAATCCATCACTCCCGTTGCCCTTAAAAAAGTCGAGGCTTTCAGGGCGCAGTGGTTCAACGTCCGCGGCGGCTTCGGCAAAAACGGCGTTTGGCTGCGCGCGCCCGGAGGCCTTTTGAACGTAAGATATGCGGACATGCGGGAGCAAAGGCTCGAAGGCTTGACGCTCTTTATGCTCGAAAAACCCTTTATCGTCACCGGCAGGATAAACGCCAAGAACGCGGTCTGGGTCAACGGCCTCTGGGTGGCAAAGGACGCCGAGGTCTGGGATTTTCCCGCAGGCGGCATCGCAAAGAGGCGCGGGGCCTTTGACATGACCCTGCCTGACATACCAAGCCCTGAGGATATATCCGTTGCAGAGGGACTGCTTAAAAACATGGGTTTTATGGAACTCAAACGCTACATCGAGGGAATAGAGGCCGAAGGCTATAACGCTTCAAAATACAGGATTGACCTCTACGCAAAACTCACGTTCCCGCTGGTCTGCTTCATAATGGTCCTCATAGGCATCCCGTTCGCGCTCAAGACCGGACGCCACGGCGGCATAGCCTCAGGCGTGGGTCTTTCCGTCGTCATTGCCTTCGGCTTCTGGGTGGTCTTCGCAATATCGCGGTCTTTGGGGACAAACGGAGTCATACCCCCGCTTGTCGCCGCGGTCTTTCCCGACGCGCTATTTTTCGCGGCCGGGGCGCTGATGATCGGATACGTAAGGGAGTAACGGCCGTGTATAAGGAATATAAAAGGAGAAACATAATGACTCAGATCGAGGCCGCAAAAAAAGGCGTCATTACGAAAGAGATGCTCGAGGCCGCCAAAAACGAGGGCGTAGACGCGGCAGACTTGATGCGTTTGACAGCCCAAGGCAAGGTCGTAATACCCAACAACACGAACCGCAAGGCAAGGCTCGTCGGCATAGGCATGGGCCTGCGGACAAAGGTAAACGCCAGCATAGGCACGTCCTCGGACATCATTGACGTAAGGGCCGAGGTCGAAAAGGCGATGGCCGCCGAAAAGGCCGGGGCAGACACGCTCATGGAACTCTCTTGCGGCGGGGA
>JACRCC010000007.1 GCA_016234405.1 Deltaproteobacteria bacterium | reverse complement strand
TTTTTCCCCTCCCCCACAAGGGGGGAGGGGAAAAAGGAATTGCTCATCTAAGCCCTGAGCTACGGGTTACCTATCGTTCCCAAGCGGAGCTTGGGAACGAGGGACACCCGAAAGCCAACTATGACCCTAAAAATATACAATTCCCTTACGCGCAAAAAAGAGGATTTTTCCCCCATCGGCAACGGCAAGGACGTTTTGATGTACGTCTGCGGGCCAACGGTCTACGCGCTCTCTCACATAGGACACGCAAGGAGCGCCGTTGCCTTCGACGTGATTTACAGGTATCTCTCGCACAAGGGCTATAAGGTCAAATACGCCCGCAACTACACGGACGTTGACGACAAAATCATAAACCGCGCCAGCGAGGAAGGGGTTGACGCTAAAGAATTGGCCGAGCGGTATATCCGCGCCTTTGACGCAGACATGGACGCCCTCGGAGTGGCCGTGCCGGACGTCCGCCCAAAGGCCACGGAGACCATCGGCAAGATAATCGAGCTGACGCAATCGCTCATCGCCAAAAAATACGCCTACCAATCCAACGGCGACGTTTTTTATTCCGTGCGGCTCAAAAAAGACTACGGAAAACTCTCAGGCAAAAATATTGACGAGCTTGAAGCCGGGGCGCGGGTGGACGTGAACGAAGATAAACTTGACCCGCTCGATTTCGCGCTGTGGAAGGCCGCAAAACCCGGTGAACCCGCGTGGGACAGCCCCTGGGGGCCGGGCAGACCCGGCTGGCACGTCGAGTGCTCGGCCATGTGCTTATCACACTTGGGCGATGCAATAGACATTCACGGAGGCGGCAGGGACCTCATATTCCCGCACCACGAAAACGAAATCGCCCAGAGCGAAGCGGCCACGGGCAAAACCCCGTTCGCTAAATACTGGCTCCATAACGGGTTCGTGAACGTCGCCAAAGAAAAGATGAGCAAATCCGTGGGCAACGTCCTGAACATCCGGGACGTCTTGCAAGCTCACGACAAAGAAGCGGTGAGATTATTTCTGCTCGGAAGCCACTACCGCTCGCCGCTCGATTATACGAAAGACTCCATTAAAGAGGCCGAGGCGGCCCTTGAGCGGTTCTACAAGACCATCCAACGGATTGAAGAAGAATGGACGGCGGATATTATCGTTCCCGCGCTCCAGCGTGGGAACGCGGTCATTGACGCCATGGACGACGACTTCAACACCGCCGGCGTCATAGGCGCGGTCTTTAAGGAGATTAATCGCGCAAACAAACTTATGGACGAGGCAACGGATTCAGGTTACAAGCGGCAACCCGCAACGGTTTTGCCCTCTCCCCCAAGGGGAGAGGGCAGGGTGAGGGGGAAACTTGAGACAATCCGCGCCCTTTGCAAAGAGGCGTCGTCTTTTCTCGGCGTCTTCGGCTCTACGCCCGAGGAATTCTTCAAAAGGCGCAAAACACAAACGGACGTTTCTCCCGAAGAGATAGAGAGGCTCATTGAAGAAAGAAATACCGCCCGAAGGGGCAAGGACTTCAAAAAGGCCGACTCCATAAGGACGGAATTGCTTGAAAAGGGCGTGGCCCTCGAAGACACGCCAAAGGGCACGACGTGGGGGGTAAAGCGCCGTTTCCCGTAGCTCAGGGCTTTAGCCCTGACTTTATCGTTCCCACGCTCCTGCCCTCTCGTTACCAAGCTCTGCTTGGTAACGCAATTATCGGGAAGCTGAGCTTCCCACACAAATCCGTTCCCAAGCGGAGCTTGGAAACGAGGGGGCGACGCAGAGCGTCTACGACCCGTTCCCACGCCGGAGCGTGGGAACGATAAAGACATGCTAAGGCATGTCTTTACGGGTGGGAGTTTCCGTTAAAAAAACATTAACTTTTCCCTTGACAAGCCTTAATAGAGGAGTATAATCAGGATAACAATTTGAGGTCACCCGCTCACGACGGGCGGTTGACCGGCAGGCTATGAAAGCCTCATTACTGTTCCACCCTATGACAGGGAGGGAAGGCGGCAAGTCGGAAACGACGGTCGCCGGCAGTAACGCAGGCTTTTTGCATTTTTCGGCCTGCAGGTAGGTTGGGTCAAGCGCAGCGGACCCAACATGTAGCAGACCCAACATTGTAAACTGAGTAAGAAGCAGATTCCTCGCTTCGCTCAGAACGACCAAACCATGAAAGGAGCAACACTATGAAGAGATTTTTAGCAATCGCCCTCGTTGCATCAATAGGGCTCTTCGCGGCTGCCAACACCGCACATGCCGTGTATGCGACTGAGAACAACACCTGGGACAAGGCTGGTGTAGGCTACGCCGACGGCGACATCGCAAACGGCATCGCGGACTCCAGACACAACCTCGGTAAATTCGGCGAGCACATCCTGTCGAACTCCGGCTCAGCCGGCGCATATACCGTTGATACCTCCAACGCCGGAGCCGGCTATTTGTCCACGGGCGGCACCACCGAGATCTGCGTATTCTGTCACACGCCTCACCATGCAAACAACGTGTTTACCGGCTCGAACCCCGGCACCAAGGCGCCCCTTTGGAACAAGGGCGTTGCATCCACCGCCAGCTACACCAGTTACAACGCCGGCGGAACGAACCTGTCCACCGCGGGAACCGATACTTCGATGAAGGTCGGCTCGCAGTCTCTCGCATGTCTATCCTGCCATGACGGCGTGTCAACCTTTGACAACATCGTCAACCTGTCAGGTAAAGGCGGAGTAACCACCGGCGGCTCAACCCGTGGCTATTCCTTCTTCGACAATGGAGGCACCGTTGCCGTATCCAACGTAATGACCTCTTCCAGGTTGAACCTCGGACAAGACCTTTCCAACGACCACCCGGTGTCCGTAGCATACACGGTGGGCAGGGCAGGTCTTAGGGCCACAACAAACGTCATCAGCGCGATTGAGGTAAACGCGGGACTCAACGGCTCGGCCTCAGCGTATGATGGCGGCAACATCAACTCGAACCTCTGGGACGTAAACGGTTACATCGGCACCACCGCGACGATCGGGGATCTTCTCAAGACCAACGCGTCGGGCGCATCCAAGATATACGTAGAGTGCACGTCATGCCATGACCCGCATTTCAAGAACCAGAGCTGGAACGAAATCGAGTCCCCCGGCTATACGGGAGTCGAGATTGACGGCCTGTTCCTGAGAAGGGTCGGCGGTAACACCGGTTCAGGCGTATGCAGAACCTGCCACGCAAAGTAGGTTGGGTCAAGCGCAGCAGACCCAACGTAGAGAAAAACGAAGGAGCAGTGAAAAAACGGGGCGAGAAATCGCCCCGTTTTTTTGCCGTCATTCCGGACGGTTTGTTGTCATCCTGAACGCAGCGCTGCCATCCTGAGCGAAGCGTTGTCATCCTGAGCGAAGCGAAGAATCCGCTTCTTCCGTTTCGTTCCGGTCAAAAAGCAGATCCTTCGCTCCGCTCAGGATGACACCTTCTCGTTTCGAGAAGGTGTCAGTTAAAAATTTTTAATACTCCGATAATATGCGTTTTATGCGCCGGACTTACAATAAGGCGTAACCTTTGGAACCCTTGTGTGTCAAGAATTTCCTCCTGACGGCAGGGCCGTATTGTCAATAAAAATCGGGGGCTTGCCCTCGCACAAACGGGGGTTAAAGAAAATAATGAAGTTTATCATCACCGCTTCAACGTTTGTCTCGATGCTTGTCATGCTCATCGGCGCAATGACGCCGCCTAATGCTTGGGCGGTCGACATTGGCGCGGAAGCGGAAATAATCATGCGCATAAACGGATCGGCCGTCACAAGGGATGAATTAAACGCCGCTTACAACGCCCTTCTTCCGCGGGTGTCAATGCACACGTCCGTTTCAGACAAACGCAAAAAGAGCATACAGAAAACCGCCCTCAACCAGATCATCGAGGCTGCGCTCATTTACCAGAACGCAAAAGAGGCCAAAGAAAACAAGGCGCCGGCCAAGGAGATCGACGCGGTCGTCGCCGACCTAAAAAAAACGCTCCCCCAAGGACAGACGCTCAAAGACGTCCTCAAGAGAAGCAAGATGACCATGGACGATTTAAAGGAACTTATCCGCAAGGATATCGTTATCAAGAGATTTAACGAGCAAAAGAACGCGGACTTCAAAAATAGGGCCGCGGCAGCGGTCAGCGGCCAATACCTGCTCGACTACTACAACGCGAATTTGGAGAAGTTCAGCGAACCGGAGCAGCTGCGCGTAATGGTCATCCTCGTGAAGGCCGACCCGTCAGGCGGCCAGACGGTCTGGAAGCAGGCGCTCAAAAAGGCCGAGGAAGCGCACAAGGAACTCAAGGCAGGCGCGGACTTCATCAAGGTCTCCAAAGAATACTCCGAGCATCCTAACGCGCAAAACGGCGGAGACGTGGGCTGGAAACACAGAGACAGCTTCGATGAGATCAACGACGCCGTAAACGCCTTGAAACCCGGGGATATCAGCAAACCCGTGCAGACCATGTACGGATACGCGATAGCAAAGCTCGAAGGGGTTAAGCCGTCGGCCCAAAAAAAATTCGAGGAACTCAACAAGGAAAGGTTGCGGCGCGAGCTTCAGGAAAAAGAGGAAAGGAACATGCGCTCCTCATGGCTCGCATCCCTAAGGGCCAAGGCCAAGATCGAATACCTCGCCAAAGACGCGCTGGAATTGAGTAAAGAGACAATAAAACCGTGATAAGATTTGATGGGCGTGCTTCGCTTCACCCATCCTACATGGCTGAACGAAGCGAATGTGCTCAGTAGGAAAAAATTATGACGCAATCAAGAATGGTCATATCGGCCATGAAGATATTCCTCCCCGTTATCATCGCGGCCTTTTTGTCAAGCTCCTGTTCAACCGAGAGGAAAGACCGGGAAGGATTACCCCCGGCAGGCGGCAAAGATGCTCCGTTAGCGCAGACCCCCGTCGTCAAACAAATGCCCGGCGACCCGGCCTCGGGCAGGCTCGTCTACGAAAAACACTGCCATTACTGCCACGGTAAAAGCGGCTACGGAGACGGCCCTGTCGGCATCGCGCTCACGCCTCATCCCGCGAACTTCGTGGAAAACACGAAGACGATGGGGAAAAGCGACGCCGAACTGTTCGCATCCATTACCGAGGGCGTTCGCAGGGAGATAGGCGGCGAGGCCATGACCATGCCGAGATGGAAGGGTATCCTCTCTGAAAAAGAAAGATGGGACGTGCTTGCCTACGTAAGAAAACTCTCCCAAGAGGGGAGGGTGAAAAACAAAAGAGGCCTCGCGGGGGATGGGAAATAAAAAAGCGCTAATCCTTATGCTCGGCGCGGGTATTCTCGCCGCGGTGGTTTTTATCGGCTCAAAAACGCGCGCCTCGACCGAAGACTATAATCCCGCCACCGGTGAACCGAAATGTTTTAAGTGCCACACCGCCGAGACCCGCTATAACGTGGACTACACCCGCGACGAGACATGCGTGGAGTGCCACGGTCCGGGACTCAGCGGCAAATATCAGAAGATAAACCGGATGTTCCGGGAAGAATTACCCTCAACGGTTTGGGCTGCCAATGAGGATATAAAAACCGGCGGCCAGACCGAAACCGGTGAAAAAGAAAAACAGAGCGCGGACAAAACACGGACGCGCAATACCCATAAAGACATGGTTCTTGTGCCAAAGGGCGAATTCACGATGGGCGCAGACGACTGGTGGCCCAAAAGTCAGCCCGCTCACAAACGCAGCCTCAAGGGGTTTTATATTGACAAATACGAGGTTACAAACGCGCGCTACAAGACCTTCGTTGACGCAACGGGACGGCGGCCCCCAAAACACTGGCTCAACGGCAAGATACCTCAAGGCAGAGACTACCATCCGGTCGTCAACGTTTCATGGCGCGACGCTTATGAACTCTGCAAATGGGAGGGGCGCAGACTCCCCACGGAAGCGGAATGGGAAAAGGCCGCGCGCGGCACGGACGGCAGGGATTTTCCCTGGGGCAAAGAATTCTCAAAGGATAAGGCCAATACCCCCCAATACGGGCACGGAGACACCCTGCCCGTGGGCAGCTTTGAAGCTGGAAAAAGCCCTTACGGCGCTTATGACATGGCCGGTAACGCCTTCGAGTGGACGGACGACTGGTTCAAGCCCTACCCGGGCAGCAAGCACAAAGATGAAAACGCCGGCAAGACGCTGCGCGGCGGGTCGTGGTTCGACTGCACCACGTACAAGTGCGGCATAAGTTCCCCCACGTACAACAGGATAGCGTTCAATCCGGATACTTACAACGGCACATTCGGCTTCAGATGCGCGAAAGATGAATGACGGCGCGGCCCGCAGCTCAGGGCTTTAGCCCTGACAACTCAGACCCGCAGCTCAGGGCTTTAGCCCTGACAACCCAGACCCGCAGCTCAGGGCTTTAGCCCTGACAACTGACAACCCTCAGACCTACGAGGTCTGAGCTGCAGGAAGGAGCTGGAGGAAAGATTTCCCATGACAAAAAACAGATACCTCGTGCTCACGGCCTTTGTCTGCGGCGCGGTGGTAATGATAATCGAACTTATCGGCTCAAGGGTGATAGGGCCGCCATTCGGGGTAAGCCTTTTCGTCTGGACTTCTCTCATAACGGTTACGCTCGTCTCCCTCGCCCTCGGATACTGGATCGGCGGGCGGCTCGCGGACGCGCGTGAAAACGCCGGGTCCCTCTTCCTGATAATACTCGCCTCCGGCGTATACCTCCTTTTCGTTCCAGTGGCAAAGGGTTTCGTGATGGCCTCCGCCCTTGCCCTCGGGCTGAGACTCGGCTCCCTTGCCTCTTCCACCGCGCTCTTCGGCCCTCCGCTATTCCTCCTCGGCATGGTCACTCCGTACGTGGTGAAACTTTACATGAGGGTTATGCCCTCTTCGGCTGAATCAAACGGAGAGGGCATAACCCGCCCTTCTCTCGGAAAAACCGTGGGTTGGCTCTATGCGGTCTCGACCGCGGGGAGCTTCATCGGGACGCTGGGCGCCGGCTTCATCCTGATCCCGAACCTCGGCGTGAACATGGTCATCTACCTCTCGTCGTTGACGCTGATAATTCTAACCGTCGGCTTCTTCCTCATATTCAGGCGCAAATACGCCTATCTCATGCTGCTGGCCGCCCCTCTCGTGCCCGTTATAGCCCGCTCAAAACCCCCCGTTGTCATAAGGCCCGACGGCACCAAGGTCGAGATCATACGCCTTGAAGACAGCCCATACGGCCAGATAAAGGTCGTGGACTACTCCTTCGGTGACACGCGCCTGCGCGAGCTCCTGTTGGACAACATGGTGCACGGCGCGATAGACGTCAAAAGCGGACTTGCAATATACGAATACTACTACAACCACGCGATGCTCGCTAAAAGATATAATCCTTCCGCAAAAAAAGCGCTCGCAATAGGCCTCGGGGCCGGTATCATCCCCACGGATTTCAGAAAATACTACGGGATTGAAACAGATGTGGTGGAGATAGACGGCGCAGTGGTTGACGCGGCAAGCAGATACTTCAACTTCGGCAAAAACGCGCACAAAATCCACGTGGAGGACGGAAGGTTTTTCCTTAAAAATTCGGCAACGCAATATGACGTCATCGTGCTTGACGCTTTCTCCGGGGATACGGCCCCCGGACATCTTATGAGCGCCGAGGCGTTTGCCCTCGCGAAAAAAACCCTTGCGCCGGGCGGGGTCTTGATAATCAACTTCGTCGCCGGCAACCAACCGGAAGACAGACCTGTCCCTGCCTCCCTCTACAGGACGCTCAACACGGTCTTCAAAAACGTGGACGTCTACGCGCACAGGGGCTATACGCGCCCCGCCCCGCAGGTCGTGAACATGTCCTTTGTCGCCTATGGGCATCAGGCCGGCATTAAAGACGGAGAGGTTTTAAATACTACCGCACCCATATATCCGCCGCTTGAAAAAGAAGTGACGACTATACTCAACAGAAAAATCCATTTCGACGGCGGCCCGTTAATTTTCACCGACGATTACAACCCGGTTGATTTTTACGACGCGCGTACGCATGAAAGATTCCGCGAAAACGCCTTAAAATCAGGCGACATGAAACTAATTGTCTACTGATTTTTTTGTAGCTGCTGTTTGGAAATTATGTTTATATACTCAAGGGAAAGTTTAATGAAAATGCGCCGTTATCATGCCAGAGACCGTATAGCGGGTTTATGGTCATGGGGTCTGCTCGGCCTTATGCGCTCCCCCTGCGTGTTGGCGGTATCCGTGCTTTTAATGACCGCCTTGACCGGTTGTTCATCGCCGCCGGAGGACGCGGTAGAGGTGTTGGCGGGGGATTTCCTCATGGGCAGCAACGACGTGGACACGGAGGCCAAGGCCCTTCAGTACGGCTCAAAAAAACCATGGTACGCAAACGAAGGCCCTCAGAGAAAGGTCTTCCTCAAGCGTTTCTTCATAGACAAGTTCGAGGTCACAAACTCCAAATACAAGGAGTTTGTTGACGCCAAAGGCAAAAAGCCGCCTGCCCATTGGAAGGGCAACGCATATCCGCCGCACCTTGCAGAACTTCCGGTCGTTCTCATAAACTGGCAGGACGCGCAGGAATACTGCAATTGGCGCGGCAAAAGGCTGCCCACGGAAGCGGAATGGGAAAAGGCCGCGCGCGGGACGGACGGCAGGAGTTTTCCGTGGGGCAACATTTTCGACATCAAAAAGGTCAACACCCTCGGAGAATACGGCGGGATGACTCCGACCGGGACTTTCAAAGACGGCGTAAGCGCTTACGGCGCGTTTGATATGGCGGGAAACGCGCAGGAATGGACCTCTGATTGGTATCTACAGTATCCGGGCAACACATTCAAGGATGACGCCTACGGGGAGAAGTTAAAGATCGTAAGGGGCGGGGGGTGGGGCGGGATGGGGCATTACACCCTGCAGGTTTACGTAAGGACTTCTTTCAGGGGCATGGCGCCGCCCGCAGGGGCTTTTGACGACGTGGGCTTCAGGTGCGTTTGGCCCAAATGATGTTTATCCATCAAGAGGACAAACCAGTTCGGCTCTAAAGGAGCAATCCCAAGATGGCCCGCAGCATGAGGTTTTGGCTGACGACAGCGTTGATATTTGCCGCAGTTGGAGCGCCTGTAACCGCATATTCGAGGGTTGAGGACGAATATGCATACAACTCGGCGCGGCTGTCTCTCAGCCTTGAATATGAGAACCGCGAATACGACAGTATGAACGCCAAAACAGACTCGTCGCAATTCAGACAGATCTACGCCCTCAATTTCACGGGAAAGATATTATCGAGAAATCTCATCGTATATAATGCACAAGCAATCTTGACAAAAAACATCTCCACCCAATCCTCCGGCGCCAAGCAAGACACCAAAATGACCACATACGGCTTGAATACCACCTTGCTGCCTAAATCCAGGATACCTCTTACGCTTTTAGGGAGCAGAAACACCACCGGCATCGCCTCAAATGGAGGCAGCGCCTCATCATCCGTAAACACAAACTACGGCATGGACTGGCTCGGGAGATTCACAACCCTTCCCGAGACAACCCTCTCCTACCGAAACTCGAAAAACGAGAGCGGCGCCAACGCGTCCCTCAGCGAATATTATACCGCGCATCTCCGGAAAAAAATCGGGCCCACGTCTAACGAAGCTAATTTTTCAAAGCACGAATCAACGCCCAACACAAACACAAACAGCAAATCAACGTCTACCGGAATCAACGCGAGTAACATTACGCATCTTTCGAAAACGACACGATTTGATGCGCGAGGCACTAAACACGACGCGCACACCAACACCGCGACAAACGTCAACGCGGATACGCAGGGATTAAGCCTGCTCTTCGACTCAAAACCAAGCGACGAGTTCAGACAGAACCACTCATACTCCTTTGCAAGCGCTAAGACCGGCGTCACGTCAACCGAAGGTAATTTTTACTCCGGCATTATGGGATACGATATCAGACGCAAACTTCAGGCCAATCTGAACGTTACCGACAACAAAACTCTCATACGCACAGACCAATCCAAATCCACGACCCACTCGACTTCAAGCGGCGCGGGTCTGACATACACCGCCGGGCTGCTTTCGCTTTCTCAAACCTTAGCGTATTCGAAGTCCGAGACAAATGCGCCGAATTCGACTTCGCCCCTTCTTAACAACTCGTCTTTCTCCTCGACTACGAGCGCCGGCTATAACAGGTTCTTCGGATTCGGGAGCGCCGGCGTCTCGGCAAGACTCGGTTACGTCGAGGCAAAGGCCAACGAAAAGACCGGTCTCAAGGGTATTTCGGAGGGTATGGGCGCTAACGCAAGCGCCCATAAACTCGATTACGCGACATTATCGGCCAGCGCATCCTATACGCAAGTCGAAAACAAGGCGGGCGACCGCAGCAAAAACAGGGAATTCAGTTACAACGCATCGAGCGCCAACAAATTATGGGCCAAATACGTCAACCTTGCGGTCTCTTACAATAAATACTACTCGCGGTCATGGATAGTCGAGAGATACACCACGGGCGACACATACGCCTTGAACGCCTCGACTTCGTACTTCTCCGGGACCAGTCTGGGCCTCGGCTTGAGCCATTCGAACTACGACAACAGGGTCAACGGCGCGACAACGACCGACACAAAGACCTTTTACCTTGGCCGCGCCTTCGTTTTTTTAAATTCCACATTGAACTCCTCCATCAACAGGAACGTCAGTGAAACCGGCTTTCCGGGGGGGAGCCAAAGCATTGTTAGCACTACCTATAACCTTGATTACTCAAAGATGCTTTTGCAAAGCGTCAATTGGACCGCCCGCGCATTCAGGACCGAGAGTAAAACAGACAACAAAAACTTTTCGAATACAGGCACGCTTGCCACGAGCCTCGGCTACATGCTGCGCAGTTGGGCAATCAGCGCAAACTATAGTTACACCTCAAACGAAAGAACCGGCTACAAGAGCAGCGAATCGAGCTACTTCGCGCGCCTCTCCAGGGAATTCGGCATCATCTACTGAGGCGGCAAATTTTAATTCCGCATGGACAAAAAACTCAGAAAGAAGCAGATTCGGAGTTTACCCTGAGCGCATGAGCCTTTAGCCCTGAGCACATTCGCTTCTCTCAGTGTAAACTCCGCGAATGGGGAAGGACATCACAAGTTCGCAAGCATAAGGCATCCATGCCAACATACCCCTCTAAACCCTTTTCAGGGGATTTTATCCAAATGTCTACCACGCGTCTTTCCTTGCTCACAAAATCCGCCGCCGTCATTCTCTTAACCCTTTCAGCCGCCGCCGGCGCGGCAACGTATTCAAGGAACACTCAATGGAGGAACCCCATCGCGCTTTGGCGGGACGCTGCCCGTAAATCCCCTGACAATGCGCGCGCGCACTACAACCTCGCCGGCGCGCTTACAGAGGAAGGCTGGTTCGATGAGGCCCTTGAAGAAAACATGAAGGCGGTGGAGTTACTCCCCGCATCCTCGCTGGCGCACTTCAACATCGGCGTCATCTATCAGTTACGCGGACAAAAAGAGGCCGCCGTAAAGAGATACCTTCTCGCGCTTGCGCTGGACCCTGATTTAGTTCAGGCGCACAACAACCTCGGATACATTTATTATACTGAGAGGATGTACGACAAAGCTAAAACGGAATACACAGAGGCCATTAAACTCAACCCCGGCCACCTCGCCGCCATCGTCAATCTCGGCTCTCTTTACGTTGACTTGAATGAACCGGGCAAAGCAATGGGCCTCTTTAGGTCGGTGCTTGCTTCCAACCCAGGTTACGTTGAGGCGCATCGGGGCATGGGAGAGGCGCTGATGACCGAGGGCCGGATACGGGAGGCCGCGGAAGAGTTCAAGATAAGCCTGAAAATGAAACCCAATCTCGCAAACGCCCACAACGGGCTCGGTAAGGCTTATGAACGGCTTGGAAGGATGGATGAAGCGGCAGCTGAATATCAAGCCGCGCTTACGATCAATCCGTCGTTAACCGAAGCAAAGGCGAATCTCTTGAGGATTACAACCGCGCCCAAAAGATGACCGCGTCTAAAAGGGGATTTATCCAAATGTCTACCACGCGACTTTTCTTGCTCACAAAATCCGCCGCCGTCATTCTCTTAACCCTCTCAGCCGCCGCCGGCGCGGCAACGTATTCAAGGAACACTCAATGGAGGAACCCCGTCGCGCTTTGGCGGGACGCTGCCCGTAAATCCCCTGACAAGGCGCGCGCGCACTACAACCTCGCCACCGTGCTTTCAGATGAAGGCAGTCTCGACGAGGCCCTTGAAGAAAACATGAAGGCGGTGGAGTTATTCCCCGCATACGCGCAGGCGCACTTCAACATCGGCGCCATCCACCATTCACGCGGACAAAAAGAGGCCGCCGTAAAGAGATACCTTCTCGCGCTTGCGCTGCGCCCTGATTTGGTTCAGGCGCACAACAACCTCGGCTACATTTATTATACGGAGGGGATCTACGACAAGGCTAAAGCGGAATACACCGAGGCCATTAAACTCAACCCCGCGCACATCAACGCCATCGTCAATCTCGGCGCTCTTTACGTTGACATGAATGAACCGGGCAGGGCAATGTCGCTCTTTAAAACGGCGCTTGTCTACGACCCCGCTTATGCTCCCGCGCATCTGGGCATGGGAGAGGCGCTGATGACCGAGGGCCGGATGCGGGAGGCCGCGGAAGAGTTCAAGATAAGCCTGAAATTAAAACCCGATTTCGCAAACGCCCGCAACGGGCTCGGTAAGGCTTATGAACGGCTTGGAAGGATGGATGAAGCGGCAGCTGAATATCAAGCCGCGCTTATTTTTAATCCGTCGTTAACCGAAGCAAAAGCGAATCTCTTGCGGATTACAACCGCGCCCAAAAGATGACCGCGTCTAAACGGTAAGTATCCTAAGACCGCCTAACCCCTCTTGCCGGAAGTTATCTGTATCAACGTGTTCTTCGCCTCTTTCCGAATCAGCTCGTACGGGTGGTCCGCGAACGCCCTCACATACTGCTCAAACTCTTTTGCCTTGCCTTTGAGCACGGCCGCCAACTTGAGAAGCTCGATTATCGAAGCGGTATCCTTCTTGTCGCCCGCGAGCATCAGGGCGTCGAATATTTTAGGCACGTCGGCGGCCTCGATGGACGAAGCGGACTTTATGATTACGGCGGCAACGGTCGCTATCGCGCCGGAATTTCCGGAAATCAATACGGAGAGAAGCGCCTCCATGCCTTTCTTGCCGGCCTTCAAAAGCGCCTGCGCGGACGTCCCCCTATAAAAAGGCTCCTTGTGCGTAAGGATGTGTTTTTTAAGCATCTCAAAACCGTCGGGAAATTCCGTAATGGCCGCGGCCGAGGCCTGTCTCACATGGTATACCTCGCTGTTGAGATGATCCACAAGCACGTGCTTTGCCTCCTCCGTGCGAAGCCTGCCCAACTCGGAGGCCGCGAGGATGGACACCCCTTCGTTTTTATGCTCAAGGCTTGATATCATGAGATTGTTAAACCCCTTGTTCCTCGAAAGGGCTATGGTGTGCAGGATGGTCTTAGGGAAGACCCCTGAGGGCGGATTGTCTATCAGATAGGCCAGATCCTTGATGGACTCGGCGAAGTTCTCCTTCGCAAGGTCGTTTATGAGAAACGTCCCCTCTTCGCGCGTTATCGTCCCAGCCATTATCTTGGAAAACATATTGGAGAGTTTTTCTCTCACGGTCGGCATATTCAGTCTTACTCCATTTCAAAGATTGTCAAACAAGACTTGTCCCCCAAATACCTTTACCATATAATCATTATATTCGCAAGCCCTCAATGGTCAATGCGCCTATAATAAAAAAGAACCGTCCGCGCTCAAAAAAAGCAGGTATAATATGCCCGGATGGAATCTTGTATTAAACCGGCTGATATTATATGCTCTGAGGGCGGAGGTTATAACATAATGAACGGCGGTTACTCCCACGAGCGTCTTCTACTCTACGACGCGCTCGTAAAAAAGAAACTCGATATCTCAAGCGGAAGGCCGTGGATGCTTGAACCAAGGGCGCTCAGGTTCAGGCACGGAGATACGATTGCGGAGCTGAAAGTCCCTTTCCACATGGGCGGTGAAGACGAGGCCTGCATCGAAAAGGCGGTACTCGGACTCCTGACACTCATCATAAAGCGCAACGAGTACACTGGGCCGGAAAGACGCAACGAATCGTCCGGGCCGATACACCCGCTTCCTGATTTTACCCCGGCCATAAAAGAAAAAAGTTACAGGACGGACATCTTCATAACGGACTCCATTGAAAAGGGTGTCGCCGCTGACATCCTGTCATACACTCCCAACATAGACACCGCCATGCTTGCGGTTTGGCTCGGCGCCGAAGGGCACGGCAGAAAATTCATAAAATGGACTTCCACAATCTTCGAAAAGGCGCTCAAGGAGGAGGCCAAATCCGGCGGCGAAGAAAAGACCTCTTATCTCGCCATGCTCGCCGTCTTGAGCGTCATACGCAAAAAAAAGGAGCGAATAAAAGAATTCAGGATAAAAGGGCTTCCGTATGAAAAGGCCGACCATGCCATAAGCGTATCGCTCTTCGCCGCCTTCAGAAGGTCTCTTTTAGCGCTGCTCCACAGGCTCAAAGAAGAAGACGCGCAATACCGCACCGAGGCCGCAGACGCGCTCCTGTCTTCCGCCGTAACGCCTAAGGCATTTCTCGCCATACCCTCGAACATCCTGTCTTCGGCGCTCAACCCGTACGGCATAACCGAAGAGGTGTTTGAGACAATATCCCCTTTTGCGAAAAATACCGGCGAAAACATAGTCCCGTCCGCCGACCTTATAAGCGCGACCTACTCCCGCTTGAAGGATAACGGCGACGCCCTTACCGCCCTGAGTCAACTCCACGCAACGGCAAGGTTCCGCTCCGAGACCCTCAGATACCTCTCGGATATGGACATGCCGGGCATTACCGCGCATGAGCGTCTCCATGAAATATACAACGATGACCGGCTCGTAAAGGGCATCACAGCCGACCCTAAGGCCGCGGAGGAGTTGAGCGCCGCGTTCGACGATGTCAAATCACTGTTTTCGCGCGATTTGAGGCGCGCCGAGACCGTATCCGCCTTCCAGCGTTTTCTCGCGTCATTCAAAAAGTCGCTCTTAGGCGGCATCTGGAAAAGCGGTAAATCGGAGGCCCAAGAAGCGGCAAAGGAGATAATTGCGTCTTGCCACGCCCTGAGGTTCGACGACCACGTGGAGGCTGCGGTCGGGCGCATGAGGGCGTATACGTCCGACAGGAGGATCGAGTACACGCAAAACGTGCTGCTTGAGGAATACAACCGCGGCAGGCTCTACCGTTTTTCGGTTGACGACAGACCCGTCCTCAAAACGCTCACCACAGGAGAAGAGGGACAGCTCTTCATTGACATGAAGGACTTTACAAGGCGCACGCTGAAGGTGAAAGAGATTGCCATGGTGGACTTCATGAAGGATTGGTTCTACGCGCCGATACTCGCCGCGGCGGCCAAATACGGCGTAGGTTCAGGGCTTGTCACGGACGAGACCGGCATCCGCCTCACAAACATCCCCGGCGACGCCGCGATTTTCTCAGGCGGCGTCGTGAGCCTCGTTTCCCTTGCGCGCGACATCCAGCGCATCACAAAGTCATACAGGGATACCCTCCTGCACAAGCTCCCGCCGCTAAAAAAAGAAGAGATAATAGATGAAGTTCACAAGAACTTCGAGGCGAAAAGGGCCGGGCTCAAGGAAAAACGCGCTGCGCTCAATAAGGCGCAGGAGATGAAAACCCCCGGCATAGAAGTCAAACTCATAGCGCTCGGCGCAGAGGAGCACAGGCTTGAGAGCGTCTACAGGGACGAGCTTGAATCCGCCGTAAAGCATGAGCTTGAAGCCGGACTTTACATCTCTTACGGCAAGAAGGCCGAAATAGCCATCCTTGAGCCGAGGGCCGAGTTCTCGGCCCCGGTCAAGGTCTCGGTCGGAGAAAAGATTAACGAGGCCAGCCGCGGCACAGGAAGAAACCCGATGGTGCGGGCGCGGTTTGAGATGCTCCTTGAAAACGAGCGCGTAAAGCGCGGCCAGATGTCGCTTCATCTGCCCCTCGACGTATACGTCGGCAGGATATACTCAATCAAGATGCCCCCCGAACTCGACGTTGCCTTTGAGAAACTCGTTATAAACAAGAAGGCCGCCGGCGCGGAGGCCCTCTCGACCGTGATGTCAAACGAGTTTCTGGGCGACCTTAGAAAGGTCGCCGCAGGCGAGCCGCTTGAAGCATTGAGAGTCATAACCGCCGCAACCGACATATATAACAAGGGCCAAGCCGTCAGCGAACCGGCGTTGTTTGCCTACATGAACGAGACCAAGGGCACGAAGAGGTTCTTCAAAAAAACCGTGACCCGACAGGAACTCAACCCCTACATACAGGAATCGTTCTTTTTTCCGGCGTTGCCGATGGAGTTGATATTCGGATACGAGATTGTAAAGGGCGCGGAGGTGGTGGAGATATTTCACAGAACGGGCGAGATGACGTTCAAGGGTTTTGAGGCAGGCGAACCGACAGTCATATACGAGATGCTTAATCAGGACAAGGAATTTTACAGGACGCTTCTCAAACACCACTTCCACGAGTGGGCAAAAGAGGCGGGAGAAAAATAAAACCGTATAAAGACCTCGTTCATACTCTCAGGCTTTTGTAGCTCAGACCTTTAGGTCTGAGTCTTCTGCCGTAAACGTCTCAGGCCTAAAGGCCTGAGCTACAGTTGCTCGTTCATACTCCCCGTCCTGTAGCCCTGCAGGTCGAGGCTCACGTAGACAAATCCTATTTCCTTAAAGCCGGATATTATCCGCTCCCTAACGGCCGGGTCCAAGAACCTCTCAAAGGTGTGCGCGTCAGCCTCTATCCGCGCCGTTGCGCCGTGATAGCGCACCCTGAACTGCTTAAAACCGAGTCCCCTCAAAATCCCCTCTCCGCGCCCCACCATTTCGAGACGAGCGCCGGTTATCTCGGTGCCGTAAGGAAATCTGGATGACAGGCACGCAAGGCTTGGCTTGTCCCAAGTGGACAGCCCCATGTCTTTACTGAGAAGCCGTATCTCGCGTTTCGTAAAACCCGCCTCCTGAAGCGGACTCCTTACGCCAAGCTCGGTTGCGGCGGTCTTGCCCGGCCGGTAGTCCGCAAGGTCGTCCGAGTTGCCGCCGTCGGCTACGCATTTGAGCCGCAACTCTGCCGCCTTTGCAGCCGCAATCTTGAAAAGTTCATTCTTGCAGTAATAGCACCTCTTTGCGCCGTTAGCCGCGAAGTTCGGTATCTCAAGCTCGTTAGATTCCACTACTGCGTGTTTGGCGCCTATGGATGCGGCGAGGGCGCAGGCCTCCTTGAATTCATGCTCAGGATAGGTCGGGGAGGTTGCGGTCAAGGCCGCGGCCTTTTCACCGAGGACGCCCAAGGCCGCCTTCAGGAGAAAGGTGGAATCCACGCCGCCGGAGAACGCGATGAGGACGGAGTCCATTTCGCGCAATATCAGTCTGAGCCTTTCAAACTTTATCACGGCTGCCGCCCTCTCCTCTTGAGTAAAGTCCGAGGGAATAGGCTTGCCGGACAAGGATATTCCGGCTGCGGTGCCCCCTTTCATATCGCGCGCGCCGCTCAGCATACCCTTGTCTCCTCTATAATTTTCTCCGGCGCAGGGACGCTTACCAAGAACTCTTCCGAACGCTCGCCGCATACGGCCCTAACATGGCCGGAGCCGTTGGTCTTGGCATTGGCGTAGCGCAAAATGAGTGATGCGGCAAAACCCAAAACGTCCACGGGGGCGCCGGCTACGATGGCAACAGGCCCCGGAAAATCAATCGGCTCAAGAAAGGTATCACCGGGCTGCACTAAATTTTTCAGTTTTACGTTATCCGCCTCGTCTCTGCCGACAACGACCTTGACGCCCTTAAACCTAAAGTGCCTGCCTGACTTCAACACGGCAAGGTCTTTGAGGGTTACGTCTTTTTTGCCGTGAAGAAGGTCTCTCACCTTCTTCGAGAATATCTTGTCGGTGAGGAGACACCCCCCGGACGGGCAGGGGTAGTCGTTCACGTCAAGTTCTTTGGCCAGATCCATCTGCTCCCTCCTGCCGCGCCCAGCAAACGCAAGGAGTTTTTCGCGGTCAACCATGCCGTTCATCTCCGGGACCGTAGGCTCGAGGTGCCTTGCGCAAAGGGGCCTCAACACGAGTCCGGCCAACCCGCTCTCTTTGTCTATAGTCTTAAAATTTTCTCTTCTCTGGCTCATTGGTCTCTGACCTATAACCTCGCCGGTTATTACGAAGGACGCCCCTATCTCGGCCATATACTCCTTTGCGGCCTTAAATATGTATATCCGGCAGTCAACGCAAGGGTTCATGCCCTTGCCGTAGCCGTGTTTTGCGTTCCTCACTATGGCGACGTAGTCAAGCCCCTTGACCATCATCTTCACGGGGATATTGAACTCGGCCGCGACCCTGCCAGCCTCGCTCTTGCACCCGCCTCTATGCGCGCCGCCGGAGTTGCAGGTGCAAAAAGCGGACGTGAAGTTCAGGGCATGCACCTCGATGCCCTGCTCCATCATCATTTTCACGGCAAGGGTGCTGTCAAGCCCGCCGGATAAAAGCGCTATTGCCTTCGGCATTTTGAAAAACTCCTCCTGAAAGGCCTTGTATTTCTGCCGTATTTCACTATACTTTATAATTATACTTGGAATGTGAGACTAATGCAAAACAAACAAATGCGCCGCACAACCGGCAGGGACGCGGACTTGAGGATTCGCTTACGATGAAAACCCAGACAATACTGACCATAGTCCTTGCCGCGATAATATGCTACCTCGTCTATCTCGTGCTTGCGCCGTTTTTTATGCCGATCTTCTGGGCTGCGGTCTTTGTAGTTATATTTTATCCATACTACCGTTGGCTCATCAAAAACGTTGCTAAAAACCCCTCCATCGCCTCTATCCTTGCGTGTATCTCAATCGCAGTTTTTCTGATAACCCCGATGGCCATTATCGGTTCAACCATTGCAACGGAACTCCTTACCGTATACCAGTGGGCCGAGGGCTACATAAAGGACATATCCTCAAAGGCCCACAATTCCCACATATTCATCATCCCTTACGTCTCGGCCTTCATCAAACAATATATAGCCGTTTCAACGGCTGACTTAAACTCCATATTCCTGAACGCGATTAAAGAGGTCGCCTCTTTCAGCGCAATCGGCGTCACGGGGTTCATAAAAAACTCGGTGGAATTTGTCTTCAACCTCGTGATGGCCTTTTTCACCATGTTCTATCTCTTCCGTGAAGGAGATGCGCTCATCGCCTTCATAAAGCGCCTGCTCCCGCTCCCCGACACCCACAAGGATCGTATCTTCGCAAGAACTCGCGTGGTTATAACCTCGTCCGTAAACGGGGGACTGCTCGTCGGGGGCATACAGGGCATCCTCGGAGGGGCGGCGTTCTGGACGCTCGGGCTGCCCGCCCCAGTGCTCTGGGGATTTGCGATGTTCATACTATCCTTTCTGCCCGGCATCGGGAGCGCGCTCGTCTGGGGGCCGGCGGCTATTTATCTGTTCGTAACCGGAGAACACCTCTACGCCGCGGCGCTGGTCATTGGGGGTTGCCTCGCCATAGGACTCATAGACTATCTCCTCCGGCCGCTCATCATGGGCAACAAGACCGGCCTGCATCCGCTCCTCCTTTTTTTCAGCATCATCGGCGCGGTAAATGTCTTCGGTCTGATCGGAATAATAGCCGGGCCCGTGATACTCAGCATAGGCGGCGCGATGATCGAGATATATCAGGAGAGTCTGCGTGGTTGACGGCTCCGAGACAAAAATAATTCGCCCTAAAATACCCCTCCCCCTGATACTCTTCCTCGCCACGGTTTTAACGACGGTTACGGCAGGGGCGTTGTATCAGGGGGTCAACGTGTTGGCAGACCCCGCAGGACTTGTTTCGGGAATCCCGTTTTCCGCCTCGTTAATGCTTATCCTCGGCACACATGAGCTTGGGCACTTCATCGCATCGAGGCGGCACGGGGTGGCCACCACCCTTCCTATATTCATCCCAGGTCCGCCCATACCGCCCATGATAGGCACATTCGGCGCGGTGATTCGCATAAAATCCGCCATTCCGTCCAAGGCCGCGCTCGTTGATATCGGCTCTTCCGGTCCGCTCTCAGGGTTTGTTATAGCGCTCGTTGTAACCGCATGGGGGCTATCCCGCTCCACGATAGTCCCTTATGTGCCCACGGGCGCGGCGCTTGGGTTCGGCGAATCGCTCATCTTCAAACTGCTCGAAACCATCACGGTAGGCAGCGTCCCGGACGGACATGAACTTATACTCCACCCCGTGGCCTTTGCCGGATGGATAGGGATGTTCGTAACCGCCATGAATCTGCTGCCCATAGGACAACTCGACGGCGGACACCTCGTCTACGCGGTGATAGGCGCGAGGCACAGGGTATTCTCGATGCTCATGATAGCGTGTCTCGCCGCGCTCGGCATATTCACATGGCACGGATGGTTCATCTGGGGGGCATTGATCGCGCTTATCGGGCTGCGCCATCCGCAGGTTGAAGACCAAGCCGCGCCGATGGATGCGCGCAGAAAGACGCTTTGCGCCGCGTCTTTACTTGTATTTATATTGACTTTCATGCCCACGCCATTTTATATTGTTTGAACTCACGACCCGCGCGGCAATCACAGGAGACGAATTTTAGGATGAAGGTATTCAACGAAGAAGAGCTTAAAAAATACGACGGCAGCAACCCCGCAAACCCCATATACTTCGCGTACAAAGGCAAAGTCTACGACATAACTTCAAGCCCGCTTTTTCTCGAGGGGATGCACTTCGAGCATTTTTCCGGATGCGACCTTACGGATTTTATGGGAGACGCGCCGCACGACGACGAGGTGCTCTCGGAGCTGACCGTGGTGGGAGAATTCAAAAAGTAGGGGGGTATTGCCCCCTTCGCGGGTTTATCGCGCAAGAGAATTAGATAAGACGGATGAGGCAGATGAAACTCATTATCTTAGGCTGCGGCACATCCACCGGAGTCCCGCTTATAGGCTGCCGCTGCCCCGTATGCGCGTCCAAAGACCCTAAAAACAAACGGACGCGGTCATCCCTCCTAATACAGACCGGGGAAGGGGGTAATTCCCTTGCCGCAAACATCCTCATAGACACGTCCACCGACCTGCGTTTTCAGGCGCTCGCGTTTAACCTCAATTGCGTGGACGCGGTTCTCTTTACTCATCCCCACGCGGACCACATACACGGGATAGACGATCTCCGCTCTTTTAACCTCGCGCAGACATCCGCCGTTGGGGGTAACCCCCCGGTTGAGGGTAATCTCCTGGTTGAGGTCAACCCCCCCATCCCCTGCTACGCGAACCAACGCACGGTGGAGCGCATCAAGGTCATGGCCGGCTACATATTCAAGGACGACGCGGAGGACGGTTGGAAGCCGAACCTTACGTTGGAGGCCGTGGACGGCCCGTTCATGGCAGGGGGCGCAGAGGTCATTCCGATTGAGATAAACCACGGGGCGTCCTCGATACTCGGCTACCGCATAGGGGACGCGGCATATCTGACTGACTGCTCCGCGATACCGGATGCCTCTTTAAAACTATTAAAGGGCGTAAAAATTCTCATCGTCGGCGCGCTCAGACACGAACCCCACCCGACGCATTTCACCGTTGCGCAGGCAGTAGAGGCTTCACGCGCCGTTGCCCCGCAAAGGACGATACTCACGCACCTGAGCCATTCGCTCGATTATGCGGTTGACAACGCCAAACTGCCCAAGGGCGTTGAACTGGCCTACGACGGGATGACGGTGGAGGTGTGACGTATTAAATAAATGAACATACTACGAACGCAATAAATGGCTTTAGACAAGGAGACCTTTGCATAAGTGGCCGCTATCGCGTCACATGAAGTCTTTGCCTGTCATTCCCGCGCGTTTTTAGCGGGAATCCACGCCTTTTTTATGGATGCCCGATAGATACATTCGGGCATGACGGAAAAATGCCGGTTATGCAAAGGTCTCTTAGACAAGGCGGCTGGGCTCCCGTTGCCGCGCAGCATTGCAACGGGAAGCGGAAAACCGGAGGCGTACTTTTTGTGTACGTCGAGGATTTTCCGAGAAGGACAACGCAGTATAAAGACATTTAGTGCGTTCGTGCCGAATCAAAACTCTATGAACTCATACCCGCACTTCGGACAATGCGGCTTGTCAATCCTCACCTGAGTGTGGCAGTAGAGGCATCTGCGGCTTCCGATATCAATGCTTGTGCCGATAAAAAGCGCATGGGGCAGCGCAACGGGAAATAAAAACGCCCCGTAGACCCACCACCTGAAAAAACTTTTACCCTTTTTGTATGCGATTATGGCGGGCAGGGCCCCGGCTGTAACCGCGATAAACACGATGATTATGATTTCATTAATTCCCATCACTCACCTCTTTCAGAGTCTGCGGCCTTTGCGTCCGCGGCAAGCCTTCTTGGGGATACGTCCACCTGTTTAAGCTCGGGCACAACCTTTCCCGAACCAGCGCCAAGCTCCGCAAACTTCCTCGCTGAAACAAACGCGCGCGACTCAAAAGACCCCACCGCGTCGTTATATTTGTTGTTCACTTGAATTATCGCGTCCCTCAATTTATCAAGATGCTCCGCAAAAACACCCATCCGCTCATGCAGTTCCCTGCCGAGTTCGCTTATCTTCTGCGCGTTTTCGGCCAAAGTCTCCTGCCTCCAGCCGTATGCGACAGAGTGCAAGAGCGCGATGAGGGTAGTAGGCGTGGCTATCAGCACCTTCTGCTTCATCCCGTCTTCGACGAGCGTTCCTTCGATATCCATAGCCGCGCTGAAAAAAGATTCGCCCGGTATAAACATAACTACAAACTCAAGGGATCCCGCAAACTGTTTCGAGTATTCTTTGGATGAAAGCATTCTCATATGCTCCTTCACCTGCTCCGCGTGCCTCTTTATGTGCGCCCTTCTTTCATCCTCGGTAGTGGCCGAAACCGCGCTTAAATAAGCGTCTAAAGCCACCTTTGCGTCTACGACAATATCTCTGCCCATCGGCAGATGGACTATCATATCCGGCCTTTGCCTGCCCGAATCCGTTTCAACCGAGGCCTGCTCGGAGAAATCGCAATGCGTGCTCATACCGGCAAGCTCGGCGACGCGCCTAAGCTGCATCTCCCCCCACCTGCCCCTGACCTCCGGCCGTCTAAGCGCGGTTACGAGGTTGCCGGTCTCTTTCTTTAGCGTCTCCTGAGTGAGGGAGACCTGCTTTAACTGCTCGGTAAGACTCCCGTACGCCGTAAGTCTGCTCGCCTCTATCTTTTTGACCTCTTCTTCATACCGCCGCAAGGCCTCGGTAAGGGGCTTTACCATGCCGTTCATGTCCGAGGTATGCACCCCGATGTGTTTCTTCGTTTCCTCGACTATAACGCCGAGCCGCGCATTCGCAAGGATAAAAAACTGCTCGTTATTGCTCTTCAAGGCCGCGCCTGAAAGCGCGTTGAACGTGTCGGTCATCTCGCGCTTCATCTCATCTATCAAGGACAACTGCTCCTTAAAACGCTCCTCTGCGGAGGCGAGTAATGTTACCGCCTCCACCCGCGCCCTTTTCTCCGTGTCGAGAGCGCTTCTGAGCGAAGCCGTCTCGGAGTCCTTTTGTCCGGCCTGCATCCTCAACTCATTGGCAAGCGCCTCGGCTGACGCGGAGTGGGAGCGGGAGACAAGCCACGCCATTGCCGCACCGGCAACAAACGCGATGATTATGTAAATTACGATAGTCATGGCTGGATTATAGTCCTAAAGGAAGGATACCACGAAGAGGACCTGATTAAAACAGATTCATCTGTAAAGACCGTGATGTGTCCGTGTCCGTGTCCGTGAAAAAACAAATCCTTCACGGTCATTGTTCACGGTCGCGGTCGTTTCACGGTTCACGGTCACGGTTCACGGTCTTCACGACCCTCGTGCCCGCGTTGCCCGAGAGCGCCTCGGCAATCAATTCTGGCGCGGTAATGACGACCTCGTGGCCGCCTTTTTCGACGAACTCGATAGCGGCCTCTATCTTAGGGCCCATACTCCCGGCCGGGAAATGCCCTTCTTTTAAATATCGCCTTGCCTCGCCGATGGTCAAGACAGGCAGCCCCTCCTGCGAGGGTTTACCGAAGTCCTTGTAGACCTTGTCTATCTGCGTGAGGTTTATTATCGCATCCGCCCCGGTTTCAAGGGCAAGGAGCGTCGTTGCAAAGTCCTTGTCCACGACTGCGTCCACTCCCTTCAATGTCCCGTCATCGGATTCCACCACGGGCACGCCTCCGCCGCCAGCGGCTATCACTATCACGCCCGAATCCGCAAGCCCCTTTATCACATCGGCCTCCACGATGCGTTTGGGCCTCGGGGAAGGCACCACCCTCCTGAAACCCCTGTTGCTGTCCTCCTTCATAACCCAACCGCGCGTCTTGCCGAGGGCATCGGATTCGTCCTTGCCATAGAAAAGCCCGACGAACTTAGACGGGTCTTTGAAGGCCGGGTCGCCCCTCTCCACGACGACCTGTGTTACCACCGTTACCACCTCGCGCTTGGAGCCGATGCGCCTCAAGCCGTTATACAAGGACTGCTGTATCATGAAGCCGATGCCGCCTTCGGAATCAGCGTCGCAGATGAAAAGCGGCATGGGCGGGACGATGTCCCTTGCGGCCTCGTTCCTCGCGGCGATGTTGCCGACGACAGGGCCGTTGCCGTGGGTGATTATGATGCCAGTGCCAACGGAACGGGATATCCCGGCTATGTAAGAGCAGGCTGCGGCCACGTTCTCGAACTGTTCCTCTATCTCTCCCCTCTCGGTTCGCCTGATAATCGCGTTGCCGCCTATGGAGACGACGATTTTTTTGAATTCGCCCGACGGGTTTCCGCTCAAAAAATTCCTCCGGCTTATCCAAGAGATTCGATATAAACGCTTGCCCTATGCGCGGCGATCGCGCCGTCCCCGACGGCCGTCGAGACTTGGCGAAGGGGCGTAACCCTGCAATCCCCTATCGCGTAGACGCCCGGGACGCTGGTTTCCATATTTTGATTCGTCTTTATGAACCCGCCATCGTCCTTTTCAACGTCAACGAAATCAGTCGTGGGGTTTATGCCAACGAATATGAAAACGCCCTCGACCGCGACTTCTTTGAGCGTTTCCTTTTCATAAAGTATTTCCGCAGCGCTCTTTTTGCCTATCGAAGCGTCGTCGGCCGTCAACTCTTCCAGCACGGCGCCGGTCACGATACCGCCGCCAAGGATAGTTCCCCCACCGGATTTAATTTCTCTAAGGACGCAGCCCTTATGGAAGACCATATTTGGCGTATTTTCCATCTTGTCCACGAGCACCTTCTCTGCCCTGAACTTGTCCCGCCTGTGGACTATGTGAACCTTTGACGCCAGCTTCGAGAGGTATATCGCCTCTTTTACGGCAGTGTCGCCGCCGCCCACGACCATGACTTCTTTATTCCTGAAAAACGGGCCGTCGCAGGTGGCGCAGTATGAGACCCCCTTGCCCGTTAATTCCCTCTCGCCCGGCACGTCGAGCCTCTTAGGTTTCGCGCCGGTGGAAACGATAACCGTCTTTGCGGCTAACTCCCCCTCGGTCGTCTTCAACAACTTTACCCGTCCGTCCGAGACCACGCTCAATACCGTGTCAAACCGTATCTCCAATCCCAAACCCCTTGCGTGCGCCTCGAACTTCTCCATGAGGCCGGGGCCGCTTATGGTCGGAAACCCGGGGTAGTTTTCGATAACGTCGCTCACGGCAATCTGCCCGCCCAAGAATTCCTTCTCAATGAGCACGGTCTTCAAGCCCGCCCTTTGAGCGTATATCCCGGCCGTAAGCCCGCCCGGACCGCCGCCGATTATCACAAGGTCATACATCGTGGCGCCTCTGGTCATTTCCTCTTCTTTGCCTCAAGCCTTCTCCTTGCGGCTGACGCAAGGGCGGTTGATACGTTCTTGCTCTTCGATATCTTCAGCACGTCCGCGTCGTTAAGGCTTTCTATCATCTTCATGCTGACGGCGATAGGCGTCTTGGTGTTTGTAACGACCCCGACCTTTATCGAATAGTTCTCAAGCCATTCCTTATTCCGCGCTACCTCGCGGAGAAGGTCCTCAGCCGTGCCCTTAGTTATGACGAGCTTTTTTATTTCATCCTCGGTTATCCTCGGGTTCTTCAAGACCGACCTCGACACCATCTTGTTGGACTCTTTTACGAGAAGTTCCCTCGCGGCCTTATTCCCCGCCATCGCCAGCTTGACCTTTTGGGAGACCGAGAGCGTGCTCACCAATTTAAAGACGTTTTTTTCAACGTCCTTGTCCTTCTTCATATTCACGGCAAACTTCTTTGCTACGTCCGCGGCAAGCTCATCCTTGTCCTTATCGGATATGCCGTCGTTCGGCGCCTCCTGCGGGGTTTCTTTATGCTCCCCCGCAGGAGGCGCTTGCGCGGAAGCCTGTTTTTCGTCTTCCTCGGACAAACCGAATTCTATCCGTTCGATGGTCACCTTGGACAAAAGCTGATTTTTCTTCAACGCCTCCATGAAAAACGGTTTTGACGCGAGCCAAACCTTATCCGCGGTGAGGATGGAGGCGGCCTCTTCGTTGCACTCCAACGCAATCGTCGTAAGCGCCGCGTCGTCTATGCCCGGGTTGAGCGCGGCCATTATCATCACTGAGTCGTTTTTGCCGCGGACGGCTATTACATATTTTATAACAAGCGGGTCCAACGGCTCATCGAGGCCGGCCATGAGCAAATGCTTGGGATAATCCGCAATCGTCTTTTTCGCCGCCGCGGAGACCTCCGCGTCCGAATCGTGCGTAAGCACGAAAAGCGCCGTGAGCCTGTCGCCCGGAAGAATCTCCGCCTCAGTGGGAAAATCCCCTGCGGCCGTCTTCATCCGCCCTTCCTTTGGGACTTGCGGCGAGATGAATTTAAGAAGCCCTTGTTTAACCTTCATAAGATGGGTATCGCGCTCAAGATCCCTTCTTCTTCTTTTTGAAAATCTCCGGCAGCGTCCTTCTGAAAAGGATGCCGAGGAACTTATTGACCGGATTCGCCCTTCCGAGTCCGCGGATGACGGAATCTTTCCTGAAGCCGAGATCGACAAGGTATCTGTGCATCTCCTCGTTATTGGGCTCGAATTTAAGCCCTTTGAGAAAGACCTTTATGGCGCCTTTTTTGTTTCCTGCGGCGAGATATACCTTGCCGAGGTTCGTGTAATACTCGGCCTTGAAGAACTCTTTTTTGATGGCCTTGGTGCACAACTCAAGCCCGAACCCGATCTCCCCTGCGCGCAGAGCCTTACACAGACCGTAATAAGAAAGATAGTCCGGATCTTCCTTGTCTTCCTTGTAGGCCTTTTCAAACGCCCGCAAGGCCCTGTCCATGTTGTCTTCTTTTAAAAACCGCTTGCCCTGAGCGAACTGCTCTTTTGAGGTCTCCGTCGTCATCTATCTTTTCCTCTCGTATAAGATTTTAAGTCCTTTCAATGTAAGAAATTCGTCAATCTCTTTTATGAACCCCGACACAACGGCGATAAGCGCTGCGTCCCCGCCGGTGGCTATTATCTCAGGCAATGCCTTAATCTCCGCAATCATCTTCTCAAGCACCCCGTCCACAAGCCCGGCAAAACCCCAGTATAACCCCGACCTGACAGCGTCAACGGTATTCTTTCCTATGACATTACCTGGCCTCAGCGCGCCGACTTTGGGCAGCTTGGCGGTTTTTTCATGAAGCGCATCCGAGGAAATGGAAATCCCCGGGGCTATCACGCCGCCCGCGTATCTGCCGTCCGGCGTTACGTAATCTAGCGTAACCGCGGTGCCGAAATCCACGACTATCACGGAAGTCTTAAACCGCTCGTATGCCGCAACCGCGTTCACGACCCTGTCAGCGCCAACCTCCGATGGATTGTCCACGTCAAGCGGCATCCCGTAGGGGATGTCCGCTCCGGCCACAAGCGGCTTAACCCCTTTTGGGAGTAGATGCCCCGTGAGCGCGCCTTTTATTATGTCTTCAAGACCGGGGACAACGGACGAGATTACAACGCCTTTAATGCCGGAGGGCTTTGCCCCTCCTTTATCAAAGGCATCTTTGAAAATTATACCATACTCAACGGGCACATACCTTTTGCGGCTTGAAATTTTTCCGTGGAGCTTTAGCGTATCCCCGTCAAAGACCCCGAAGGTTACGGTGGTGTTGCCTATGTCAACGGTAAGGAGCATCAGATCTATTTTTCGAGACTTTTAATCTCTTTCCTTATCTCATCGACTACTTCGGCGTTACTTATGATTTTCTTATCTCCTTCCTTAACCGAATAAATATAATACACCTTCCCGCCGAAGCCCTCGGTGAATTGACGATGCGTCTCTTCCTGAATTGCTTTTTCCTTAAATATCTGCGGAAGCTGGAAATGATCGTTTACCGGCTTTATCTGCAAGCCGATATATCTTTCTCCAACCTTGATAAAGAAATCCACGTTGAACAATCTATCCCATTCGTCCGGCGCAGGCTGAATCTTAACGCCAAGCATCTTTTCAAGCTGGCCGTAAATCGTGGTTATCTCGGTCATGTAGCCGTCAAAAGTTCTATCAATGACCAGACGTATCATATAGTCGATGCAATCCTGTTCCGTTATCTCATCAACTTCAGCTCGAACCACCTCTGAAATTTTTGTATATAATTTTCTACCAAGTTCCTCTATGTGCCCCTTCGGCTTAACGTTCTCGAAATAATAACCCCGCCACTCGTCTACATCCTTGGGCGCGCATTTTCTGATAGACTCGGAGGTCGGCCCTACATTCCGCTTAAAGTTCAATTGAAATCTGTTCATTACGCCGTTCAGTATCCACTCTTTTGCCATTATTTCATCATCCTTGCCGCAAGAAATTTAGCTTTCAGCCTGTAGTCAAACCCGGTATCCACGTCGGCCAACCCGCTTTTTATCAAATGTGCGTTCAAAAAAGTCCTGTTCGACAAATAGAGATAACAAAGAAGGTTGTCCTTATCGTCATATTTTACACTGTCAAATTTCATAAACACTTTTTGCCTGTCGGTCTTAGTTTTCAAAAACCTTACTGCTTCACCGGTTTTTTCCTCCTTCTTTTTAACACCGAGAAGCCTCACCTTCAATCCGTCGTTAAGCACGAGGATTTCCGGTGAAACGATATCCCTCACGGTATGATATGTTTCCCTCCGCCCGTCTTTGCCGTCAATATTTGAGCCGAACCTCAACATCTTCGGATCTATCTTTTTATCAAACATAATCGGATCCTTGAAGATATACGGAAGTCTCTTGACCTCTTCTCCAAAATCCTGAGAAGTTTGGGGCGGCATAGATATTTCAAAAACGGCATTTTGAAAGATACCGTCTTGAGCGAATCCGAG
>JACRCC010000070.1 GCA_016234405.1 Deltaproteobacteria bacterium | reverse complement strand
TTTACGATTCACGTTTCACGGCCTCCACTAACCCAACACGTTGAACTTAAATATATGCCAGAACGCCGCGACCCCGTCCTTCCAATTTATCTTCTTGCCCTCGTCGTAAGTCCTGCCCGAATACGAAACGGCGGTCTCATAAATGCGATAGCGTTTCTTGGCCACCTTTGCGGTTATCTCCGGCTCGAACCCGAACCTGTCGGAGGTGAGCGTAATGTTTTGCAAGACCGAGAGCCTGAACGCCTTGTACCCGGTCTCCATGTCCGTAAGGTTGAGGTTCGAGAGTATGTTTGAAAAAAGCGTCAAAGTTTTATTGCCTATCATGTGCCAAAAAAAAAGCACCCTGTGGCACTCCCCGGAAAAACGCGACCCATAGACCACGTCGGCCTTGCCGTCCAATATCGGCGCGATGAGTCTGCCGTAATCCTTTGGGTCGTATTCGAGGTCAGCGTCCTGCACGATGACGACGCCGCCCGTTGCGCTCGAAAAGCCGGTCCGCAAGGCCGCGCCCTTCCCCATGTTCCTCTCATGGAAAGAGACCTTGATGCGGCAGCCCTTGTAAACGCCGTTTTTGGAAAACTCCGCGAGAAATTCCCGCGTCCCGTCGGTCGAGAAATCGTCAACGATGACAAGCTCGGCGGGTATGCCGGTGGCTATGACTTTATCTATGATTATCGGGATGAATACCTTTTCGTTGAATACCGGCATCACCACCGTAACGTTTGCCTTTGCCGTCATCTGACAAAAATCCCCTCTGAGCGCTGCGCTATAATATCGCCTTAAAGGGGACTAAATTCAACAAGAAAATATTGCGGCGCGAAAAAAAACACCGCCCGAAGTCCCTTACTCCAAGCCCATATCCTCGCGCCTTCCCCAGCGGTACGGCAAATCTATTATCGTCCCCGGGGTCTTTATCGCGGTAAGCGACTCGATGGCCTTTTTGAGAACCGTCGTCTGCTGCCTGACGTTGCCCGGCTCGCCAAGGGGATGTCCCATAGGCCACTTGATGAATACCGTCCTCGGAGGCTTTATCTCCTCACTAAATCTCCTCACGATGGATATGCCCAGCGTTGCTGTGCCTTGCCTCTCAATCTCCCTCTGTATCAGTCCCACGGACCGATTGCAAAGCCCTCACCCGGGGGTGAGGATAACCGCGTCAACACCTTTGGCCTTCAGGGACGCGCCGACTTGGGGCGCGGTCTTTTTCATCAGGGTCTCGACGTGGCTCCCGTCAATATGCCCCATGAAACCGTAGTTCACCTCGGCCACTGAGCCTATAAAACCCGCGTCCTTCAACTCCATCAAACGCTCTATCGGAAAAACGATATTTATGTCCTTTTCCGCGTCCGTATGGTCGTAGTAATCGTGCGTTATAGTGTAATCGCCAAGCGGCGTAACGGACGGCAACTCGCGGTAAGACGCATCCCCGTCCCTATCGAGCATGTCAAACGGAGTCTGCCCCAATAGATGAACTCCCGCGGTAGTCACTAACGCCACCCGCGCCTTGTTGAGCGGTTTTGTAAACGGCGTCCACGGGACGTCCGTAAAGGTCATGACCTCCGGCTTTTTTACCGCCCTGTCAAAAAGGGACGGGAAGCGCGTGTTGAGCCTCGCAAAAAACCTGTTTAGAAATCTGCCCATCACAGCCTTACCCTTTTTAATAGCGCGGAGTTCGTCACAACGGATAACGAACTCAAGGCCATTGCCGCTGACGCGAGTATGGGGTTTAAAAGCCCAAACGCGGCTATGGGGATGCCGATTGAATTATATATGAACGCCCAAAAGAGATTTTGTTTTATCGTTTTCATCGTGGCCTTGCTCAGCAGTACCCCCCTCAACACGTCTCTCAAGTCGTCTCTCACGAGTATTATGCCGCCGGTTTCTTTGGCGACGTCCGAGCCGCTGCCGATGGCAATGCCGATGTCAGCCTGCGCCAGCGCAGGGGAGTCGTTTATGCCGTCGCCGACCATCGCGGTTACAATGCCTTTTTTCTGAAGATCTTTTATAACATCAGCCTTGTCCGCCGGAAGCACGTTTGCTATGACCCGGTTTATGCCTGCGGCCTTTGCCACGGCGTTTGCGGTGCGCTCGTTGTCGCCGGTTAACATTATAACTTCGATACCGCGCCCTTGTAAACCCTTTACGACGGTAACGGCGTGTTCCTTGATTGTATCGGCGACGGCTATGAGACCGATAAGCCGCGTGCCCCTTGCTATCATCATAACGGTATTGCCTTTTTCCTCAAGCCCCGCAATCTCGGCCTCCCTGTGCTTTACGGCGATGTTGAAATCGTCCATGAGGCGTCTGTTGCCGATGTAAATGTCATCGTCAAACAGACGCGCCCTCACGCCGCGTCCGGGCAGGGCATCGAAACGCGAGGCGTCCGGGGTAACGACGCCGCCTGACGCGGCTTTCTTCAGTATCGCCTCGGCGAGCGGATGCTCCGAGCCTTTTTCCGTTGCCGCGGCGATGAGAAGGACTTCCTCTTCTTTTACGCCGGTCTCAGGGAAAACGCCGGTTACAACCGGCTCGCCTTTTGTCAATGTCCCGGTCTTGTCGAATACAACGGCCTTCAATTTTTCGGCGCGCTCCAAGTACTCCGCGCCCCTTATGAGGATGCCCATCTCCGCCCCTTTGCCAACCCCGACCATCAAGGCCGCGGGCGTTGCGATTCCGAGCGCGCACGGACAGGCGATGATGAGCACCGCGACGAATGACAGGAGGGCCGCGGTAACGTTCCCAAAGAGAAGCCAGCCAACGGCAGACGCGAAGGCGGCAGCTATCACAACGGGCACGAACCAAGAGGCCACCTTGTCCGCAAGCCTTTGTATCTTGGCGGTGGAGGACTGCGCCTCTTCCACGAGTTTGATTATCTGGTTCAGGGTGGTTTCCAAACCGACCCGCGTGGCCTTAAATTTGAAGGCCCCGGATTTATTGAGCGTGCCGCCTATCACCTCGTCGCCCGCCTTTTTCTCGACCGGGATGCTCTCACCGGTCATGAGCTTTTCATCCACCGAAGAATGGCCTTCGGTCACAACGCCGTCAACCGGGAGCTTTTCGCCGGGACGAACTACCACCACGTCGGCGATTGCCACTGCCTCGGCCGGTATAGAGACCTCGACCCCGTCTTTAATGATGCGCGCGGTCTGGGGCCTTAGATCAAGGAGTTTTCTGATGGCCGCCGAGCTTCTCTTTTTTATTATCTCCTCCATGTATTTACCGAGCAAGACGAAGGCGATGATGATGGCCGAGACCTCGAAGTAGACGTTTTCTTCCTTGACGGGCAAGACGCCGGGGAAAAATATCACGAATGCGCTGTAGACGTAGGCCGTCGTGGTGCCGAGCGCGATGAGCAGATCCATGTTGGCGGCGCGGTCTTTTATCGCGTGCCATGCCCCGACGTAAAAACCCTTGCCGCCGAAGACCATGACGGGCGTGGTAATAATAAAGAGCCAGATGCCCCACGTAAACCACGGCAGCCACGGCAAAGGCGCCCACGTAAGTATGGTTGCGCCCGCGGCAAGTCCGAGGAAGAACGCGGCCCTTAATACCGCCAACACGACCACGCCCGTAAGCGCAATCGCCACCCTCCTCTTCATCGTCTTCAACTCGGCCTCCGGGGCCTCAAACGCGCGTAAACACCCCTCGGAGCAGAAATAATACGTCCTGCCGAGCATCTCGGTCTTTATGGAGCGCTCCTTTGGCACGACCATGCCGCAGATCGGGTCTTTGGCCATCTCGCCGGTCATAGCATGGGGGGCGGCGTGCTCAGCCGCCGCCCCCATGCCGGAGAGATATTTTTCAGTGCCCGCGTCAAAGGCCTTTTTGCAGTTCACGTTGCAAAAATAGTAGGTCGCGCCCTTGTGGACGCTCTGTCCTTTGGATTTTGCCGGGTCAACGTCCATGCCGCATACCGGATCTTTTGCCATACGGGCCTCCATTCCTGCCTCAAGTATATTCTACGTGTCGTAGAATGTCAAGCGCCGGCAAACTGTCAAACGATCAGGCGCAAAAACGAGGGCTTGACGCTGGACAACTCAAAAAGGCGTGATAAAATTCAGCAGTTCATCTTTGCCGTGAAAGATACCCCGTGCAGCGACTCGCCTTTGGCACGAGACGCTTTAAAATCCCGGTAATAACCATCCTGCAAATTTTGCTGTTTTAAGCGCGGCAAATGTGTTATTTTACATAATTATAGTTTGGATTCCCCATGACGATTAAGGATGAACGCCGCAGATGGACGAATATAAAATAGACTCCCACAAGCTCATCTATCACGTTGACCGCGTATCCGGGTGGCTGCGCGGCGAAGACGTATATCCGATATACTGCGAAATCTCGCCCATCGGGGCATGCAACCACAGATGCACCTACTGCGCCCTCGACTACATGGAATACAACCCAAGACGGCTTGAGACCGGACTTCTGAAAGAACGGCTCACTGAGATGGGCAGGCTCGGCCTTAAAAGCGTGATGTACGCGGGCGAAGGAGAGCCTTTCCTGCACAAGGACATCGCGGACATAATCAACCACACGAAAAAATCGGGCATAGACGTTGCCGTTACCTCCAACGGCGCGCTCTTCAACGAAAAAATAATCAACGCCTGCCTCGCGTCCATCACGTGGATAAAGATAAGTTTCAACGCGGCCACAAAGGAGACCTACGCCAAGATACACAGGACCAAAGAAGACGACTACGACAAGGTCTTGACGAACATAAAAAAGGCCGTTGCCTTGCGCGCCGAAAACAACCTTAAAACCACGATAGGGATGCAGCTTATACTCCTGCCTGAAAACGTGAACGAGGCCGTGAAATTAGCGCATATCGCAAAGGACATCGGAGCGGATTACCTCGTCATTAAATCCTACTCCCAGCACCTAAAGAGCATCACGCAACAGTACAAGGATTTCGGTTACTCGGACTATATGCACCTCCACGACGAGTTCAAAAAAATATCCGGCAAAAACTTCAACGTCATTTTCAGAAAGCATGCCATGCAAAAACTCGAGGAAAAGAAACGCGCATACGACAAATGCCTGGCCCTGCCCTTCTGGACATACATTGACGCCGGGGGCGGCGTTTGGGGATGCAGC
>JACRCC010000008.1 GCA_016234405.1 Deltaproteobacteria bacterium | reverse complement strand
TCTCAGTTCGGTTTCAAGAAAGTTAATATGTTTAAACAGCCTGAATTCAGCCTCTTTTTTCACCCGCGCGCCTCTCAAAGTAATCGTTTATATAAAAAGCCATAAAATCCTCGGCCTCCCGCGTTACAACATCCATAAAGTCCAGATAGAGTCCCCAGTCATTTATAGCAAGGGGAATGCCTCGTATGGCGCTTGCGGCAACACTCGCAGACACCCTGTTTAAAACCAACATCTCAATCTCTCTTTCGAGTATCCGCTCCACATCCGACCACAACTCATCCTCAGCAGGGTAAAAAACCTCATTCTCGTACTCTATGGGGCGCCTTTTTTCAGGGAAAAAAAAGACCGCGATATCAACATCAGACAGCTTCGTCGCAGTCCCCCGCGCCTGCGAGCCGAACAGAAAGGCAAAGGCAATCTCTTTGCGGGCTGCAAAGTAGTGTTTTAACGATTCAATATCCATATTTTTCAACTGTTCCATTGTTTGAGCGCGCCTTAAAGATACCTACGCCGTTTCGCCCCTGAGACATATCTTTTCAAGACAGGGGTCTATTCTTCCTTGAGCACGTAACCCACTCCCCTCACCGTATGTATCAATTTAACCGAAAAATCCTTGTCAATCTTGGTTCTCAGGTGGTTGATGTAAACGTCCACGACGTTAGTCTCGCTGTCAAAGGACTGATCCCAAACGTGCTCCGCTATCAAGGTGCGCGTGAGCACGCGGTTTGGATTTCTCAAAAGGTACTCAAGGAGCGCGTATTCCTTTACGGTAAGCTCGACTTCCATATCCCCGCGCTTGGCCTTGCGGGACGCTGGGTCGAGCGTGAGATCCGCGAACTTCAGGAGCGGCGCGCCCCACCCGCCCCGCCTCATCAGCACCCGTATGCGCGCAAGAAGCTCCTCGAACGCGAAGGGCTTCGTGAGGTAATCGTCGGCCCCTATGTCGAGCCCCTTGACCCTGTCGTCCACCGTATCGCGCGCGGTAAGGAGGATGACCGGCGCCTTTATCCCGGCCGCCTTCAGGTCTTTGAGCGTCTCAAGGCCGCTCTTTTTAGGGAGCATGATGTCGAGCACTATGACGTCGTATTGGTTCATCTCGGCGTAGTGCATCCCCTCGATGCCGTCGCCCACTACGTCAACCGCGTAGCTCTCCTGCTCAAGCCCGCGTTTTATGAACGCGGAGACCTTTTTTTCGTCTTCTATGACGAGTATCCTCATAAAGAAGCCCCCTGCTTGTCTGCGGCTTGAAGTCTCTTTGGAAGTCCGTTCTTTGAGACTCTCCCCATGGCAACGAGAGTTACAAGTTCCGGGTTAAAGAGCCTCCTGGCCGTCTCGGAGATGTCCTTTAACGTCACCTTGTTTATGCCGCGCACAATCTCCTTCACGGGCACGTGTCTGCCGAAGTAAAATTCGTCGCGCGCGAGCTTCGTCATCCTGCTGTCGCTTGTCTCCAGCCCCAAAAGCATACCGCCCTTCAACTGCTCCTTTGCGTTTGCAAGCTCGTCCTTTCCCACGCCTTTGCCGAGGCGCGCGAACTCCTTTAGCATGAGGGCGACGACCTCCGGAAAACTCTCTTTGGAGGTGCCGGCGTAGGCGACTAAAGAACCGGCGTCCCTGCACAGACTCAGATAAGAATAGACCGAATACGCAAGCCCCCGCTTTTCGCGTATCTCTTGAAATAGACGGGAACTCATGCCGGAACCGAGCATGGTATTTATCAAGTATACCTTAAACCTGTCGGGATGACACTGCTCCGGCGCCGGCACGCCCATGCACAGATGCACCTGCTCGAGGTCTTTTTTGATGAGCCTGGACCCCGCAAAGGACGCCGGGCCATCTTTGACAACGCCGCCCTGCCTCAACCTGAGCCTTCCGAATGTTTCTTTAAGGAGCTTCACCACGCCCTTTGTCTTGAACCCTCCGGCGGCTGCGATGAAAACGCCCGCCCCCCGGTAATGGCGCGTGAAGTATCCAAGCGCGCCGTCCCTGCCGATGCGCTTAATGTTGGCCGTGGTGCCCAGCACGGATCTCCCGATGGCGTGTCCCTTCCAAAACCTCTCGGCGAAAAGATCGTGTATGAGGTCGTCGGGCGTGTCCTCGACCATCTTTATTTCCTGCAGGACTACGAGCCTCTCCTTTTCCATCTCCGCCTTGTCGAACTTGGAGTGGAGGAAGATGTCCGAGAGGAGATCGATGGCGAGCGGGAGGTCTTTATTCAAGACCTTCGCGTAAAAGCAGGTCATCTCCCTCCCTGTAAACGCGTTGAGCATGCCGCCGACGGATTCAATCTCCCTTGAGATGTCGAGCGCCGTTCTGCGCGCCGTGCCCTTGAAAAGCAGGTGCTCGATGAAATGAGATATCCCGTTATTCTCGCGGGTTTCGTTGCGCGAACCAGCCGGGACCCAAATGCCGACGCATGAGGATTCGACGTCCGGCATCTCTTCCGTTATTACGCTTATTCCGTTGTTGAAGATGTTTTTCTGGATTAGGGACATGATTAAAGAAGGTTATCGGTGAACGGTTATCGGTTATCGGAAAAGACAAGACGGCCGTGCATATCGGGCCAAGCCTTCATTCCTTTGCCCCCTCAACAGTCTCGTCCAGCGCGTTTCAGCGCGCCTCTTTCATCGAGAGCCTGATCTTGCCGACCTTGTCCACCTCGAGGACCTTGACGTCTACCTCGTCGCCCTCTTTCACGACGTCGCGGACGTCTTTGACCCTCTCCGTCCCCATCTGGGAGATGTGCACCAAACCCTCGGTGCCGGGGAATATCTCGACGAACGCGCCGAAATCCATAATCTTTTTAACACGGCCGTGATAGACCTTCCCTATCTCGGCCTCTTGCGTTAGCCGCTTTACCATCTCAACGGCCTTTTGCGCGGCCTCCGGGTCAGCGGACGCGATATTCACCTTGCCAGTGTCGTCAATGTCTATCTTTACTCCGGTCGCCGCGACGATGCCCTTGATGTTCTTGCCGCCCGGCCCGATAACGTCTTTTATCTTTTCCTGTCTCACGAATATCGTTACGATGCGCGGCGCGTAGACGGAGATGTCTCCCCTCGGCGTCTCTATGGCCGGGCGCATCTTGCCGAGGATATGAAGCCTGCCTTCCCTTGCCTGATACAGGGCATCTTTCAATATCGCATGCGTTACGCCGGATATCTTGATATCCATCTGGAGCGCGGTTACGCCGTCCACGCTTCCGGCCACCTTAAAGTCCATGTCGCCAAGGTGGTCTTCGTCTCCGAGTATGTCGGAGAGTATCGCCGTGTCGCTGCCTTCTTTGATGAGTCCCATTGCGATGCCCGCTACGTGGCACTTGGTCGGCACCCCGGCGTCCATAAGGGAAAGTGACGCGCCGCAAACGGAGGCCATGGATGACGAGCCGTTGGATTCGAGTATGTCGGAGACGACCCTGATGGTATAGGGGAATGTCCCGTCTTTCGGGAGCACCCTTGAAATGGCGCGCTCAGCGAGCGCGCCGTGACCCACCTCGCGCCTGCCTGGGCCCCTTAATACCTTGACCTCGCCGACGCTGAAGGGCGGAAAATTGTAGTGCAGCATGAAGGACTTGTACTCCCAACCGGAGATGGCGTCAATCTTCTGCTCGTCGTCCGAGGTGCCGAGCGTGGTTACGACCATAGCCTGAGTCTCGCCGCGGGTGAAAAGCGCGCTGCCGTGAGTCCTCGGCAGCAGGCCCACGTCGCACGTGATTTCCCTGATGTCCCTCGTGCCCCTGCCGTCAACCCTCTTTTTTCCCCTGAGCACCATCTCGCGCATGAGTTTGTATTTCATCTCGTCGAAGATGTGCGATATCTCCGGCTCCCTGCCGGCGTATTCGGCCTCGGCGGCCAACGCGGCTTTGGTATCAGCCTTGAGCGCGCGTATCGCCGCATAACGGTCTTGCTTTACCGGCAATTTTAACGCGGCCTTCAACTTGTCTCCGGCAATCCCGGCAACGCTGGAGCTTAAAACCCCGTCTATCTTAACCGGCGCAACCTGTAGTTTTTTAGGGGCGATGTCGTTGACTATCTTTTTCTGAAGCTCTATGACGCCCTTGATGCAATCATGCGCGAATTTGAGCGCGTCGAGCAAAAGGTCTTCGCTTACAAAATCGGCCCCGCCCTCGACCATAATGATGGAATCCCATGTGCCCGCCACCACCATGTCAAGACTGCTTTCCTTCTTCTGTTTGTAGGTCGGGTTGCAGATGAATTTTCCGGCGATTGCCCCCACCCGCACGCCGGCCATGGGCACGTCAAACGGAATTTCAGATATGTTCAAGGCAATCGAAGCGCCTATCAATGCGATTACATCCGGATCGTTTTCATTATCCGCGGACATCACGCCCGCTACGACCTGCGTTTCGGTGTAATACCCTTCGGGGAAGAGAGGACGCAACGGTCTGTCAATGAGCCTTGACGTGAGCGTCTCTTTTTCGCTGGGTCTCCCCTCGCGCTTAAAAAAACCGCCCGGTATCTTTCCGGCGGCGTAGTTAAACTCCATGTAGTTTACGGTCAGCGGCACGAAATCAGTCCCCTTTGGCGGCGCATCCGACATGCACGCCGTAACGAGGACTATCGTGTCGCCATACCTTACGGTGCAGGAACCGTGCGCCTGTCTGGCCATCTTGCCTATCTCGACCTTGAGCTTCCTGCCCCCCAAGTCGGTTTCGTATTGTTTTATCATTGACTGCCTTTTTCTCCTTTATTCAAATCGGTTATCGGTGAGCGGGTATCAGTGAACGGCAAAGACAAAACCGGTTATCCGTTACCGTAGACCGATAACCGCCTTCAGGCGAGTCTATCTCCTCAGGCCGAGTCTTTCGATGATGTTGTTGTAGCGGTCTATGTTTTTATTTTTGACGTAATCAAGAAGCCTTCTGCGCCTGCTGACCATCTTGAGGAGCCCCCTCCTTGAGTGGTGGTCTGATTTGTGCGATTTGAAATGATCGGAAAGACTGTTTATCCGTTCGCTCAAAAGCGCGATTTGAACCTCAGGAGACCCCGTGTCTTTTTCGTGGGTCTTGAAGGTTTTTATTATATCCGATTTCTTTTCCGTTGCGAGCATCTCTCACTCCTCCTTATAAGGGTATCGGTTGTCGGTAAAGGCGTTATGAGCGCTGCAACCGCAACCGCACAGCGTTCGATGTTATCATCTATCTCCCAGCAATAAAAGCGTTTTTTGCTGACGTAAAGGTTCGCGCCCGGCGCCACTTCCGGCGCAGACCTTTTTTGTTTATATGCAGCCTCGGTGACGGAAGTGGCGCCGGGCGCGCCGCGGACGTGTTTCCCCGCACGGCTCCAACCTGTCCATTGCAACGTCGAGCGGAATGACGCACGCGAGAAGCGCTTCAACCTCCGACGCGGGGGAAATCGCCTCCGCCTCGGTAAACACCCCGCATTTCACGCGCCTCAATCCAGTAAGATGCGCGCCGCAGCCGAGAGAAATTCCCGCGTCGTGACAGATGGAACGGACATACGTCCCCTTGGAACACTCAATCGTAAATTCCACGTATGGCGGCTTGATATTCAAAACGTCGAGGTTCGAGATAAAAACCTCTTTAGGTTGCCTTTCCACCGTAATCCCGGCGCGCGCAAGTTTATAAAGGGGCACGCCTGCGCGTTTTTTAGCCGAAAACATCGGCGGCGTCTGCATTATCGCGCCCTTAAACCTTGATAACGCATCGAGTATATCTTTTTCCGACACGCTTGAAATATCGCCTGTGCCCTGCACCCGTCCCTCGCTGTCGTATGTGTCGGTAGTCTCACCGAGTTTCAATTTGGCCATGTAGGTCTTGGCGCCGGCCGAGAGGCGCTCGGCATACTTTGTCGCTCCGTTTATGACGAGCGGGAGGACCCCCGTTGCAAGCGGGTCAAGGGTTCCGAGGTGGCCGACCTTTTTAGCGCCAAGCGTCTTTTTTACGCGGGACACAACGTCATGCGAGGTGCAGCCTGCGGGCTTGTCGGCCACAATCACGCCGCTTATGATTCGTTCATCGAGCATACGCAACTCTTCCTAATTTGCGACGCGGCCCGGCATGGCCGACAGTGCGGACCTTATTGCGGCCATGACCTTTGTCCGTATCTCCTCAAGGCTCCCCTTTACGGTAAAGCCGGCGGCATTTTTGTGCCCCCCGCCGTTGAATGCGCTCGCGATAGCCGCGACGTTCACCGCGCCCTTTGACCTCAGGCTTACCTTGTATTCGTTGACCCCGCACTCCCTGAATAAAACCCCGGCCTCGACGCCTTCGATGCCGCGCGCGTAGTTCACGAAACCGTCGGAAAGCTCGGTCTCTGCCCCGCTTTTTTTGAACATGTCGAGCGTAACGACGAGCGAGGCTATCTCACCGCGCCCGTCAAGGCCGGTCACCTCGAGCGTGGAGAGGACCATAGCAAGGAGTTTGTATTTGCGCGCGGGAAAATTTTCGTAGACGCGGCACGATACGTCCCACGGGTCTGCGCCCGCCTTTACAAGCTCTCCGGCCTTCATAAACGCGGCGGGAGACGATGATGAATACCTGAAAGACCCCGTGTCCGTATGTATCGCGACATAGAGGTTTACGGCCATCTCACGGTCGAATTTTATGCCCGCGGCAGCGCAAAGGTCGTAGACAAGCTCGCCTGCGGCGCTCGCTTCGGGTTCTATCACGTTTATCGCCCCGAAACGGTCGTTTGTGGCGTGGTGATCCATGTTTATTATCATGCCCGGGGTCTTGAGCGCGACAAAACCCTTGCCAAGCCTTTCCTTCTGGCCGCAATCAACCGCAAAGGTTACGTCAAACGGCCCCATGACGTCGAGGGAGTGGACTATCGTATCTGCCCCGGGCAAAAAACGAAACATCTCCGGCACCTGATCTTCAAGATACGCCACAACGTCTTTCCCGATGCTCCTGAGCGCCAAGGCAAGTCCGAGAAGAGACCCTATGGCGTCTCCCTCCGGGCTGACGTGGGATACCACGAGGAACCTGCGCCCCTTATTTATCTCCTTTATTACTTCATCGAACCTTGCGCCCATGCCAAACCGCCTTTTCAGATATTTTTCGCTACCCGCCTTCCTTTATCTCTTTTAAAAGCCTTTCAATCCTGTCGGAATATTCAAGGGTCTCGTCGTAATAAAAACTTACCAACGGGATATGTCTCAAATCCAGCATGCCGGCGAGTTTTCTCCTCACGTATCCGCTTGCGTGGTTCAACCCCTCGCGGGATTTATTCTTCTCTTTATCGCTCCCCATCTGGCTGAAGTAGACCCGCGCCTCTTTAAGGTCAGGGGTCATCTTAACGTGGGTTATCGTCACGAACCCGATCCTCGAATCCTTGAGTTCTCCATGCAGGAGCATTACTGCTATCTCCTGCCTTATAAGGTCTCCTACCCTTTCAGGACGTCTGCGGCTCATATATTATATATATTATCCTGCCCGGGCATCGAAAACCCCGTTAAAAGAGCACGTGGAGGATTACAATGCCGACAACAAAAACTATGGTCAGATGCGCCGCCGTCTTCCCGCTCTTAGGCGAGTTGATGTATCCGAGTTTGGTCATCTCAAACCACGAGCCTGCTTCAATCTTAGGCTGATGTCTATAATAATGCACCACCGCAAAATAAACGCCCGCGGACAAGGCAAACTTTACGATATTAACGTAAAACAGAATATCTTTGTCGTTAGTCAGCATGAGATGTCTTCGATTCCTTTAAGTTTTGAGGTATCCTTATCAACAGTTTATGATCTCGATCGTATGTCCGGTCACCTCCGCAAGATGAAGCCCTTCCACGAAGTTGAGCGTCTTGTCAATTACGGAGTTGACAAAGGCGCCGTCGTTGCCGACGGCGCACACGCCTATCTCGGCCCTTTGCCAAACGTCGTTATCCCCCACCTCGGCGATGGAGACGTTGAACCGCGCACCCGCCTTCTCGATGACGCTTTTCACGACATGCCTCTTGTCTTTAAGGGATTGGCTGCCGTGAATGTAGAGCGTAATCTTGCAGACGCCGATGACCATTTTGCAAAAAAAACAGGGCGGTTAAAGTTTTGCGGCCTCTTCCTTCCTGATGTAAAGCTCTAAAACGTCGCCCTGCTTGATGTCGTTGTAACCCTCTATCGTCATGCCGCACTCGTATCCGGCGGCGACTTCTTTTGCGTCGTCTTTAAACCTCTTGAGAGAAGAAAGCCTGCCGTCGTAGATGACGACGCTGTCACGGACGAGTCTCACCTTGGCGCCGCGCACTGCATGGCCGTCCGTGACGAAACAACCCGCGACGTTGCCGACCTTGCTTACCTTGATTACGTCCCGTATCTCCGCCCTTCCGACGACCTCTTCCCTCACTATCGGCGCGAGCATACCCTCCATGGCGTTTTTGATGTCGTCCACGAGGTTGTAGATTATATTGTAAAGACGCACGTCAACGCGCTCTTTTTCGGCAAGGGCCGCCGCCTTTTGCTCAGGCCTTACGTTAAATCCTATGACGATGGCGTTGGAGGCCGAGGCGAGCATCACGTCCCCCTCGCTTATGCCGCCCACTGCCCCGTGAATGACCTTGAGCTTCACCGCGTCCGTCGAGAGTTTGCCGAGGGTTTCGTTGACGGCCTCGATGGAGCCGTGCACGTCGGCCTTGATGACGAGGTTCAATTCCTTCACCTCGCCCTTGGTAATCTTGTCGTAAAGCTCCGTAAGGCTCATCTTGGCGGTCTTCAGGCGGTCTTTTTCAACGGCCTTTTTCTGCCTCATGTCCGCTATCTGCTTGGCAATGGCCTCGTCTTTTACCGCGACAAACGTGTCTCCGGCCTGCGGCACGCCGGATAATCCTAAAATCTCTATCGGCATCGAGGGCCCGGCCTCCGTGACCCTATCGCCCCAGTCGCTTATCATGGCCCTAACGCGGCCGTAATTGACGCCCGTTACTATGGCGTCTCCAGTCTTCAATACGCCGGTCTGTATCAGCATGGTTGACACCGGCCCTCTTCCCTTGTCGAGCTTTGCCTCGACCACTACACCGCGCGCGGGAACCGACCGGCTTGCCTTGAGCTCGAGGACGTCGGCCTGCAGGAGTATCATCTCGAGCAGCTCTTTTATCTTTATGCCCTTCTTCGCGGACACCTCGACGAAGATGGTCTGTCCGCCCCACTCCTCGGGCGAAAGGCCGTAGTTCGCAAGCTCGGTCTTTACCTTGTCTGGCGACGCCCCGGGGAGATCTATCTTGTTTATCGCCACTATTATCGGGACGTTTGCGGCATTGGCGTGGTTTATCGCCTCTATGGTCTGCGGCATCACGCCGTCGTCGGCGGCCACGACGAGGACGACTATGTCCGTGGCCTTTGCCCCGCGCGCCCGCATGGCCGTGAATGCCTCGTGGCCCGGCGTGTCGAGGAACGTTACGTCTCCTTTGTCGAGATGGACGTGGTAGGCGCCGATGTGCTGTGTAATCCCTCCGGCCTCACCGCTTACGACGTTAGTCTTTCTTATGGCGTCGAGGAGCGAGGTCTTGCCGTGGTCAACGTGTCCCATGACGGTCACCACCGGCGCCCTTGGTTTTTCGTCTCCCAAGACGGCGTCTTCCGGGCCCGTCTTCATGAGCGACTCTTCGAGCACCGCGTTGCTTTCAATCTCATAATCGTATTCCTGCGCTATCAGCGTCACGGCGTCAACGTCCAAGAGCTGGTTGACGGTGGCCATGATGCCGAGTCCCATGAGTTTCTTAATTATCTCTCCGGCCTTCACGCCGAGCCTTTGAGAGAGGTCGCCGACGGAAATCGCTTCAACTATGCGCACGACCCTCTTGGCGGCCTTTGGCACGGTTATCTCTGTTTTCATAAGCGGCCTTGACTGTGCAGAGGCCCCTTTGAATGATTGCGCCTTCGCTTGAAAAAACCTTCCCTTTTTCCCCGCGCGCCTGGATGTAAAAAACTTCTTAATCTCCGGCTCTTTTTGAAATACCTTGACTTCCTTCTTGTGCGCGACGTGAGGACCCGCTGCGGGTGCGATATCCCCCTCCGGTTTTTCTTCCGTGTCTGCGGCAAACTCCGGCGCAGCCGGCACGGCCTCGGCCTCGCCGCTTACGGCCTCATCGGCAAAAACTTCCTCGACGTGCTCGGCAAGCACTTCCCTGAGCGATTTTTCAACCACGCGCTTTGGCGCAGCCTCTTTTCTTGCTTCAACGGCCCTGCCCTTAGGCCCCTTGCCCTTGGGCCTATCTTCCTTTTCTGACTCCGCTTTGGGAGTATAGCCCCCCTTGGTCTCGGCGCGCGTTCTATGTTTTGGCCTTGCCGCGGGTTTCAACCCCTGCGTGCCGGCATCCGGCGTCCTCGCCTTTTCGCCCGATACGGCGGCTAAACCGGCATCAACGGGGATTGTCTCCGAGGGCTTAACCTCGACAGGCTTGGTCTCCTCCGGCGGGGCCGGAGGCGGGGCAGGCGCGGCCCTTCTCCGTATTACGGTAGCCTTTACCCGCTTCTCGTCAACCGCCTTGCTGTTTTTTTTCTCTTTTTCCGTCATCTCTCTTTATCGTTGCGCAAATTGCCGCTCTTATAATTTTAAACCGGCCCTTACCGCTGCCCATACCTCGTCTGCTAAAGGAACGGCGACCTTAGTCCTGAGCGCCTTGGAAAACGCGCCCTTTTTATTCAACGCTTCCCTCACGCAGCCTTCATCTCTACAGATATAAACGCCTCTGCCCGGGGCGCAACCTTTGAAATCAGGGAGGATCTTCTCGTTACAGACCGTGAACCTTACGAGCGCACCCTTGTCTTTAACCGCCCTGCACCCCAAACAAGTTCGCGGCGCCTTACTCATCCCCGCCTGAAGCGCGCTTATCGGGGGCGCGCGAGGGCAAGCCTGCGCGTTCTTTTACGGCCTTCCAGACGGCCGCTTTAACGTCTGCGTCAAGCCCCTCCACCTTGTCGAGATCTTTCTTTTTGAGTCCCGAGAGACTCTCGGCAGTCATATACCCAGCTGCGACGAGGGCACAAGCAATATCCGCGTCAACGCCAAAATACGCCTCCAACTCTTTAGCTGCGGCCCCCGCGGCCCTCTCGGCCTCATCCCTCGCGTCCTGTGCCTCGACTTCCTTTCGCAATGCCTCATCCGGGGAGAGCGCTTCCTTCGACGACTTCGCCTCGCTCTCCGTGTGGATGTCTATCTTCCAGCCTGAGAGCTTCGCGGCGAGTCTTACGTTCTGCCCCTTTTTTCCGATGGCGAGAGAGAGCTGATCATCGGGGACTATGACCTCCATAGAGTGCTCGTCCTCGTCCGTTATTACCCTCGATATCTGCGCCGGAGACAGGGAGTTTTTCACGAAAACCGCCGAGTCGTCCGACCAGTGCACGATGTCTATCTTTTCGCCCTTGAGTTCCTGCACCACGGCCTGAACCCTCGAACCCTTGACTCCGACGCAGGCCCCGACAGGGTCAACGTCGTGGTTGTTGGACATTACGGCTATCTTGGCCCTGTCGCCAGGCTCTCGCGCGGCGCCCTTTATCTCCACTATCCCCTCGTAAACCTCGGGGACTTCCATCTGAAAGAGCTTCATTATAAACCCCGGGTGGGTCCTCGAAAGTATCACCTGAGGGCCTTTTGCATCCGTCTTTACGTCGAGGACGAATCCGCGTATCCTCTCGCCCTGCCTGTAGCCCTCGCGCCTGACCTGCTCTTTTTTCGGGAGCATGGCTTCGGCCCTTCCGAGGTCAACGACGATGTCGCCCTTTTCAAACCTCTGGACGATGCCGGTTATTATCTCACCCTTCTTCGCGCTGTACTCCTTGAAGATCATGCTGCGCTCGGCCTCTCTGACCTTCTGTATGATTATCTGCTTGGCGGTCTGCGCGTCAATGCGCCCGAACTCCTTGGCGTCGAGCTTTACGCCAAGGCTGTCGCCGAGCGTAACCTCAGGGTCAAGTTCCTTTGCGGCCTCAAGAGAAATTTCGGTATCGAGGTCAACAGGGTCAACGGTAACGGTCTTGAAGAGAAACAACTCTATCTCGCCGGCCTCCTCCTGATAGTGGGCCTCTATGACCTTATTCGGCCCGAATCTCTTTTCGGCCGCCTTTAGCATGGCGGATTCAAGGGCCTCGATGAGAACGGCCTTTTCAACGCCCTTCTCCTTGCCGACCTGATCCAATATATGCGAAAGATTCAAAGACATCTGTTCCTCCGGATTAATTCCATTTACTCGTTCCTTAACTACAACTCTATCTCAAGACGCGCCTTTTCGATATTGGCGATCTCAAGCTCCCACCGCCTGCCGTCTTCGTCTGTCACCGTCGTTGCGCCGTCTTTTGCGCCCACTATCGTCGCCTTAAAATTCCTTCTGCCTTCAACCGGCGCTTTTGTGCGCAGCCTCACCTTCCTGCCCGCAAACCTAATGTAGTCGCCTTCCTTGATAAGCGGCCTGTCGAGACCCGGGGACGAAACCTCAAGGACGTATCTCTCGTTGATCGGGTCGGCTACGTCGAGGGCCAGGCCGAGTTCCATGCTTACGTCCGCGCAGTCATCGAGCGTCACGCCTTCCGGCTTGTCGATGTATACGCGCATGAGCCGCCTGCCGTGCTCGACTGCCGCCTCGACCGCCACAAGCTCCATTCCGAGAGAGGCTGTTATCGGCCCGGCTATCGCCTTTACCCTGTCTGCAATCCCGTCTTGCCACATTATAAAGATACGGTTCCCGCTCCGTTTTCCCATCCTACGGGGGCAATACTCCCCCCGATAAACAAAAAAGCGGGCGGATGCCCACTTTCCTTGAAACGAAAATGGCTTATAACGTTAAAATTTAGCACAAGACTTATTTTATTGCAAGGAGAAACTTGAATGGAGTTTTCGCGCAAAGGGGGTATCTCCCGTCCGGCAAAAAAATTCGTAAGATGCTCATCCCCGGCGTCAAGACCCATGAATAATAATTGCCGAATTCATTTGATGGAATAAACGGATATAATTTTAAAGGGTAGAAAAAACACCCTTTATATTATATGTAATATCGGTTTCCCATAAATTTTACGAAAGAAGCAAAGATGTAAATAAGCGATGAGTATGAAGGAGACGCTGATGTAGGACGACAGGTAACTCTCCTTTGGCGCACCAATGCAGGATGGAAGGAGATATACCGGACGGGAAAGATCTGCGGTGAGATATATTAAGCGCGTTATATAACGCCCATGATTTCAGCTTAAAAAGGAGGTTTCCAATGGGTTCGGAATCCCAAAACACGCAGGAGCGATGGCGACAGGGTATGGCGCATCAAACCCAACGGCGGCACAAGGGGCTATTTTATCAGCCCGTGACCCTATTGGTCGAAATTGGGAAAACACCCCGGCTGGCTCCGGCGGCATCATGCTGCTTAAAAATAAACTCGAAGGCGGGGCACAAATGCGACTCGAACGCGGCGCCCTTACCGGTCATCGTCGTTGGTGAGCCATGCGTGGCCATTGCCGGAAGACGCTCCGGAGTCTTGCGCAATGAGGCTCTCCACGCCGGCGCTAAAACCGTAGAGCTTGAACTCATCGAGCATGTCGCCCATCGAATGGTACTGCCTGAGGGTCTTATATTCGGTGAGGCTCAGTTTCTCTTTAGGAGGATGCTCAACTATCGTTATAATCCTCCGCCGTCTCCTGTGCCCTTGAAGACGCGACCTTTTCTTCGGCCCTGTAGAGTATTTCATAAGCCCTCCCGAGAGAAATCCTGTGGCTCTGCGCAATCACCTTCATGTGGGTATTCCAGTAATGGTATTCGGTAAATACGGCGCGCTCCCTCGGGGTCAACTCCACGAGCGGCCAGAGCATACTGCGCAGGCCCCCGCCGAGTCCCTTTAGCCCTTTATAGAATTCATCCGTGTCAACGCCGGTCTTCAAAAAAAACCTCCCTCCCGCGAAACACGCAGGAAGTATATTTTCGAGAGATGTCAGGAGTGAGTCTGCACGGTAAACGCCGCTCCGAACGGACAGGATAAAACACCAACAAATGGATTGCCCATTGTATTCTGACGGCGGGGAAAATGCGGCAATGGACTTAGGTATCGGCATGGCCGTGATGCGCCAACACCGCTCATTTTGTTACAAATATTCTACTAAAAATTGATGTGCTTGTCAAGCACTTCTTGCGGTAGGTATTTTGTATAAAAAACACTACTAAATATACACGTAAAGGAACTAAATTGAAACAGCCGCTTGTTTATTACGCAAGCGGCTGCGGGTTTTATAATAGTTAATCAATTAGACATAACAATATATCAATTATATCTAACTATATATAATTACCTCGACGCGCCGACCCCGCGCCTCTCACACAGCTTATACAGCCTGCACCCGCTGCACAGCGGAGACACGGGCTTACAGATATTCTGCCCATAAGCGACAAGGAGGTCGTTTATAATAATCCAATATCTCTGCGGGAGTTTTTCCCTCAGCTCGAACTCGGTTTCCTCCGGCCCCCGGGTCCCGACAAACCCCCACCGGTTCGTTATCCTGTGCACGTGCGTGTCAACGCATATTCCGGGATTACCGTAACCCATCGTAACCACGAGGTTCGCGGTCTTTCTCCCCACGCCTTTGAGCGTCAAAAGCCCCTCGATGGTGTCCGGCGGTTTCCCGGCGAAGTCCCTGACAATGGCCTTCGATAACCCGATTATGTTTTTCGCCTTGACCCTGTAAAAACCCGCCGGGTAGACGGCCTTCTCAACGGTCTTCGGGGAGAGCCTCGACATCTCATCCGGTGTCGAGGCTATTGCAAAGAGCCTCTCGGACGCCGTTCTCGTGGTCTCGTCTTTTGTCCGCAGGCTTATGATGCAGGAGATGAGCGCCTTAAAAGGGTCTTTGCGACTCTTTGCCGCGACCTCGGTGACGTAGGGGGTCTTGAACTTCCGGTATTCTTGTTTGAGAATTTTTATGGCGGCGGGGATGTCTTTTGGTGTCATTGCGGGTCAATCGCCTCTTTTGCCTTCTGCAAATCCATAACCATCTGGCGCACATGGTCTTTAAAAAACTTTTTTATACGCTTCCAATCCGGCTTTGAAGTTGAAAGATAGAGCGGCTCAGGGTCCGCCTCCGCGTCGTCGAAGAATACAAGCGCCTTGCCGATGTGCATCGGCGCGACCCTGTCTGCCCCGAAACGCCGCACCATGTTTTCCGCGATCCTCCAGAAGGGAGCGTCCCGCAGGATAAAGTAGAGGTCAACGAAATCTCTTTTTGCCCCTTGCCGGCTTATGGCGATGACCTTCATTGACGCGATGTCAACGACCCCGGCAACCGGAACGCCATCCACGGTTTCCGTTTCCTCCAAAAACCCATACCGGTATCTGAACATCGAGACCTTTGTATCGCCGGCTAAAACCGTCAGCGTCCCCTCCTCTTCCTGTATTACGCGGCCGGACAAGCCGAGACCCTTTATTTCCTCAAAAACCTTTGCCGTGGAAAAATCCCGTGCGGTAAAAAAATCAAGGTCATTGGAAACCCTGTGCCCGAGCCTGAGGGCAAGGCCCGTGCCTCCGGCCAGCACAAAACCATTGGACGCGGCTACGGGTTTCAACCGCTTCAACGCCTCGCGCGCGCCGTCCGGCAGGCATTCAAGATGCGCCTTCATCGAACCAGACCCTCCAGTAGCGCAGACCTTTAGGTCTGCGTCTTTTAGAACAAGTCAGGACTAAAGCCCTTCACCATTGAACCAAACCCTCCAGAAATTTCTCGACTTAGGTGATATCTTTCTGCTCGCCTCACAGGTCTCGATGATGAGCCGCGTAGGATAAATATTTTGTATCCATGAAAACTCTTCAAGCCCGCCGGACTCCAGCGCCCTTTCTATCACATACCGCGCATTGGTTTTAAGGTCAATCTTGCCCGAGTCAACGTCCCAGAATAGCCAACGGAATTTTTCGGGGACAATCTTTTGCGAAGCTATCCTTTCGAGCTTCGCCTTTGTCGCCGGGTCGGACAACCTGCCGAGATATTTATGCACGACCTTAGCCCCGCTCCTGTAGGCAAGGTATGCGTATTTGCTTTGGTTGACGGTCTTTATAACAACGCTCATGGCTAAAAGCCTCCATATCAATCATACCAAACTTTGTTTGGTATGTCGAGTGAATAATTTTATCAATAAATTAAATGGGTTAGCCAACTAAAAACTGCCAGATTTTTTGCTGATTATATAAATATTAGTAGAGTATCAGAGGTCCTTCTCTATCCGAGAAGGACCTCTGATATAACGCCAAAAAGGAGGTAACATTATCATGAAACTGCTTAAGCTGGTAAAATTGATTATTGCTTTAATTGAGTTACTAAAGGCTCTACTCAATTCTTGAAACGGTAACATAAAAATACCCTGCCGTCCCGGAAGGGGACGGCAGGGTATGGTTTTTTTCAACGCCTGCGGCTCTAACCTTTTACATCATGTCCATCCCGCCCATGCCGCCCATGCCGCCCATTCCTCCGGGCATTCCTGGCATGCCCTTTTCTTCCTTGGGCTTCTCGGCTATCATGCACTCGGTGGTGAGCATCAGCGAAGCAATGGATGATGCGTTCAAGAGCGCTATCCTCGACACCTTCGTCGGGTCTATGACGCCCGCCTTGACCAGGTCTTCGTAGGTTTCGCTTGCGGCGTTGAAGCCGAACGAGCCGGTTCCGTTCTTGACCTTGTCCACGACTATCGAGCCTTCAAGACCCGCGTTGGCCGCTATCTGCCTGAGCGGCTCCTCGAGCGCCCTCTTCACGAGCTTGACGCCGAACTGCTGGTCGCCTTCGAGTTTCAGCTTTTCGAGCGCGCCGATGGTCCTCATGTTGGCCACCCCGCCGCCGGGCACCTCGCCCTGTTCAACGGCCGCCCTGGTCGCGTGCAGCGCGTCCTCGACCCTTGCCTTTTTCTCCTTCATCTCGGTCTCCGTGGCCGCGCCGACGTTTATCACGGCTACGCCTCCTGAGAGCTTTGCGAGCCTCTCCTGAAGTTTTTCCTTGTCGTAGTCCGAGGTCGTCTCCTCTATCTGGGCGCGTATCTGCTTAATCCGCGCCTCTATCGCGTCCTTCTTGCCGGCGCCGTCGATGATGGTCGTGTTCTCCTTGTCAATCACGACCCTCTTGGCCCTGCCGAGCTCCTTGATGTCCACCGCCTCCAACTTGATGCCGAGTTCCTCGGCTATCATCTTGCCGCCCGTGAGCGTGGCTATGTCGTCGAGCATGGCCTTCCTTCTGTCGCCAAATCCCGGGGCCTTGACCGCCGCCGCCGAAAGCGTCCCGCGCAGCTTATTCACCACGAGCGTGGCAAGGGCCTCGCCCTCGACCTCTTCGGCTATGATGATGAGGGGCTTGCCCATCTTGGCTATCTTTTCGAGCACGGGCAGGAGGTCCCTCATGTTTGAAATCTTCTTCTCGTGGATGAGGATAAACACGTCCTCGAGCACGCACTCCATCCTCTCCGCGTCGGTCACAAAGTACGGAGACAGGTAGCCCCTGTCGAACTGCATGCCCTCGACCACGTCGAGCTGCGTAACCATGCCCTTTGCCTCTTCAACGGTTATGACGCCTTCCTTGCCGACCTTTTCCATTGCCTCGGCGATTATCTCGCCTATGGTGGAATCGCCGTTCGCGGAGATGGTCCCTACCTGCGCTATCTCCTTCTTGCCCTTTATCGAGGTGGAGAGCTTCTTTAACTCGCCCACCGAGACCTCAACCGCCCTTTCGATGCCCCTTTTTAAATCCATCGGGTTGTGCCCGGCGGCCACGAGTTTGCTGCCCTCCCTGAAGATGGCCTGAGCGAGGACAGTGGCCGTGGTGGTGCCGTCTCCGGCAACGTCCGAGGTCTTGCTTGCGACCTCCTTCACCATCTGCGCGCCCATGTTCTCGAACTTGTTGTCAAGCTCTATCTCCTTCGCAACCGTCACGCCGTCCTTGGTGATAAGCGGCGAGCCGAATGATTTTTCTATTACGACGTTCCTTCCCCTGGGCCCGAGCGTCACCTTAACGGCGTCCGCAAGCGTATTCACGCCCTTTAAGAGCATGTTCCTTGTGTTGTGGCTGAAAATAAGTTCTTTCGCTGACATCTTATGTGCCTCCCTGAATTTTTATGGTTTTAATCGCCTTACTTAAGTATTACGCCGAGGATGTCCTCTTCGCGCATGATGAAGTACTCTTCTCCCTCGACCTTTATCTCGCTGCCTGAGTACTTGCTGAAGATGATGCGGTCTCCCACCTTTACGTCAACCGGCACGAGCTTTCCGGTCTCGTCCCTCTTGCCCGGACCGACCGAGATGACCTTGCCCTCCGCAGGGGTTTCCTTCGCGGAATCCGGGATGATGATCCCCCCCTTGGTCTTCTCGTTCTCTTCGGTCCTCTTCACAATGACGCGGTCATGAAGCGGTCTTATCTTCATCTCAAATCTCCTCCTCGTATTTATATCGTTTTGGTTTTTTGCGCTCAGAAAACGCCTTTGCGGCAAATCCCCTTGCGTGGATTAATATATGGCCGAATATTTACTTTGTCAAGATTATTTTAGCACTCTCCGCCCAAGAGCGCCAAACCGCAGGCTAACCATGCCTTTGTGCAAGTGTTTTTTCGCCGCGCAAAATCCAAACCAGCGAAGCCGCAAGGCCGCGAACCGGAGAATAAAAAAAGAACCCGGCCTATACCGGGTTCTTTTTGGTTGTAGAGACTTTTTGCGCTCACTGCCCTCGGTTATAGCCGCCGTAGCCGGAGTCCTCATCCGTTGGAGGACCGTCCATAGACCGTCTGGAATTGTCTCTGTCTTTTTGAGGCCTGCCCTGCCCCCCGCCGTTGCCTCCGAATTCACGAGACCCTTCGCGCCTCTCCGAGTCTGAATCCCTTGCATCCATTATTATCCGGCGCACCTCACGTTCAAACTCCCGCTCAAAGACCATGAGCCTTAACGTCTGCGACGGGGTCAGAAGTTTTTTTACGGCCGCGTTGCGCTTGCCCCTGATGGATTCGAGGGACGCCTCGTTTTTTTCAATTTTCGCAAGCGTCTCAGCCGCGGCCTTATCGTCGAGCGCGCCTTTTGATTCACGCACCAGGCGCATTATGGACACGCGCTCTCTTTGAAACTCCATCCGCTCCTTGTCAAAGGCGTTCAGAATTGACGAGAGTTTTCCGGCGGTCTTTTCGTCGAACCCGAGGTCCGTAACAAGCCTCTTAGCCCGTATCTTCTCGATGCGCTCCCCTACCTCGTCCATTTTCCTGCGCCGCGCCTCATCATTGGGCGCTCCGCCGCCCCTCATGCCGTCATCGGGTCTGCCGCGCCCCTTTTGGGGGTATTGCCCCCCTTGCATTTCCTGCCCGTCAAACCCGGAAGGCCGCCCGCCGGACTCGGCCAACGCCTGCCCGGTTACGCCTATTGCCGCTGCCGCCCATGCCGCGACAACGGCAGTCAAAAACATCTGCCGAAAAGCATATCCTTCGCTGCGCCTACCTTGAACGGAAGAAGCAGATCCTTCGCTACGCTCAGGACGCAAAAACATCGTCTTCATGCCGCACCTCCTTTGCCGCCTTGCCGATACATCAAGGCGGGAATGACCCGCTTATTCACCACGAGGTCTGCGCTTTCCCTGTCCGCCATCGGCATTGTCCGAAGGCCTTTTCCTTTCCTGCCCCTGTCCGCCATCGGCATTATCCGAAGGCCTCCTCATATCCTGCCCCTGCCCGCCAT
>JACRCC010000069.1 GCA_016234405.1 Deltaproteobacteria bacterium | reverse complement strand
GGAAGGCGCAAGGCTGCCGCTCTATCACATTGACCTCTACAGGATACGAGACGAGCGGGAGTTTGTTGACGCGGGCATCGAGGAATATATTTACGGCACGGGTGTATCCGTTATAGAATGGGCGGACAATGCGCCGGAGGTTCTCAAGAGGTGCAACGTCGTGGTTACGCTCGGCATCGAGGGAGACTCGAATAGAAAGTTGATTGTGGAACGGCGCAGCCTTTAAGGAGAAAAGCCCTTGGGCAAAGAGATTGTCGATAAGGTCCTGAGCGGAGTGTCTGACAGGAATATCAGATTTGAGGATTTAAGGACGATGCTTCTGAGGTTCGGTTTTGAGGAAAGAGTCAAGGGCAGCCATCACATATTCTGCAAGAAGGAAGTGATTGAAATAATCAATATCCAGCCGCTTGGCGGCGGAAAGGCGAAGGCATATCAGGTGAAGCAGGTAAGGAACCTGCTGTTGCGTTACAAGTTGCACGGGGAGGAATGATATGTTCAGATACGAGATTATCATATATTGGAGCGAAGAAGATGGCTTCTATGTGGCAGAAGTGCCTGAGCTTCCGGGCTGTATGGCCGACGGCGCGACTTATGAAGATGCCTTGCGCAACGCCGAGACGGTCATTGCGGAATGGATAGAGGCCGCAAAAGGCATGGGTAGGGATATCCCTGTTCCAAAAGGGAAGTTGAATTACGCGTAAGACAAAATATACGGAAGGGATTTTAACGGTAGACTTTACATGAAAGAATTCGACATAGTAGTCATAGGCGGCGGTCCGGGCGGTTACGTGGCGGCCATAAGAGGCGCGCAGCTTGGCGCAAAGGTCGCCCTTGTCGAAAAGGACAAGATCGGCGGCACGTGCCTTAATCGCGGCTGCATCCCTACAAAGGCGCTTTATTATTCCGCAAAGGCGTTTAGCGCGGCCAAGCGCGCGGCTGACTTCGGGGTAAACGTAAGGGATGTGGAGTTCGATCTTTCAAAGGCGGTCTCGCGCAAGAACGATATTGTGAAAAAACTCGTGGGCGGCGTGGAGACCCTCTTGAAGGGTAACGGCGTGGAGGTCTTCAGGGGCGACGGGTTCATCGAGTCCGCCGGACGGGTGAGGGTTGCGAAGGCCGGCGGGACGGTCGAGGCAGTGGGCGCGAAGAACATCATCGTGGCAACAGGGTCGGAGCCGGCGCGGATACCGGCCTTTAACATTGACGGAAAAAACATTTTGACCTCGACTGAGATGCTCGACCTTCAGGAAGTCCCCAAGAGCGTTCTCATAATCGGCGGCGGCGTCATGGGCTGCGAGTTTGCAACCCTTTATGCAACTTTCGGAAGCTCGGTAACGATAGTGGAGATGCTGCCCGATATTCTCTTGACGGAGGACAAGATTGTTGCGCGTGTGATACTCAAGAGGTTTAAAGAAATCGGCGTGAACGTGCTGACGCAAGTCAGCGTCGAATCAGTCGAGGTAAAGGAAAACCACGTCAAGACGCGCCTCAATGACGGAAGGGAATTTATCACTGAAAAAGTTTTGGTGTCCATCGGCAGGAGTTTTAATTCAAAAGACATCGGTCTTGAGACCCTCGGCGCGGCTACGGAGCGCGGGGCAATAACCGTGAACGAAAAAATGGAAACTAACATCAAGGGCGTTTGGGCCATTGGCGACGTTACCGGAAAGATGCTGCTTGCGCACGTGGCCTCGGCTCAGGGGATTGTGGCCGTTACAAACGCGCTGGGCAAAAAGGCCGAGATGGACTACGCGCGCATCCCATCCGGCATCTTCACTGACCCGGAGATAGCAAGCGTTGGGCTGCGCGAAAAAGAGGCCGAGGCAAAGGGCATCCCCGTTGTTGTCGGCAGGTTCCCGTACGCCGCGAGCGGCAAGGCCCTGGGCATGGCCGAGACCGAAGGCTTTGTGCAGATTTTGGCCGACCCGGCGACCGACAAGGTGCTCGGCTGCTCTATAGTCGGCGCGCACGCGACCGACCTTCTCGGTGAGGTTACGCTTGCCGTAAAGTCCGGCATAAAGGCAAAAGAACTGGCCGAGACCGTGCACGCGCATCCGACGCTTCCTGAGATGATCATGGAGGCCGCCGAAGACGTGCGCGGCGCGGCCATACACAAGATCGGGAGACGGAGATAATGGCGCTCATTGTCCAAAAGTTCGGCGGCACGTCCGTGGGCAGCGTCGAGCGCATCAAAAATATTGCAAAACGGGTGGCAAAGGTCAGCGGCGCCGGCAACAAGGTCGTGGTCGTGGTCTCGGCCATGTCGGGCGAGACGAATCGTCTTGTCGCGCTCACGCACGAGGCATCGGAATTCCCCATCGGGCGCGAGTACGACGTGGTCGTCTCAACCGGAGAGCAGGTGACCATCGGGCTCCTCGCCCTCGCGCTCAAGGAATTGGGGTGCAGGGCAAAGAGTTTTACCGGGCATCAGGTGCCGATAATAACGGATTCGCAGTTCGGCGGCGCGCGCATCGAAGAGATAAAATGCGAGAGGTTGACGGCGGAATTAAATAACGGCGTGATAGCGGTGGTAGCGGGTTTTCAGGGCGTTGACCCGGAGGGCAATATCACGACGCTCGGCAGGGGCGGGTCCGACACAACGGCGGTCGCGCTTGCGGCTGCCTTGAAGGCAGACCTCTGCGAGATATATACCGACGTTGAGGGCGTATACACCACAGACCCCGGCATCTGTCAGGACGCGAGGAAACTTAAAAAAGTCTCGTACGACGAGATGCTTGAGATGGCGTCCCTCGGGGCAAAGGTTTTGCAGACGCGCTCGGTGGAGTTCGCAAGAAAATACAATGTTCCGGTCATGGTAAAATCTTCTTTTACCGAGGCCCAAGGGACTCTTGTTTGCAAGGAGGATGCGGAGATGGAAAAGGTCGTCGTATCGGGCGTTACATACAATAAAGACGAGGCCAAGATATCGGTCCTCCGCGTGCCGGACAGGCCCGGCATTGCGGCCAAACTCTTCAAGCCGCTCACAGAGGCCGGGATAAACGTTGACATGATAGTGCAGAACATTAGCCACGACAGCCACACGGATTTGACCTTTACGGTGACCAAATCCGATTTCAAGAGGGCCATGAAGCTCGTCAAGGAGGTCGCGGCGCAGATTGAGGCGAAGGACGTAGTCGGAGACCCGAATATCGCAAAGGTCTCGATAGTGGGCGCAGGTATGAGGAGCCACGCCGGAGTCGCTTCGAAGATGTTCGAGGTGCTCTCAGGCGAGGGTATAAACATTCAGATGATATCAACCTCGGAGATAAAAATATCGTGCGTGGTGGACGTGAAATACACGGAGCTTAGCGTTAGGGTCTTGCACGACGCGTTTGAGTTGGGGAAGGAAGACGTGACAGAGGAGAAGTAGACCATTATGTCGGCATTTGTCTTAAAAACGCTTAAATTTTTGAATCCCAGCGAGCAGAAGGCCGTTGAAGTATTCGAGGGCAGGATTAAAGAGGCGCTTTCGGATAACCTGATGGCGCTTGAGGTATTCGGTTCAAAGGTGCGCGGGGATTTTGACGCGGAATCGGATATTGACGTTTTTGTTCTGGTAAGAACTTTTACGCCGGATGTAATGACCGC
>JACRCC010000068.1 GCA_016234405.1 Deltaproteobacteria bacterium | reverse complement strand
CCGAGAGGTTACATGAGTCCTTAGGCTACCGGACGCCGAGGGAGGTCTACTTCAAGGAAGGACGGCTAAGGGAAGACTCGGAGACTAAATCAGCGCAGGCAGGTCTACGCCAAATACAACCCTCTTTTTTGTCTTGACGAAGGGGATAGGTTTAGCGTCCGCCGTGCCTATACGCCGCGACGCGGACCTTCTCGACGGTTATAAGCCCTTCGGTCACCATCTTGTCAATCTCCGGCAGTATCCCTGCTATGCGTTCAGGTCTGTCCACTATCTCGACTATCATCGGCAGGTCTTCGGAGAGTCTCAATACCTTTGCCGTGTGTATGCGGGAGTGGACGCCGAAGCCGAGTGTGCCGCGCACTACGGTTGCCCCTGCCAAGCCGGACGCCCTTGCAAGCTCGACTATGGCCTGATAGAGCGGGACGCCCTTGTGTTTGTCGCTTTCGCCTACGAATATTCTCAAGAGTTCGGACTCTTGCGGGAGTTCCATTGAAAGACCTCCTGTTAAAAGTTTAAACCGCGCGTCCGGCCGCCATGCCGAGGGCCATGAGCGCAAGTCCCGTGACGTTCTGAAAGATTATGTTGCCGAAGGCCCAGAGCCACTGTGAGTCGCGCATGAGCGCTCCGGACTCGAAGACGAAGGAAGAAAAAGTCGTAAACGCCCCCATGAAACCCACAAGCGCCACGAGCCGCGCGGCGCCGCTTATGACGAGCCTTTCTTCGGCGAGCGACCAGATGAAACCGAAGAGGAAACAACCAAACATGTTCACGGCCAAGGTGCCCCACGGAAAGACACCGGCGTAGGCCTTTTGAACGAACCCGCCGAGCCAGTAGCGGGCGAGCGTGCCGGCCGCGCCCGCCGCGGCCAATAGAAGAATTTTTTGTATCATTGTATAGGTCTCCGGTTACGCCGCATTTTAGACTAAAGAGAGGCAATATGCAACAGGTTCAAGCGTTTGGGTTGACTAAGAACTGCCTTTGATGATAATTTGTCATAGTCAAAATCCTCCGGGGGTTTAATAATTGAATATGACAGTAAATGCGCAGTCGGGACTCTGGGAGATGCTCTGGGGCGCGGGTCCCATGGTCAAGTTCGTCCTGCTGCTCCTTTTTTTCTTCTCCGTCTTTTCATGGGCGATAATCGTCTATAAGATACGGCTCCTCAGAAAGATGGAGAAGGAAACCGTCGTCTTTTACGACATGTTCTGGAAACGGCGCCAGTTCTCGCAGATATATTCCGCGACAAAGGAATTTAGGGCCACCCCGCTTTCGGCTATTTTCCGCGCCGCCTACGCCGAGCTTTCAAGCGTCGTTCCACAATCTACGGTAGCCCTGCCTCAGCCTCCGGAACTCCATAAAGACGATCTCGACAGGATTCAAAGGGCGCTCAGAAAGGCCGTAGCCACTGAAACCGCGAAACTCGAATATGCCGTGGGTTTCCTCGCCACAACGGGAAATACCGCGCCGTTTATAGGGCTATTCGGAACGGTCTGGGGCATCATGTCGTCCTTCAGGGACATAGGCGCGAAGGGTTCCGCAAACCTCGCGGTCGTGGCCCCGGGCATATCCGAGGCCCTCATAGCAACGGCAATGGGACTCCTTGCGGCCATCCCGGCGGTTATAGGTTACAACCACGTGGTGTCGCGCATAAGCCGGATACAGATGGAGATGGAGAACTTCTCGTCGGACCTCTTGAACATCATCGCCAAGCAGATACCCAAGTGAGGGAATGATGAACGCAGGCAGCAACGGCAGCAGAAGATACATGGCGCAGATAAACGTTACTCCGCTCGTTGACGTGATGCTCGTTCTTCTGATTATCTTCATGGTTACGGCCCCGATGATGACCTCCGGCATAGACGTTAATCTCCCCAAGGTCGAGGCCGCGTCGGTCTCCTCCCAAGAAGAACCTCTCGTGGTAACCATCGCAAAGGACGGGCGCATATTCATAGCCGACAGGCCCTTCGAGCGTTTTGAAATACGGACTCAATTGGAAATTCTCAACGCGGCGAAGGTCAGCAGGCTCGTTCTTTTAAGGGCCGACGAAACGATCCCGTACGGGGCAGTGCTCGCCGCAATGGCGGAGATTAGAAAGGCCGGCGTCGAGAAGATCGGCATGATGACCGAGCCGCCTGAAAAATGACGGGAGGGTGTTTTAATTTGCCCCCCTTTTCTAAAGGGGGGCTGGGGGGATTATGGACGAAAAGCTCAAGGCGTTTTACGAACTATACGAGAGGAGAAAAAGCGTAAGGGAGTTTTCCGACGCGGCAATAAGCGCGGAAGTCCTCTCCCGCCTTCTTATGACTTTAAACAGGGCGCCCAGCGCTGCAAACAGGCAGCCGTGGCACTTCATCGTGGTGGAGAAAAAAGGCCGCGAGGGGTTGAACGCCTTGCTCACGAAAGAGGGTTTCAGAAACGCGCCCGTCATTATCGCGGCGTGCGCGGACCCGCATCTGGCGTGGGTGAGAAGGACGGATAAGGTCAACTATTCGTGGGTGGACGCGGCAATAGCCGTTACCGAGATGATAGGCGCGGCCACCGCCGAGGGCGTAGGCTCCTGCTGGATAGCGGCCATTGACGCGGAGGCGGTTAAGGCCGTCCTCGGCATCCCGGCCCATATCGAGGTCGTCGGACTCATCGCGCTCGGGTATCCGTTGGAGGAACTGAAGAAGGAGAACAAGGCCAGAAAGCCGCTCACGGAGATAGTCCACTATGGGAAATGGTAAGGAGGGTAAGGAAGGAAAAGCCCCCGATTACGCGCCCCTGCGCTCCGACAGGAGAAAAAACCTCAGACGTCAACTCATCGTCCTCAAGGTCAAGGGCATTGACGCGGGCGGGACTTTTTTCGGATACGCCAAGACGCTCAGCAAGGCCGGGATGTTCATAACGACCGTCGCGCCGAAAAACGCGGGGGAGGAGTTTGATATAACCTTCACCCTCACCGGAGACCCCGCGCCGATTAGGGTGATTTGCAAGGTCGCGTGGAAGAGGGACTATGACCCCAAATTGAAGCAGGAGCCGGGCATGGGCGTCAAGTTCGTGGGCCTCGACGTGAACATGGCGGCTCGGATAGAGGAGTGGGTGAAGAACTTGTGAGGGGGGCGAGATGGGCGCCGTCATTGCGAGCGGAGCGCGGGAACGATACGAAGAAGGAGTTAGGAGACGGGTTTATAACATGCAAAAATTTTTCGCATGGGTTGGCGCCATTATCGTAAGCTCTTTAGGTTGGTGGCTCGGCAGCCAGATTGGCATCATGACGGCGGTGATATTCTCCGGCATCGGTACCGGCGTAGGATTTTACTTCGGTAAAAAGTTGGCGAGGGAGTGGCTGTAATAATTATACCCAACGCTTATAGCCTCGCCTACGAAGGCAAGGAGCCGGAAAAGGCCGTCATAGAGAAGACCCCGGCGGCGGTCCTGAAAGGGACGCTGGAGCGTCCCGGGATGCCCTCCCACGCCGGAGCGCGGGAGTTGCGAGGAGCGCTTTTGCGACGCGGCAATCTCGCGCGCAACCTACTCATTCGCGGCGACAACCTGCCCGTATTAAAAACCCTCCTCAACGAGAAGAACTCCGGCAGGCTCAAAAACCCCGACAACGCCCCCGGCGTGAGGCTCATATACATTGACCCGCCTTTTTCGACCAAGCTCAAATTCAAAAACAAGAAGAACGAAGACGCCTACGTGGACGTTTTAACCGGCAGCGCGTTCATGGAATTTCTGAGAAGGCGGCTTATACTAATGCGCGAGGTAATGAGCGAGCGGGGGGCGATATACGTGCACCTCGATTGGAAAAAGGCGCACTGCGTGAAGACCGTGATGGACGAGGTCTTCGGGCCTGAGAATTTTTTAAACGATATAATTTGGAGCTACGGGGGCAGGGGCGCGAAGGCTACGGCGTCCCAGTTTTCGAGAAACCACGACATCATCCTCCTATATCAAAAAAAAGGCCGCGTCTTCAACAGGCAATTTATTGAGAAACGCATTTTAAAGGGCGGCCCGGGTTATTCGCAAGACCCGTCAGGCAGGTGGTTCAAGACCGCGCCGAAAGGCGATTATACGGATAAAAGCATAGCCGGGCTGGAAAGGCAGAACAGGGTCTACAGAACCAAAAACGGGAACGTCCGAGTAAAATATTTTCTGCGCGAGGATGGAATTTATCTCGTGGAAGATAAACTCGTGGGCGACGTTTGGGACGACATCCCGGACGGGATGCACCTATCGTCCGTCGAGAAGACCGGGTACCCGACGCAGAAGCCCGAGGCCCTCCTCGCCCGCATAATAAGGGCGTCTTCAAACCCCGGAGACATCGTGCTTGACGCGTTCGCCGGTTCCGGGACAACGCTCAGCGTCGCCGAAAAACTCGGAAGACGCTGGATAGGGATAGACTCGGGCGCGCTTTCCATAAAGACGATTGGAAAAAGACTCGGCAGCATTGCGGCTTCAAAAGACCTCGATGACCCCAAAAAACGATACGCAAGGGAGTGTTCGGGGTTTGACGAATACGCTGTTGATTTTTGTCATACACCCAAGGCGCGAAACAAAGGATAATCGTAATGTAGTTTTTCAGAATAAGGAATGCAAGGAGGGGTTTTATAAATGGGAGGCATACTCGACGTAAGGGCGCTTGCGCCAAAGGACAGGCACGCCGGCATATTCGGGGCGTTTAAAGATTTAGCCCCCGGAGATTATTTCGTGCTCGTAAACGACCACGACCCCAAGCCGCTCCTCTACCAATTTCAGGCCGAGCACGACAATGAATTCGAATGGTGGCCGCTTGAGAGGGGGACTGAAGTCTGGCGGGTCATTATCGCGAAGAGAGAGGCGAAGGACACGCACAGGACGGTCACGGATTACCTTCAGACCGACCACAGGAGGCTCGACGCCATATTCGAGCGGTTTTCCCGCGCCGTAAAGGACGGGAGATGGGAGGAGGCTTCAAAGGATTTTAGGGAATTCTCCCTCGGCCTCAAGAGGCACATAGGCGTGGAGGAGGAGATACTCTTCCCGGTATTCGAGGAAAAGACCGGCATGAAGGACTCCGGCCCCACCTTCGTCATGAGGGAGGAGCACAAGGACATCAAGGCGCTCCTCGATTCGATATTGAGCGGCACGGACGCCAAAAACCCGGCAGCCGTCGCAAAGGGCATGTCCGCGCTCACCAATACGCTCGGCGACCACAACATGAAAGAGGAGCAGATACTCTATCCCGAGTCCGACCACTTCCTCTCCGACGCAGAGCGCTCGGACGTGATAAAGAGGGCGCAGGCGGCCTGAAAAGAAGTCCCCTCCGCTGCCGCGCCCCGTAACTCGACGGACGACCCCTCTTTTTATATTCCCTTTATAAAAGAGGGGTTTTTTTATTTCAGGCGTCAGTTCAAGGCATCAGGCCATGCCTGAGAAAAAATCCTGTTTACAACCCATGAGGAAATATACTATTTTACCTGAAACCTTCGCGTAAGGGGGGAGGCGGACATGAAGGTGCTTCATGCTCAAAAATTGAGTTTCAAGGCGCTTTTTGTCGCGGTCGTGTTTTTCGTTTTGGCCGCTGTAATCCGTGGCGCGTCGCACATGCTCGGAGCCGAAGGCGCCTACGCCAACGTCCTCCACAAGGCCTTTATCTTTCTCGCAACCATTGGGACGGTATTTCTCCTGCGCTGGCTTTTGGTTGACACGCCGCAAAGGCTCCTCAAAAAATACACCGTCGCGCCGCTCATAAGGACTCTCGTCTCGCTCGTGCTTTTCTTCGGCGCGGTGATGTTCCTCTTGAGCCGCATCTTCAACATAGACCTCCTGCCGCTCCTTACCACCTCAGCGGTCATAACCGGCATCATCGCGCTTTCATTGCAGGACACATTCAAGAACCTATTTACGGGTTTTTGGATCAACACCGAGCGCATCGTGGCAAAGGGAGACTGGGTCAGGGTTGACGGCCGGGAGGGCATCGTCATCGAGGTAACGTGGAGGATGACGCACATCATGACGCGCGAAAACGACGTGATACACCTTCCGAATCGCCTCGTGGCCGACGGCGTCCTTGAAAACTACACCTATCCGACAAAACTCCACGTCGTCGAGGTTAGGATTGGCGCGGGTTTCAACGACCCTCCCAACAAGGTAAAAGAGACCCTCCTCGTCATCGCAAGGGACGTGAAGTCCGTGCTTTCAAACCCGGCCCCCGAGGTCTGGATACTCGGTTATGAGGGCTATTACGTGCACTATTCGCTCAGGGTTTGGATAAGCGATTTTAAGGACGCCCCGGATGTAAAGACCGAACTCAACACGAGGATATGGTACGGCTTCAAGCGCAATATGATAGAGATCCCGTTCCCGGAGCAGACCTTGCACAGGCGCCCGTTGCACAGGCCCGAACCACCGGGGCGCATCATAAACGCGCTGAAGGGCATAGAGTTTTTGGGGTTTCTCAAGGAAGACGAGCTTAAAGACGTGGCTTCTTCGGCGCGAATCGAGGATTTCGGGCGCGGTGAGACAATTGTGCGGCAGGGGGACGCGGGGCACACCTGTTATTTTTTGGAGGCCGGCGGCGTTGAGGTTTTTCACAGGACCCAAGCCGGCGCGGATGAACTTGTTGCGACCCTCTTTGCCGGGGACTTTTTCGGGGAGATGAGCCTCTTGGCCGGAGAGCCGCGCAGCGCTACGGTAGCGGCCAAAGAGGACTGCCGCTGCATAGTGATTGACTCGGACGCCTTCATAAGCATATTCAAAGAAAACCCCGGCGTAGCCGAGAGGCTCTCCGTGGTGCTCGCAAAGAGGACGACCGAGTTGAACGCCGCGCGTCTTAGGGGCGCGTCCCGCGTTGACGCCGAAAAAGAGGCGCAGAGGACCATCTTGAACGAGATAAAGAGGTTTTTTAAGATAGGGGTTTAACGGCCGTGAGTCGTGAATCGTGAAACCTGACGGCCGTTTCGTCTCACGTCTCACGGCCGTTACTGCTCTTCGGTCTTTTCCTGATACTTGGCGTAAATGTAGAGACCCGTGATGAGTATTAACACGATAAGGGAGTGGACGATGAGTTGAATGACCCCGCCGCTCCATTTGGTCTCGCCCATGCCGAGTTTCATCTGCGTGAGGAGTATGCCCCTGATGCTGGCGATTACGCCTATGTAGATGAAGGGATTCAACGAGAAGGTGTGCCGGTTTATCTGGCGCATCACCTGCCTGTAGAGCTCCATTATGATGAGCACGAACATCAAGTCGCTTATGATGTGCGATGTCGAGTGCGAGGTGAAGTTGATGTAATCCGTTATGGCCTCGGACAGCAGGAGGATTGCGACTCCGATTATGCCTAAGGCCACGAGGAATAGGATTATGTCGTCAATGGCCGTAAGTATCTTGTCGAGCGCCGAGACGATTCGATTTCGCGTCGTTGGGTTGTCGGTCACGGCAATAACCTTTTAGAAACCGGAATTTTTCAGGACGCATCATTAAACCTGAATGGATTATATGTCAGAACGCCGGGGAAATCAACAAGACATGGGCGGCCGTTAGACGAAGGAAGGGCATTACCCTTCCTTCGTCTTGTAACTCAGGCCAAGAAGCCGCAACTCAAACCAACGGAGGGTGGAACATGGGGAATAGGAGGTTGTAAAGACTTTACCGCTCCCTACATCCTACTCCCCGCATCCCAACGTCAGTATGCCCCGCTTCCCGTCGTGCCTCCGGCGTTATAGTCCACGAACGGATGTCTGATGTTTATGTGCGACCAGATTGAGCACCTCTTGGTCCACAGGCTCTCAGGGTATTTTGCCGAGAGTTCATGGCAGACCTCGACGAGTTTATCGGTCTCGCCTTTGTCCTTGAAGGCGGCCACGCCGAGGAAGTACTCGGCCTCGGGGATAAACTCGGATGCCGGGAACTCGGAGATCAGCTCATTAAAGAGTCCGGCCGCTTCCTCGTGCCTGCCCTTGTGCAAGGCGGCAAGACCCTTTGAGAGTATCGCCTGCGCCTTGAAGTCGTCCGCCGGCAGGTATCCCACCCACCTCTCAAGCTCCGCGCCGGTCTCGTCGCAGACTATGAACGTCGGCGACCAGTCAACGTGGCGCGACTTTACCGCGTCCTGCGATTCTTTCATGTTCACCATGACGGGCGAAAAATCGCGCTCCATGAGTTTTATGACGTTCCTGTCGCTCATGGTTTCCACCAAGGTCTTTTTTGAACCTTCTTCATCCGGGTCGTGGAAGAAGATAAGGGCGAGCCTTGTTCCGCCTGATATGTCCTCCATCGCCTCTTGCATCGTTTTTTTCCAGATTAAGCCGCTCATAACAACCTCCTTTTGAGCACGTTCACTGCGTTCAGTGTAAACTCCGCGAAGAATCCGCTTCTTGCTCAATGCGAAGCGAAGAATTCGCTTCTTGCTTATCTATTACCTTGTTCGTTTGCATACACACTGATACTGATTATCATTTTCAGTATAGCCCATAAAGTCCATCTGTCAAGTTTCGTAACAATCGCTAAGGCTGTATATCTTACAGGGTCAAGCCCTTGACATCCGCAGTCAAGAGGCTATACTTTAGGCGGATGTGAAAGTCCTCTACGGCCCGTGGTTTTTTCCAGTGAGAATTTTCATAAACCTTACGCCTCATCTTGTCCCTCATCAGACCTGTAATATCGGGTTTAGCGTTTTAATCGTCTCATGCCCCCAAGAACGGAGTTGAATATGCGTCAGCCGTCAATTGAGTTCCAAAAGACTGGAGGTGCGCGCTATGATTTCATCGAGGTTAAGGGGCAGGGTGCTTATCGTTGACGACGAGGAGAGTATCGGCGTGGGCATAAGCGAGATATTGAAAGACGTGGGGTTCGAGGCCGCATACGCGGTAAGCGGCAGGGACGCGGTGGACGCGGTGAAGGGAGCCGGTTATAACCTCGTATTTATGGACATGGTCATGCCCGGCATGAGCGGGCTTGAAACCTTCAGGGAGATAAAAAAGATAAACCCGGAGACAAGGGTCGTGCTTTTTACCGGATACTTCAGGGACGCCGAGGACGCGATAATGCAGGGTGTGAAGGAAGGCATGATAGACGAGTTCATAAGAAAACCGTACTTCGCGGATGAGATTATAAGGTCAGCGAGAAAATACGCATTACGGCCGTGATGACGTGAGTCGTGAGACGAAACGGCCATCAGGTTTCACGACTCACGATTCACGACTCACGGCCGTTGTCGCTCAAGCCGTCTTTCCGCCGCCGCCCACTCGATGTTTTTCATGAACGCCTCGATATACGGCGGCCGTTTTACCCCGTAGTCAATGGCGTAGGCGTGTTCATATACGTCCATCACGAGGATAGTGGCCGTATTGGCCGGGAAGTTGAAGTTGTGGGTGTCGAGGCAGTAGTTGTGGAGGCGTCCGTCGTAGGCGCAAAGCCCCAACATCACCCAGCCCCGCGCCGACATGCCGCAGGCCTTGAAGTGGGCGGCCCATTTGTCGAAAGAGCCGAACTCTTTGGTTATGATGTCTCCGAGCCTGCCGCCGGGTTTGCCCCCTTTGCCTCCGAGGTTCTCGAAGTAAAGCTCGTGCAGCACCACGCCGTTCAAGGCGAAGGTCTCGTCCGATTTCAATGCGCGCAGTTCGCTGAATATCTGGTTTGCCTTCGACACGTCCACGCCCTTTTCCCGCTCCTCGATTTCATTCAATTTATTCACGTAGCCCGCGTAGAGGATATCCCTATGTTGGGAAATCTGGTTGTCGGATATCCCGTCAAGTCCTTTTAACTCGAATTTCTTAGGCTGGTGGGGCATGGTAGTCCTCCTATCTTAGGGCTTTAGCCCTGACAATCTCAGGCCTGAAGGCCTGAGCTACTCACGGTCACGGTAAACGGTCACGTCTCACGGCCGTTTATCTTCAAACGACCCTGCCCATGCACTCCGGGCAGATGCCGTGGGTGAATTCGGCGGAAGACTTATCCGTTACGAATCTCTCGATGCCGTGCCACGACCCGTCCGAGTAGCGCACCTTTTTGCAGTAGGAACATACGGGAATTAGGCCTTTTATTATCTTGGACTTCGCCTTGAGGATAACCTCTATCGCGTGCCTGTTGCGGGCTTTCAACGCCATCGTGTAGGATGTCCAAAAAAGGAGGAGTAATGCGATAAACGCCCGCATCCAGACCTCGTTAGGGTCTGTTGAAAAAAACGCATCGCTAAAGGTCTCGGCGTGGAAGAAAAGACGGTGCAGGAAGGTCTCTAACACCCAAAAAACCGCCATAAACCCCAAACCTAATAACAGTCCCTGCTTGCTGAAATATCCGCCGAACATCTTGAAACCGTCTCTTCGGGATATGTTAAAAAGACGCCTTCGTTGTTCCATGTGCTCGAACCCGCTGAATTCTCTGACTAACGCCTTCTCTTCCATAGATGCCTCCGCGTTTGTGGTGCGTTGAACCCCCTTTAGTCCCTTTAGCCGCTAATCATTCAACCCCGTACACGGGGGATTAAGCAAGATCCCGTTACCCAATTATTATCTGTCTGGATGAAAAATGATATGACCTGAGTCACGATGAAACATAACAAAACTTCTTTACCAAATTATAAAGCAAAAACATTGCCAACTGCGCGAAGCGAATGTGCTTGCAACTCAATTTCAGCAAAACCATACGTTTTTAAAGGTTTTTTCTGCATAATGCCGTTCATTCCAAAAATGTATGAAAAATCAAAGTCCAGAGCATCGCCATTTTTAAGACACAAAAGTCAAAAAAACATCATTTTTTTCACAATTTCCGTATGTTTAATCCGCATACGGCCAATCGTCCATATCTTTAAATTATATACCCGAATAAGCGCTTGTCAACGTATGCCAATGCGGATTTGCGCGCCCTTGCCGAGCTGCAATAAAAACATTTTTTATGCCGCCGTGTTGTGGTATTATGCGTGGATGCTAAAGCACACCTTCTGCCACCTCCCCGGCGTCGGGGCCGCGATAGAGAAAAGACTATGGGACAGGGGCGTCCTTTCGTGGGACGACTTCCTCGCCCGCGGCGGTGAGCCAGGATGCGGGGTATGCCGCACCCTCAGGGGGTACGTGGAGGAGTCCGTTTCCGCGTTGCATTCCGGCGACTTCCAATACTTTACGGCGCGGTTGCCTTCCAAGGAGCACTGGAGGCTTTTCCCGCATCTTAAAGACCGCGCGGCGTATATTGACATCGAGACCAACGGTTATTCAGGCCCCGCGGGTTTCATCACAGCGGTTTCCCTCTATGACGGCGTGAGCGTGAGGGCGTACGTGAGGGGCAAGAATCTCGACGCATTCGTTGACGACCTTGCGGGCTACAGGCTTATCGTGAGCTATAACGGCAGGGCATTCGATATTCCTTTCATCGAGCGCGAGTTTGGGGTGAGGCTTAATCATGCGCACGTTGATTTGAGATACCTTCTGAGCGACCTCGGGTTCAAGGGCGGGTTAAAGGGCTGCGAGAAGGGTTTCGGCATAGAGCGGGGCCAGTTGGAGGGGCTTGACGGCTATTTTGCCGTTTTGCTCTGGCAGGACTGGGCACGGAAGAAGAACGAAAAGTCCCTTGAGACGCTTTTGGCCTATAATGTTCAGGATGTCCTGAGCCTCGAGCCTCTCATGATCGGGGCATACAACATGAAGGTCAAGGCAACGCCCTTTGCCGGCCTACTCGAACTCGACGCGCCGGAGTCCAGGGTAAACCCCTTCCGCCCCGACCAGCGCACCATCAGGAGGGTCGCCTCGGAGCGCGAGTATACCATCGCGGGCGCGGAGATGTGAGGGGGGGCGTTTTTTTCTTGACATGGTTTCAATATTGCGCAATAATGCAAAAATGAAAAAAGAAGTCTTCGAACTTCAGGCCGAGATCTGCAAGACGCTGGCGAACCCCAAGAGGCTTGAGATAATCGCGTCCTTGAAAGACGGCGAGCTCTCGGTCGGCGAACTCGTCCGGGCCCTCGGCATAACCAAGGCAAACGTGTCGCAGCACCTCGCGGTCCTGCGCCAGAGAAGGGTCGTCAAGACGCGGCGCGTGGGCGTGAACGTCTACTACAGCATCCACAGCCCAAAGATAACCGCTGCCTGCACCCTCATGAAGTCTGTCCTCATGGAGCAGCTCGCCGAGGGGCACTCAATCGCCATGAGGTTGAAGAAAAAGGCGTAACCGCCGCTTCCCAGACGTGTAGCTCAGGGCTTTAGCCCTGATACAATCAGGCCCGAAGGCCTGAGTTACGGCCCTGAAAAACGCAGTTACGTAGGATGGGTGAAGCCCATTCGCTTCACTCAGGGTAAACTCCGCGCACCCATCAAATCCGGTTGGAATAAAACCGCCGGCAGAGGCCCGTTGGAAGAAAAACTGGCGTTTTTTTGACGCATAAAGTTTCAATATTGCGCATAAAAGCAATTAAATGTCTAAAGGGGTATGTGGATGAAAAAACAGCCGCTCGTCAGGTTTTCGGTGGAGCGCCCCAAGACCGTCTTCGCAGTCGCAATAATAATATCCCTCGCCTTCCTTACTCAGTTCCCCAAGATAAAGATAGACACCAACCCCAAGAACATGCTCCCGCCGGATTCTCCCGTCAGGGTCTGGAACGACACGGTAGACGCGGCCTTCGGCCTGTACACGGACATGATGGTAGTGGGCGTTACGAACGATGACGGCGTCCTGAACCCGAGGACTTTAGGGAAGGTATCGCGCATAACGGCATCGGCCCTCGCCATCAAGGGCGTGGCCGGGCGTGACGTAAACGCCATCCCCACCATCACCAACGTAACTGCCGAGGCCGGCGGCCTGCGGGTCGCACCGCTCATGGCTCGTAACCCGGAAAGCGCGGTTGAAATAGCGGCGCTCAAGAAACAATTATTCGGCAATCCCATGTTCGTTGACCGCATAATCTCAGCCGACGGCAAGACGACCGCCGTATACCTGCCCCTTGAAAAAGAGGCCAACGGCAAAGAGATAGCCGACAAACTCAAACTCATAACCGCTAAGGAAGGCGGCCCGGAGAATTACTACATCGCCGGAGACCCTGTGGCAAGGGACACCTTCGGGGCCGAGATGTTCAAGCTCATGGGGGTCTTCTCGCCCATTGCCGGGTTTATAATGTTCGCCGCCATATACCTGATGTTCAGGAGCCTCTTTTTGGCCGCTTCCATGATGGCGGTTGCGATGATAAGCATCGTCTGGAGCATGGGGCTTTTAGTCGGGCTCGGTTTTCCGGTGCACATAATGAGCTCGATGGCGCCGGTCTTTCTCATGGCCATTGCCACGGACAGTATACACATCTTCAACGAGTTTTATTTTAGAATACGGGAAGGTAAGGACAAGAAAACGGCCATATTGGAGACCATGTCCGCGGTGAGCAGGCCCGTGCGCTACACGGCCATGGCCACGGCAGCAGGGTTCGGCGTGCTGCTCTTCATGTCAATAATCCCGGTGCAGGTCTTCGGCGGCGTCATCGCCTTCGGGACGATAGTGTTGAGGCTCCTGAGTTTCAGCCTGATACCTGCTCTCCTGACGCTCCTGAATACGGATAAGATCGCAAAGGCAGAGGGCGCGCAAGGCGGCCCCAATGAGGGCGACATCCGAGGCCCTCTCGCAACGCTCGCCTCCATCGGGGTAAACCGCCCGGTCGGCACGGTCATCGTAAGCGCCGCGGCGATTGTCATCTCCATAATCGGGGTCGCCAAAATAACAGTCAACAACAACATGGTCGAGTGGTTTAAAAAGGGCAGCGACATAAGGACCGCGGATGAGGTGATGAACAAAAACCTCGGAGGCACGTCGCTCGGCTACGTGGTGGCGGAGGCGGGTGAAGACGGCTCGATAAAGACGCCTGCGGCCATGCGCTACGTCGAGGGGCTGCAAAGACACCTTGAAAGACTGCCGGTTGTCGGAAAGACAAGCTCGATTGCGGACGTGGTCAAAAGGATAAACTACGTCCTGCACGACGAGGGAAAAAAATATGACGCCATACCGGACAACAAGGAAGAGATAGGACAGTATCTCTTCCTTTTCGGCATGTCCGCAAAACCGTCGGACATGGACAGCCTCGTGAATTATCCATTCACAAAGGCCAACGTCTGGGTGCAGTTGAAGACTTGGGACGCGCGGGCCATGAGGGCGGTCGTCGCGGCAACGGAAGAGTATCAAAAGGCAAATCCTTTAAAGTCGGGCAATATGACGCTAAAGCCCGCGGGAAACGCCTACTTCAATCTCGTCTGGAACGATTCGGTCTTGTGGGACATGTTAAAAGGTTTTTTGGCAGCCCTCGCGGTGGTCTTCATAATACTCGCGCTGGCCAACAGGTCAATGAAGTGGGCGATTGTGGGATATGTCCCGCTCCTATTCACCATACTCCTCCTTTACGGGGCCGTCGGATACATGGGTAAGGACTTTGACATGCCCATCTCGGTCCTTAGCTGCCTGTCGCTGGGCATGGCCGTTGACTTCGCCATACACTTCGTAAGCAGATTAAAACAAAGACTCGCGGAGGGAAACGGAAAAGGTTTGAAAGACGCGCTCCTTTGGACCGCATCGAGGCCCGGCAAAGGCATTATGAAAAATGCGATTTTATTTGCAGGGGCGTTCTCCGTGATGCTGTTTGCGCCGCTCACGCCGTATATAACGGTCGGGGCGTTTATCGTGAGCATGATGGTCTTGAGTTCCGTCTTTACGCTCGTCTTGCTGCCCGCGCTCATATTGACGTTCAAGGGATGGCTCTTCAAGACAAAGGCCGCATAAAAAAGAGGGAGGGGAGATAATGCTTAAATACTTATTGGCGGTCTTGACGCTGACGATAATCTTTCCGGCGGCCGTAAAGGGGGAAAACCCCGCGCATTCGATGACGGCGGCGGAGGTTATGAAAAAATCCCAAGACGCATTTTTTTATCAAGGGGTAGACTTCAAGGCCCGCGTAATGATGAAGCTCGTGAGCAAAACCGGAGCGGTGCGCGTCCGTGAGCTTAGCATGCTTCGTAAAAACTACGGCGAGTCCGGCGGAGACCAGAAGTACTTCATGTATTTTTTTCAGCCTGCGGACGTTTTGGACATGACATTCATGGTCTACAAGTATCCCAAAAAAGACGATGACAGATGGCTTTTCGTTCCCGCGCTTAATATGGTAAGGAGGATTGCCGCGCAGGATAAAAGCTCGAGCTTCGTGGGGTCTGACTTTACTTATGAGGACGTCTCGGGCAGGGACATAGAGGACGACGCGCATGAACTCGTAATGGAAGCGAAAAAAGAGGGCGCCCCTTGCAAGGAGTGTTATGCGGTAAAGAGCGCGCCAAAGGCGGCTGACACGGCCTACTCTTACAAAATATCATACATAGACGGTGTGACCTTTCTCCCGGTCGAGGAGAGGTACTACGACTTGGGAGGGGAGGTCTACAAGGTCTTTACCGCGGACGAAGTGAAAGTCATAAAGGGCATCCCGACCGTCACCAAAAGGACGATGAAAAATCTCCAGAGCGGCCACAGGACCGAGGTCAGCTTCACTAAGGCGGATTATAACATCGGGGTTGAAGATTCCCTTTTCAGCGAAAGGTTCCTGAGGAAGCCGCCTAAGAACCGGATAGAATAGGGGCGCGGCCCGGCAAAATACGCAATGGAGAGTTTTAATGAGAAAGACGATAATCGTTCTGTTGGCGCTATTCTTCGCGGCGCAAAGCGGCCATGCCTCGGCTGAGGCATTATCCGCGCACGGTTTTGTGCAGGGCAACTACTCCGCTAATATTGATTCGGCAAACCCCGACAACGGGAATTACAAGTGGTCCGAGGAAAGGGGGCAGCTGAAGCTCGAGGCCTCGAAAGACCCCGTCAGGTTTTTCCTGAAGGCCGATGCCTTCTACGGACATTTGGATGAAAAGGCCGACGTCGAACTGCGCGAAGGGTATCTTGACTACACGTCAGGTTCGTGGGATTTGCGCGCCGGCAGGCAGGTCCTGACGTGGGGCGTGGGCGACATGGTCTTCATAAACGACGTATTCCCGAAGGACTATGAAGCGTTTTTTTCCGGCAGGCCCATGGAGTACTTGAAAAAAGGTGTTGACGCAATCAAGGCCGGAGTGTATCCTGACCTCGCTTCCTTCGAGCTTGTCGTCATACCTTTTTTCGAGCCGAATAATTATCCGGCGGCCAAGAGGTTTTGGATGTATGACCCGATGCCCACGGTTACGAACAGGGTAACGGACCAGCCCGTGTCAAAGCCCGCGAACACCGAGCTTGCCTTGCGGGCGTATCGTGATATAATCGGCTTCGACACCTCGTTTTATTTTTACAAGGGCTACTACCGGCAGCCCTCGATGACCCCGGATTCTTTTACCGCGCCGTCACGGATAACGTTTTCATATCCCGGGCTGCTCGTCTACGGCGCAAGCGCCCAGGGGGCTGTTGCGGGCGGCGTGGCGAGCGTAGAGGCCGGTTATTGGGCGTCTCAGGACGACGCGAAGGGGACAAACCCGCTCGTGCCTAATTCCGAAGTAAAGTTTCTCGGCGGATACCAGAGACAAATCGCCGAGGATCTGACCGCGGGCGCGCAGTATATGGGCGAATATATGGCCGATTACGGCGCGTACGAGTCCACGAGGATGCAGGGTTTTCCCAAGGAGCCGCGCTACAAACAGCTTGTAAGCGTGAGGGCGCAGTATCTCCTGATGCACCAGACCCTGAGGCTCGGTTGGTTTAATTTCTGGAGTCCTACGGATAAGGACTATCTCATAAACCCGGAGATAAGATATAACTTCACTGACCATGTCTGGGGGGCGCTTGGAGTAAACTTTTTCGGCGGCGCAAAGGATACGACCCGGTTCGGGAGCCTCGACAGAAACGACAACGTGTATACTCAGCTCAGATACGAATTGTAGGAAAACCGTTATCGGTGAACGGTTATAAGTAAAGACGGTTATCAGTTATCGGTTATCGGTTAAGGTAAAAACCAATCGTCCTTAAACTGATAACTGATAACCGATAACCGTTACGGAGGTTTAATGAAGACAGGTTTTCGGAGCGCAAAAAAGACCCTCGCGGCGTTTGCTGTTGCCTTTGTTACGCTTGCGGCCATGCCAGCGGCGGCCCATGCCGCCGACAACCCTCTCTTTGCCGAGATGCTCTTTATTGACAAGGCCTTCAGGGACATAGTCTCGGCCGTTGCCCTCGGCGACACGGATACGGTGGTGAAGGCGGTCGAGTCGCTCCACGGGGCCGCTGAGAAGACGAAGGCGGCTATAGCCGAGGGGGGCGTTAAACTCCGTAAGAACGCCGATAGGATGAAGGAGTTCGAGAGGCTCGACAAGGAGTTCCACAAAAACCTCGGAATCCTTTCCGAGGCAGCGTCAAAGAAGAACCGCCCTAAGATGCTCGCAACCGCCAAAAGGCTCCTTGACGGCTGCATCCAGTGCCATCAGACGTTCAGGTAAGGGCGCCCCTTTTTTATTTCAGGTTTAAAAATCGGCGCGTGGCCGGAAGGGTAAAAATCCGGCCCCGCGTTTAGGTGAGTCTGTTTTAGTCAATAAGCCTTTTTCTCCGTTTCCGCGCCGCTCTTGTGCAGTTCGTCGGCGAGGGCGCGCAGTCTTTGCGTGCGCGACATTATGATCGTAAGGCAGGCCTTGCTTTCTTTGTGGAGTTCGTACTGGCGTATCCCGTCTTTTACCGCGTCGAGCGTCTTCTCGTCGTTCCACGTTCCCGTAAGATACCTTGTAACGTATCCGGAGTGTATGATGTGCGCCGCCGACAAAAGGTCGGACGTGGGCGCTATCATGAACTTTACGGTGTCGGGCGATAAAGACATCACCTGCAGGTAAAAGAGAGAGCCTGCCATGTCAACGAGGTTCGCCCCGCTTACGAGGAGGGCCACCTCGTCGGTATTTAGACGTTCGAGCGCGTCTTTGCCGCGCCCAACGTGCAAGACCCTGTAGCCGTTCTTCCTTATGAGTTCGGCCAGATGCGCGAGCGGCTGGCGTATCCCGTCAATGACCATCACCGTGCGCTTGCGCCCCTGGTCCTCGATACGGGTAATCCCATTCGTTGCGGCGGCGCCCCCTTCATCCGTTCTTTTGGCTTCGGTTATGTCTCTTATCGTTATCTTCATGGCCGTCTCCTTGCATTGTTACTTCGTGTAAGCGGCGTAGACGTGCCGCATGTCAACCCTATCGTTCTCGCCGAGGAAGGCCGCGAGTCCCTTGCAGACCTTGAAGTCATAAGCCTTGGCCTGGAGCGTGTTTCTGAGGCTCAGTCTGCCGGTTACCTTTACCGTTACGCGGGCGCACCCGGTGTTTTTGTATTCGCCGTTATATACGCCGGTGTATTTTACTTGCCCGTCGGGCTTTACGAAGCCGGACTTCATCGCCGCCGCTTCCTGAGCCGCCAATGCCCTTTCCGCGGCGTGTTCGGCTGGGTTGTATTTGACCTCCGTCTCAGCGGGCGCGGTAAATTCCCTCACGTAGGCGATGCCTTCGAGCGTCCTGCCGGGGAAGACCTTTGCGGTCTTGACCGGAGAGGCCTTGTGCCCGTAGTACTTCTCGACGAGGAAACGCGAGAGGGAATTACCCTCGGATGAGCAGGCCGCAAACCAAGTAGTATCCCGGACGGCCTCTTGCGCGAGGTAGTCGAATGCAACGGCAGCGTCAACGGATACGAGCCGCGCATAGTTACCCGAGGCCTTGGGGATTACGAAGGTCATGTCTCCGCCGGTCTTTTCGCAAGCCGCTATGGCCTGCTGCGCTAAATCAAGCTCGACATAAGCGTCTTTTGCGTTTATCAAAGACCCGAAGGTGATTTTATTCCCGGTTGTCGGCAAGAGATTCCCGGTGATGGCCGGGTTTTTAAATGCGAACGGCTGCGCTAAATCGTGTCTCAAGAGATACGCGGGCACAGGCGCAATCTCCCCTTGTTCGTATTTCTTGATGATTGTGATGCCGTTGTCGACGCTGAGCACGGCGTCCGCGCCTATTACCAACGTATGGTGTCCGTCAATCGCGTAGACCCGCTCGATAGCCGCTGAACCGATGAGCGTTTCTCTCATGCTTACCTTTGTGTTTGCGGCGCTCAAGGTTGTATTGCCCTCGGCGTATGCCTTTGCGATTAAAAGCGCCGTTGCGGTGAGAGTCCTTATTATGGTCTTGAATGTCTTGTTCATTTTCATCCTCCTTACTCTCTATTTGCTTCTCGCTTGTCAATATATATTGGAAGAAGCGTGCCAAAACTGTATTGAGCTAACCCATTGAATTTTATGGTTAATTTTAGTTGGGTTTAAGCTGAAAGGCGTCAGAAAGGGCGGTTTTGGTATGTTGTGTAATGGGGAGATAAGGGCGATGCAAAATTACGGGTATTCGTTTGGTAATTCAAGGGGTTGGAGTGGAGGCGTTTACTGTCTTGGCAACGGGCGGTTACGGGGCGCAAGGGCGGTTCTGGGGCGTTATTTAATGGCGTATTTTTCCATCTTTCTGAAAAGCGCCCGGCGGCTTATGCCGAGCGTTGCCGCGGCAACGGTCTTGCCGCCTTCGCATTGTTTTAGGACGTTTTCTATGTGGAGTTTTTGGACGTCTTCGAGCGTCATCGCGTTGGGATTTGTTTGAGGTTTTTTCCGGCGCACGTCGGGCGGCAAGTCCTCGAGGGCCGCAAACGCCGAATTGGTGAGTATGGCGATATTTTCAATCACGTTTTCAAGCTCCCTTACGTTGCCCGGCCAGTCGTAGGTCAAAAGCGCGCTCTGAGCCTGAATGGAGAATCCGTATATTTTTTTGCCGGTCCTCTTATGGAATTTATTCAGTATGTGGCGGGTTAAAAGCGCGATGTCGTCAACCCGCTCACGCAAAGGCGGGACTTTAACCGTGAGCGGCGTGAGTCTGAAATAGAGGTCTTCCCTGAACTTGCCGGTCTTCGCATCCTGCGCGAGGTCCCTGTTCGTCGCGGCGATTACGCGGCATTTAGCCTTCATGGGTTTCGCGCTGCCCACGCGCTTAAAGTCCCCGCTCTGGAGGACGCGCAGGAGATGCGGCTGAAATGAAAGCGGCAGGTCTCCGACCTCGTCGAGGAAAACCGTGCCCTCTCCGGCTGCCTCGAATATGCCCTCCTTGTCCGACACCGCGCCGGTAAACGCGCCTTTGGTGTGTCCGAACAGCTCTGATTCAAGTAGACTCTCGACGAGGGCCGCGCAGTTGCAGGTTATAAACGGATGGTTCTGACCGGGGCTTATGTTGTGAAGTGCCTTTGCGATTTCTTCCTTGCCCGAACCGGTCTCCCCCATTACCGTGACGCACTTGAAGTACGGCGCGATGCGCCGGAGAAAATTGAAGATTTCAAGCATCTGCGGGTTTTTGCCGACGACCCCCGAGAAGGTGTATTTTTCGGCAAGCTGGCGCTCGAGGTCCGCGGTCTCCCTTCTTATTACCACGAGGTCACGGACGCCCTCGACTTCCCTTTTGAGCCGCTCGATGACGCGGGGGTCGAGCGGCGCCGGAAAGCACGCGGTCGCCCCGAGCCGTATGGCCTCGACCGCGTCCATCTCTTGGTCCCCGATGAAAAAGACCTCCACGCGCGGGTCCGCTGTCTTGATGTCGTTTATAAGCTCTTTTTTCCCCTCGAGCAGGACGAGCGTGTAGTTGTTCTTCTTTATCTTTTGCGGGAGCGGCTCGTCTCCGGAGTAGACCTCGGCGTGCGCGCCCGTAAAGATGTCGAGGATTTCCTGCGGAGGCTTTTTATCGAATATGAGGAGGACGTTCAGCATAAATAAGGATTAACCCTGCCTATCGGTTTTCTCTCGTTCCCAAACTCCGCTTGGGAACGGACTTGCCTGGGAAGCCATAGCTTCCCGATAATTGCGTTGCCAAGCGGAGCTTGGCAACGAGAGGAATCAAATCAACCATGCTGGCCCGTCGTTTTCAAGAAGGCCTCCACCACCTCTGGGTCGAACTGGGTCCCGGAGCATCTTTTAATCTCCGCGGTTATCATTGTCCACGGTCTTCCCTTCCTGTATGGCCTGTCCGCGCCCATTGCGTCAACCGTGTCGGCAACCGCGATTATCCTCGCGTAGAGCGGGATGTCCGCTCCCTTTATCCCTTCGGGATATCCGCTGCCGTCAAAGCATTCCTGATGGTATCTTATGGCGGGTATCACGGTCTTAAGCTGTTTTATGGGCCCGAGTATCTCAGCGCCCTTGCCCGGGTGCTGCTTTACCACCGCCATCTCTTCATCCGTAAGTTTACCCGGTTTTTCGAGGATTGCCTCATACGTCCCTATCTTTCCGATGTCATGGAGGAGAGAGGCCAGTTCAAGTTCCCTCATTTCCTTCGCGTTCAATCCGAGCGTTGAGCCTATCTTCATGGCAAAGGCGCATACCCTTTCCGAGTGGCCCGCCGTCCATTTGGACTTTGCGTCTATGGCCGCGGATAGGGACTTGACCGTTCCTATGAAGAGCGATTCGAGATCTTCGACAAGTCTGGCGTTCTCAAGGGCCACGCCTATCTGGGACGCGAGTTTCTCAAGCATGGAGAGGTCGCCAGGCCCGTAAGCGGACGGGCGTTTGGAGCCTATGGTCAAGACGGCGATTATCTCGCCCTTGAGCGATATGGGCACCCTTATATGAGAGAGGTAGCCCGCCTCCACAAGCTTCTTTTCGATGGGCAGGAGGGTCTTGAATTCCCTGAGGTCAGCCGCATATTCCGGCCTGCCGGTCTTTAAGACCTCGGCTGCCGAAGTGTCTTTGAACGTCGTGACGGTTCCCTTGGGCGCGAACTCGACGCCGAAGCCGGCCGTGTAGATAAACGCCTCCTTTTCTGCGTCAACGAGCGCGACCGTGGCCCTGTCGCATTGGACGAGCCTTGCAACGAGCCTCGTGACCGCTTCAAGAATCTCCCTCGACTCGACGGTCGAGAGTATCTCCGCGTCTATCTCGTGCATCACCTTGACGGTTTCCATATTGCGGGAGAGTTCCATGGCCCTCTCCGTGGCCTCCCTGTAGAGATGGGCCTGCTCTACGGCAACGGAGACCTGATGGGATATGCCGGCCATGAGCCTCGTGTCCGTTTCGCCGAAGGTTTTTTGGTTTTTATATAATACGGCTATTATGCCGAGCGCAGTATCCCTTCCGATGAGCGGAATATAAGCGCAGGCGCGGGCGTCTTTCTTCGGTATTTTACCGGCCTCTGCGTAAGCCGTATCCAAGACCACGGGGGCCTTTGTTTCGAGGGCTTTTTTTACGAACGGGTTTTTGTGTTCAAGCGGCGTTGAAACGAATGACGGGAGCTGCTCCTTTTCAATGCCGGATGAGTGGGACGGGTTGAATGCCCCGGCCTCCGCGTCATATAGATATATGAGACAGGCGTCGGCGGAGAGCGCCTTGCGCGAGCATTCCGTTATTTTTTGAAGGAGGAGACCTATGTCCGAGGTCCGGGCAGTTGCCTCGGCTATCATCAAAAGATGCGACGTGACGTCCATCTCATGCCGCAGTCTGTCGGAGGCCAGTCTTGCCTCGGTAACGTCCTCCATAATGTGGACTGAATTATGAACTCCGCCGTCCGTATTTCTTAAGGGATAGGACCTTACTTTGTAGACCTTGTTTACAGCCTCCACGGTAACCTCTTCCAGCCCGTCTTCTTCGGCGGTCTTAAGACACATTCGGAAAGGGGCTTCCATCTTAGGGAAGACCTCAAAATACGGCCTGCCGATGAGGTCGCTGAAAGAGGCGGCGTTGGCAAGCTTTTGATATGCCCTGTTGCACCTTACGATTCTATGCTCCTCGTCGTGTATGAAAAGCGGGTCAGTGATGCTGTCAACCGTGTCTTCCCATTCCTTCTTGCCCCTTACAACCGAGGCGAGCATCTCGTTTAAGTCCTCGAGCATGTAAAGCAGGGCATTGCCCTCCTCATTCGGGGAGGATGCCTGTATCTTGCCAATCCCTTGAGCGAGGCCGGGTGTCCCCGATTCCGCAGTTTTTTCTTTTATACCGTCCGCCATATCATCCTTGCTTCTCAAACCTCCGTGCCTTTTCCCTCAGCGCCCTAAGCTCGTCTCTAAGCTCCTTCATCCTTACTTCCCTTCCGATGGCCACGGTTTTGAAACGCTCCAATTCCCTCAACCGCTCCTCAAGTTCCCTTGTCCTATCCAAGACCCTTTTCTCAAGCGCGGAATAGGATTCCTTCAACCTCGTCGCCATTGCGTTGAAATGATGGGCAAGCTGCTCTATCTCGTCGCCCGTCTTCACGTCCACGCGGAAGTCGAAATCGCCGCCCGCTATCCGCTCCGCGCCGTTGTGAAGCTCCCTTATGGGTCTGACGAATCGTTTTGCAAAAAGAGACGCGAAATATGCGCCGCCGGCAATCAATATCACGAAGGCCGCGCCCATTATGAGCCATGACCGGCTCCGCGCCGCGTGGATCTCATCCACCGCTTCTTTTAATTCTTCCGCTTCAATCTCGTGCCACCGTGCCAATCTTTTTGCCGCTTCGCGGCCCCGCTTATAATCCATCTCTTCCATGAGCCTTGCATCCACGGGGCCGCCCACGGGCCGTTGCAAGGCAAATACCCTCGACGATATTGCGCCGATGTTCTTCCATGAGACGCGGACGTCCCGGAGGATTTCGCTTTCTTCCTTGACCGCCTTGGGGTTTTCTTCAACGTTAAGCGACACTATATGCTCCGCTTCCCTCAAAAGTCTTTCAATCTCCTCTGATTTTTTTTTGAATTCTCCCTCATATCGTTTGTCTCCGGTGATGATGTAGTCGTTTGCGGGCATCAACGCGCTCTCCAGAGCGTAACTGAGGCTGTTTAACCCATCCATCTCCACGGTGATGACGGCAACCATTTGTTGGTTCTTATAATAAGCGTGTTGGTTATAAACGGCCGTAAGTCCCACAACCGCCATAAAGAGTGCGATTATCGTAAGAAACGCCGTTAATAATTTTTTGCGGATGCTTTGGCGCATCTTGTTCCGCCGGTTTTTACGGGGTTTCTCTATGGTGTTTCGGGGTGTATTTCGCGCAGAGGAGAGAGTTGACGAGTTGCGATGAATTGATGCTAAATGTAGCGGAAAACAGAGGGTTGTCAACGGCAGGCTTATAAAAATCCCCTCCTTGACAAGGAGGGGGAGGGGAGGTGGTTTTGGGGATTTATCCGCCCTTGGGAGGTTTTGGCACAACACGGAGCGTCTTATATTCACTCACCGTCACCATGCCGGGTTTTGCGCCTTTTGGTTTTTTGACGCGCCTTGCCTCCGCGCATATAACCTCCGTCTTTTTTTCATTTTGGAGCTTGCTGAAATAGGCCGCGATGGACGCGGCCTCCATGACGGTCTTTTCGGCGACGGCCCTGCCCGCGGCCTTGATGAGCACGTGGCTGCCCGGGGCGCGTGCAGCATGGAACCACAGGTCGCCCTCCTTTGCGCATTGCCGCACGATGAGGTCGTTGCCCTTGGCGGTCTTGCCCACGAGTATTTCTAATCCGTCGGAAGAGCGCAGGCGTCTTATAGGCTCCGAGACCTCCGCCTTGACGCGCTTCGATTGCGAGGACGCGGTTTTTTTGACGTATCCGGCCTCGATAAGCTCGTCCCTGAGCGCTTCGAGGCCTTGCGCATGGCCCGCGTTTTCCCAATCAAAGAGGAGTTCCTTCAAGTATTCAATCTCGGCCTCTACCTTGGGTATGCGGCCTATAAGGAGCGCAATGGCGGTCTTGGCCTTTTTCGCAAGCTTGAAGTGCTTGTCCACGTTCTCGGAAGGCGAGAGTTTTTCATCGAGGGGGATGAGCGCTTTTTCCGGCGGCTCTTTCGCGTAATCGAGGGCCTCGACTTCCTTCATGCCGCGTCTCATAAGATTGTAGCTGCCCCTGAGAATTTCTCCGAGCCGGGCGCGCTGCAGCCCTGCCTCGGCCTTGACCCTGTCGTTATTCACGTTTTCAAGGAGCCTCAAGAGTTTTTTTTCCGCGGCAACGATGATTTTTTTCAGGCGGCTTTTCTCTGAGGCGAAGCCCGCCTCCTTTACAAGGCCGCCGTAAAAACGCTCAGCCGCCTCGTTCCACGACTCGGACTCTTGTTTATCGAACTCGGGCCCCTGCGGCCCGTGCGCGTGGCGCGGCAAAGGCGCGAGTTTTATACCCGGAACGACCGGCCTTGTGGTTTCTCCGGGTTTAAAATATTTGAGCGCGTCGAGCACGACCCCGTTTTCGGCGATTAAAATCACGTTTGCGGATTTGCCCGTAAGCTCCATCGTGAGGGTGTATGACCGGATGCCTTCCCCGGTCTTTTTGGCGAGTTTTATGTGAGCGATATTTTCCCCTTCGTCCTGCGTTATCCCTTCTATGCGCGCTCCGGTTATCCGGCTCCTTAAAAACGCGCAGAATCGGGGAGGGTTTTGGGGGTTTTCAAACTCCTCCTCCGTGAGAAGCATCCTGCAAAATTCGGGATGCGCTGAAATCAGGAGCCTAAAGTCTTGTCCGCGTGAATAGACCTTGAAGACAAGGTCTTTTTCGTTGGGCTGGTGTATCCGCGAGATAACGCCGGCGCGCAACGCCGCGTCAAGCTCTTGGACGATATGTTTGAGGATGCCGGGGGTCATGCGGTTGCGCGGATTATAACATTACCACGGGGGTTTTTCGGTTTTAAATTCAAGGACGAATCTGCTAAGATGCTGCGGTAGAATAGGCAATAATAAGCAGCACGCAGTGCAACGGCGGTACATTTTAAAAATATATTGAATGGCATGCAGGGCGCAGTCAATGTCTTTGCAATAAAAACGCTATTTTGCTATATTTATCCGGTATGAGTAAAAAACCGTCAGAATGGTTTAAACAGGGCGATTATGACATGGACACCGCTGGATACATGTTTGAAGGAAAGCGGTATGTGTATGCGGTATTCATGTGTCATCTCTCGGTTGAAAAGACCTTGAAGGGTTTGTATCAAGGAATATTGAAGGAGATTCCGCCGAATACGCATAGTCTTCTTTTCCTTCTCGAAAAGATCAACATCGAGATCCCGCAAGGGCTGTATGATTTCGTTTTTACGCTTAACAGGGTGAGCGTCCCTACTCGCTACCCGGATGATCTGGCAAAGATAATGAAGGAATTCGACAGAAAAAAGACAAAAGAGATACTTACAAAAAGCAAAGAGGTGTTGGAATGCCTAAAAGCAAGGTCAGAGAAGCAGTAAGGTTTTTTCAGAAATGCCTTGATGAAACGGGAATACATGTTTCAAGGCTGATACTATTCGGCTCTCAGGCTAAAGGCGCCGCCAAAGGCGACAGCGATATTGATCTTTTGATCGTGGCGGAGGATTTCCGCGCAAAAGATATATTTCAAAGGGCGCAGTTGACAAAAGATGCCGAGATAAAGACCATTAAAAAGTTTTTGATCCCCCTCGATATCATCACCCTGACGCCGGAGGAGTTTGAAAGCGAGACCTCCCTTATTGCCGCCTATGCCAAGAGCGGGAAGGTTTTAAGGGCGGCTTAGGGGTATTCTAAAAAGGTGTGTAAATAAGTTGAAGGCGGTGTATCCTTTAGGTTCGACCAAGAACCGGGCTTGAGGCCCTAAAAAAGGAGACAGCCGCCATGGGTAATTACACCACCGAAGAGGCCGTTGAGTCAAGGGTAAACTGGCAGAGGTTGGAGGAGTTCGCCCGAATGGAAGTTCAGAAGTTCT
>JACRCC010000065.1 GCA_016234405.1 Deltaproteobacteria bacterium | reverse complement strand
GGCGAAGGCGCGAGGGGAAGGAAGACGAAGCGGAGGCCGACGAGCTTTACCGGCGGATAGGACGGCTCAAGGTGGAGCCGGACCGGCTTAAAAAAAAATCTCAACCGCTCGGCAAGCGGGAAGAAGGCGTTGATGGAGCCGCGGCATCGGGAGATTCCCGTAAGCCGTCGGTGCGAACTCATCGGGCCGTCAAAGGCGGTGTGCTCTCATGGGAGGTCTCGACGGCGCCGGACGCGGAGTTCCGCATAAGGGCTGGAGTTCTGCATAAGGGCTTTGGAGAGGGCATTGACGCTTTCAAGCCCTGAGATCTTCAACTCGGACCAGGGCAGCCGGTTCACGAGCGTCGAGTTCACCGGGCGGCTTGAAGCCCTCGGGGTTGCCGTAAGCATGGACGGTAGGGGCCGCGCCCCGGATAACATTTTCGTCGAGAGGCTCTGGAGAACGATCGAATACGAGGAGGTTTATCTCAAGAGCCGCGAGACCGTGGCTGAGGCCGGAGAAAGCCTTGCAAGATACTTCCACTTCCACGACACCGAGAGGTTACATGAGTCCTTAGGCTACCGGACGCCGAGGGAGGTCTACTTCAAGGAAGGACGGCTAAGACTCCGAGACTAAATCAGCGCAGGCGGGTCTACACCAAATACAACCCTCTTTTTTGTCTTGACGAAGGGGATAGGTTTAGCGTTGCGCTTTTGATGTAGTTCATTCCTACATCTTGAATTATGAAAATAATTTTGTGTTTCCAATACTCGATGATTTTTCCCTTCTTGAAAACTTGCCGCATCATGGTTTTTACAAATTCGTTAGCCCAATTTATTCCGTAAGGGTAGCTTTCACTTGAAAATTTTCTATCTTTCTTGAATTCGAGAACGGCATCCCAAGGAGTTCCCGTTGTCCCAGCTGCTTGAAACTCGACACAGAGAAAGTCTTTGATTTTACTCGTCCGCCTATCTCTGTTAATCGCAACATAGTCTACCGACCCGCCAACTCCCATGCTTACCTCCGTGATCCATTCGATATTCTCCCACTCGCTCAAATATTCTTTTTGAATGGTTCTAAAAATATTAGGGGCATTAAAACGATGAGGACAAATGATTACAGGCAGAAAAGAGCGCGAAAAGCCGCCTTTATAACCAACACTGCAAACGCCTACTTTTATTTCAGGTTCGCTTTTTCTTGGTTTTTTGCATTCATCATCGAGAAAAGGGCAATATTGGTCTTTAAGGGCTTTTTTTGCGCCATCGCTATGGTCGCAAAAAGGATGCCCGAAAATTTCTGTCGGGTATTCCAAGATTATGGGTTTTTCCATTTTTCCATCCTGCGACCTTAGCAGATTTATCGTCTTTTTCAAAACAGACTATATGTAACGGCACATTGCTTTATCGTTTATCGAGCAACCGTAGATAATTTTTTAAAAACAACGCCGTTCTAACACACTGTTTGTCTTAGTCGATAATCTCCTTTGTATATGTCCGGCCAATTTAGAGATGTCCCCTCTTTTTAACGGTTTACTATCTCGGCCGTTACCCGCTAAACCTCAAGCCCGTAGCCCTTTATCTTTCTGTAGAGATGGCTCCTCTCGATGCCGATGGCCTCCGCGGTCTTTGCTATGTTGCCGCCGAATTCCTTGAGCTTTCGGACGATGAACTCCCGCTCGAAATTGCTCCGGGCCTCTTTGAGCAAATTCGTCCTGAAAAGGTTCGAGGACTGCGCGCCCTGAACCCCCTTTATGTGCGCCGGGACGTCATCCGGGGTTATGACGTTGGACGGGGCCATGATAACGAGCCGCTCCACGAGGTTCTTCAACTCACGGACGTTGCCAGGCCATTCGTAATTAAGGAGCGCGTCCATGGCCTCTTCGGTGACGGACATCTCCCCCCTTGCGGTCTCCGCGGAATACAGAGCGAGAAAATGTTCCAAAAGAAGCGGGATGTCCTCGACCCTTTCGCGCAAAGGCGGCACGTACAACGGGATCACGTTCAGCCTGTAGTAGAGGTCTTCCCTGAACGCGCCCTTAAATATCAGATCCTTTAAATCCTTGTTGGTGGCCGCTATCACGCGCACGTCAACGGAAATCTGCTCCACGCCGCCCACGCGCTCAAAGGTCTGCTCCTGCAAAATCCTAAGTATCTTTGCCTGTGTCTTGAGGCTCATGTCTCCTATCTCGTCGAGGAATATCGTGCCCTTGTCGGCGAGGTCGAATTTGCCTTTTTTCTGGGCCGCCGCGCTCGTGAACGCACCCTTCTCGTGTCCAAACAGCTCGCTCTCTATCAACTCCTCGGGTATGGCCGCGCAGTTTACCTCCACGAAGGAATTGGATGAGCGGTTTGAAAGGAGATGGATATTCCTCGCCACCATTTCCTTGCCCGTGCCGTTCTCTCCGGTTATAAGCACCCAACCGTTGGTGGGGGCCACGCGCTCGATGTCTTTTTTCAGGGCCTCCATCAAACCGGATACGCCTATAATCCCGAATTTGGAAAGGGCCTTTTGCCTCAGCGCGCTGTTTTCCTCCATGAGCCGTTTATGCTCGAGGGCGTGCTCCACCGTGATAATCACCTTGTCGAGGGAGAGCGGCTTTTCTATAAAATCATAAGCGCCGAGCTTGGTCGTCCTGACGGCGGTTTCGATATTAGCGTGGCCGGATATCATGATGACCGGAAGGAGCGGGTGTCTGGTCTTTATCTCCTGTAACGCCTCCACCCCGTCCATGCCCGGAAGCCAGATGTCGAGTAAGACCAACTCCGTGGCCTTTGCGTCGAGCTTTTTAAGCGCGTCCTCGGCGCTTGCGGCAAGCGCCACGTCGTAGCCCTCGTCCTTGAGGACTCCGGCGAGGGCGTCCCTTATATCTTGTTCGTCGTCAACCACCAAAACGGTCTTCATGCGGCGGTTACCACCTTTACCGGGAATTCCATGGTGAACCGCGTCCCCCTCGGTTGATTATCCTTGACCCTGATGTAGCCGTTATGGTCGGCCACGATATTGGAGACTATCGCAAGACCGAGCCCCGTGCCGGTTTTCTTGGTGGAGAAATACGGCTCAAAGAGCCTCTGTTTGGACTCGGACGGTATGCCCGCGCCGTTGTCTATGACTTCGAGCCTCGCAAGACGAAGCTCGTCGAGATAAAGCGTTTCAACCCTCACGAACCCCTCGTCCTCGATGGAAGACACCGCGTTGTCAATTAGATTTATGAGCACCCTCTTTATCTGGTCGCGGTCAAGGTCAACCACGGGCAGCCGCGCATCGAGCGCGGCCTCGAAGCGGATATTTCTGTGCCCCGCCCTGTAGAGCGTAACCGTCTCGTTCACTATCTCGTTCAGGTCGTTGGGGCTTGGGTTGGACGCCGGCATCCGCGCAAAGCTCGAAAACTCGTTCACGAGCGTCTTTAACTCGTCAACCTGTTTTATTATCGTCATGGTGCACTCGTCGAAGACCAAGTCTTCCTCCGGAAATTTTGCGAGATATTTTTTCCTGAGCCTTTGTGCCGAGAGTTTTATGGGCGTGAGCGGGTTTTTTATCTCGTGCGCTATCCTCTTTGCGACCTCCTTCCACGCGAACATCCTCTGTGTCTTCAAGAGATGCGTCAAGTCGTCGAGCACGGCCACCATGCCGATGTAATCGCCGGATTCGTCTTTGAGGGCGTTGAGGTTCACGAGCACGGTCATAACCTTGTCGCGCACGGCCACGCGCATCTGCCGCTCCATGGTCTCTATCCCCATCTCAAGCATCTCGCGTATCATCTCGCGTATCATCTCTTCGTCGCTCTGTCTCAAGACCTCTTTGTAGTTCTTGCCGATGGCTCCTCCCTCCTCGGCGCCGAGAAGTTCGGCGGCAACCCTGTTCATGGAGACTATCCGCCCGCCCCTGTCTATGGAGACGACGCCCGCAGGGACGTTGCCCAAAACTATCTCTATGTATCTGCGCCTCTGGTCAAGCTCGCTGTTGGTGCTCCTCAAATCCAGATTCGCGCTCTCGAGTTTTGTCTTTCCCGCGGCAAGGTCTTCGGTCATGCGGTTGAATGATTTGACGAGCAGGCCCACCTCGTCGTTTGATTCCACGTTTATCCTATAATCCAAATTGCCGCTCGCCACCGCGTGAGTCCCCTCGGCCAACTCATGAATGGGGACGGTTATCTGCTTTGCGATGTATCTGCCTATCCAGATGGAGAAAAATACTATCAAGGCGGTGATAATCAGGAGGATGCTGAAGTAGCTCGCCTTCACCGGGTTTTTGAGGAGTTTCAACTGCTTGTATCCGTTGAAGGCCGCGGATATCTCACCCATCTTTCCCATGAGACTTTTCGGAACGTAGTAGCTCACGATGACCGCGCCGGCGGCCGCGTCCCTGCCCGCCGGAGACGGGACCGGCGCGACGCCTCTCACAACGTCGCCCGTGCCGATATTATCTATGAAACTCCCGGCCGTGCCCTTGAGGGCGCGCTCCACGTGGGCAGGGTCAACGTCCGGCACCATGTTTTTATTTACCCTGCCGGAGATGGCGTAGTATATGCGCTTGCCGTCCGAAGAAAAAACCTCTATGGTCGAGAAATCGTCATTTTCTATCTTTAGATCCAGATAACTCCGTATCCTGTCGTTCTCCGGCCTGAAACCCTCCCGCGCGGCGGCCACCGCCGTAACGCGCGCGCCCGTAACCACCCTGTCCGTCATGTCTTTATAATAATTCTGGGCCAGTTCGAGGGATTCCTTCAGGGAATCTTCTATCTTTATTCCGAACCATCCGTCTATGCTCCTATTTATGAAACCGATGACCACGAAGAAGAGCAGAAAGGTCGGGATTATCGTGAAGGCGACGAAGGCCGTGATGAGTTTCGTCATGAGTTTCGAGCCTGCCGCCTTTTTTTTGCGCTCTATGAAGAGTTTTACCGTATTCCTCACGACGAGGAAGATGAGGAGCACAAGGAGGATTATGTTGAGGTTGATGAGGCCGAGGATGAAGATGTTCGTGGGGATGGGCACATCCCCGCTTACGAGAGAGATGTGTGATTCTATATATGTAAGAAGGAGTATCGCCGGCGCCACCGCAAGGATGATGTAGAGTTCCCTGCGGCGTCTTTTCTGCTCGAGTTCCGGTCTTTGGGCTTCGCTCATAAGTAGAAACAGGTATCGGTCAGCCGTTATCGGTTATCGGTAAAAACAAAGGCAAAACAGGTATCCGTTACCGATAACCGATAACCGTCTCATGGTGAAAACTTGTAAGTATACCATCCGCTGTCCACGTCCCAAAACTTCACGAAGAAAAGGACGTAGTTGAGTATAAACGGCAACTCAACCGCGCGCAGCTCGGCCATTATCCTTATCTCGTAGTTCTGCCCTTTATCAAGCGGCGCGGCCGAGGCCAAGACCACGCCGGGACAAACGGTCATTATCGTTTTCATGTCGCCGATGTCCTTTGTCCTTATTGCCTGTGCGCCTGTCTCGTCGCGCCTAATCTCGTATTCGTCTTTTAGGGAATCGTATCTGACCGTATGTTTGAACCTCCAAACGCCCATTTCTTCATTACTCCAGTATTCCCTTACGCGGGAAAGCTTCACTATGAAGGTGAACGCGGTCGGGATGCCGCTCCTCACGGCCTCCTCTATCTCCTTCGTGAAGGCGTCCTTCACCAAAAAAGAAATCCTCAGGGGGGTATTGCCCCCTTCGCCGGGGGCACGGCTCACGGCCGCCTCGTCAATCCGCGCAGATGGGTTTTTCCCAGCGTCTCCGGCAAACGCGGGTAAAGGGGCAAGCGGAATAAAAACCGCCAAGACGAATATAAGGACATTCTTGAGCATCATTAAACCCGCTAATGCGTTTAGCTGCGCGTGGACACGGTTCCCTTTAAGTGTTTTGAAAATATAACCAATTTCACCCGTAAAAGCAAGATGGGCGGCAAAACGGCAAGGAGGATTTCAACGTCATTGGGGATTGTTTTTCGTTGCCGCGAAGCATTACAACGGGAGGGGGGACTTAAAAGTTAAGAGGGGAAAGTGGTCAGGTATATTGCTGACGTTTTTTAATCGAGAGCCTCAAGAGACCGGCCTTTATTATCTCTTTCCTGACCTTTTTCCTGAACTCGGTTTCGTCAATCCTGAACTTAAAGGCTTTTTTGCCGTTTATAAAGACCGTTGGTATGTCGAGATTGTAGCGTCTGTCGAGCGCCGTGTCCAAGGCGATGTCCACCTCCTTGAACTGGAAGGGGATGTCGTTATTCACCCTGCTGATGACATCTTTAACGTCCGCGCACAGGACGCAGCAACTTTTTTTCGAGAAAAGGCCGCAAGGCTTACAATCTTTCCTTGCGTAGACTTCCACTACGAGCATTGTCATAAAGATGTCTCCATGACCATGTAGCTCAGGCCTTAATGCCTGAGGTTTTCAGGGCTGCGCCCACCCGCCCCCACCCTGCCCTCCCCCGCGAGGGGGGAGGGGGATAAGGAAGCGTTCATCACAGCCCTGAGCTACAAACTCGGCATTAAGTTGTTTATGTATCCGGCTATCATAGCAAGACTGTTCGTAAAAATCAAGACCCCGGTTACTATGAGGAAAAGACCCGTCACCACTGAGACAATTCTCATGTGTTTTTTAAGCCTGTTGAAATGCCTGAGGAAGGTATTTATGCCGAGCGAGGTGAGAAAAAACGGAATCGCAAGCCCGAGCGAATACGCGACAAAGAGCATGGTCCCTGACCACGGGTTCGGGGAAGTGGCCGCCACCGCGAATATGGCCGAGAGTATCGGCCCGATGCACGGCGTCCAACCGGCCGCGAAACCTATGCCCACCAAAAACGAACCGATAAGCCCGGCGGGTTTTTCCCTGAAAAAATGAAGCCGCTTCTCCCTGTGCAGGATATTGAAGTTTATGATGCCCATGATATGGACGCCGAGGAGCGCTATTACGACGCCGCCGAGCTTCCTTACGACGTCTTGATACTGGAGAAATATGGTGCCGAAGATCTGCGCCGAAGAGCCGAGTATGACGACGAAGACCGTCGAAAACCCGAGTATGAACATCAAGGAGTTGAAGATTATGACCTTTTTTATCTCGTCTGAATTATCGGAGGTGAGTTCCTCAAACGATATCCCGGTTACGAACGACACGTAGGACGGCACGAGCGGCAAGACGCAGGGGGACACGAAAGATAAAATACCGCCGAGGAACGCAAGCGGTATGGAGACCTCGTTAGTCATTGTAAGCCTTCCTGTTATTCACGGAGACACTTCCCATATTTTCTCTTTATTTCCACGGTCAAAAAATACGGAAAGCATCTCTTTGTTTTTTACGGAAAACAACATAGTTGATAAGCAGCGCTCTTCGCCGTCCGTTTGAGCGCCTTGTTAGGCTCTCTTAGGCTTTGTTCTATGCTTTTTGGGCAATAACGGAATTAAGCAGCGTAAAGCCCTATTTACGGATTTCGAATCCGGGAAATATGCCAAAATATCCGGTTCCAGAGCAACGGCTCCTTTTTTTGGCATCACGTCCTTATGAACAGTTGTGCCATCCGCGTTATGAATGGTAATCGTGTAACCAACCTGCATGTCGCCGTAATGCCTGCCGCGCACACCGCCCGTAAAATCATATTCAGCGCGCATATCATTGTCTTTTACCTGCACCATGGCCTTTTCTTCATTCCACTCAAAGTTTGGTTTCATTATGGCTCTTTTGAACCATACCATATCGTTATATGCCTGACGGATAGGGCGAATGACGGACCGCTAAGATGCGAAGTTTTGCGCTTAGACCAAGAAGAATGTATATATCCTTCGTCTGAATGATCCATGTCGTGCATCAATAGAGCATTCTCACCAATAAAAACTGTTTGAGACTCTTTAAACGATATGCCGTGCTTCTTTTGATTTGATAGATTCTTTCCCTTGTCCCGGTCAAAAGCAACCAACCTCATAGTTACAATGTAAATATATTATAATTGTTTGTCAAGTTTCAGGCGGCCTTTTTCGCGGCATAAGCATCTTTTGATTTTGGGCCGTTTTTAAGGAGTTCCATAATGGTGTTAAGGTAAACCTTGTTTGTCCAGTCGCGCGGACCCATGACCTTCTCGGCGATTATCCCGTTCTGGTCTATGATGAAGGTCTCAGGTACGCCCGTGGTCTTGTAGACGTCTTTTATCTTGCCGCTCCTGTCGTGCAGCACGGTGAAGGTCAGTCCGAGTCTTCCGATAAACTTTTTGACGGTCTCGCCCCCTTCCGAGTCAATGCTCACCGCGATAATCTCGAAGGGTTGACCCTTGAGCCCCTTTGAAAGCGCCTCCATCGAGGGCATCTCCTCCTCGCAGGTGGCGCACCACGTGGCCCAGATGTTCAGGAAAACCACCTTGCCCCTGTAGTCCTTGAGGCTCACGGGCCTTCCGTTCAAATCCGGCAGCGTAAACCCCACGGCCTCCGCGCCCGCCGTGACCGGTTCAAATGCCTTCCTGCCTGAGAGCACTATCACGGCGACTACGACGACTATGGCGGCTATGATAAAACCTATCGCAATACGCGGCAGCCCGCCTTCGAGGGTTATGCCCTCTTCGGAGGTGCCATCCTGTTTATCCTCACGAACGTCTTTACCGCTCATTTGGGATTATCCATTCAACTGCATTAAAGGAAGATTAGAACGTCATGCGTATGCGTGCAGACCCGGCAGCACGAAGCTCACTCCCCAGTAGAGGAAAATTACCGCGATAAAACCGATGAGGGACAATATCGCGGCGCGCCTGCCCCTCCAGCCCCTTGTCACCCTCGCGTGGAGATAGGCGGCGTATATGAGCCACGTTACCAAAGACCACGTCTCTTTGGGGTCCCAGCTCCAATACGTGCCCCACGCGTAATTCGCCCATACGGCGCCGGACACGATCCCGACCGAGAGGAACGGAAAACCCCATGCTATGGCCCTGTACCCGAGCTCGTCGAGCGTATAGGCGTCAGGAACAGCGGCGACGAATGCCCCTTGCGCCCCCCTGCGCTCGGAGCGGTCTTTGAGCATATACATTATGCTAAGGCCGAAGGATATTGCGAACGCTGCGTATCCGACAAAGGTCGTAAACACATGGAAGTCGAGCCAGCCGATTGCGTATTTCTCAAGGCCCGCGTGCCGAAGGAGGTCCACCAGCCAGTTCCATTTACTCTGGAGCGCGGGGTTCAACGGCTCGGCGCTCTTGAACTTGTAGGGCAGCAACGACGCCGAGAGCATGGCAACGAACTCGATCGTCATTACAAACGCGCCGATGACCTTGAACTTGTGCCTGTACTCCATCACGAGATAGCCGAGGTTTATCGCCCAAACGAAGAGCACCATGGACTCGTAAAGATTGGAGAAGGGGGCATGTCCCGATTCCGCGGCCCGGCTTACGAGCACCATGGTGGTTGAGAGGAGCGTTATGTAGGCTAATGCCGTAGCGCACTGGCCGAGCCACTTCTTCTTGAATACCCAGAAGCCGAGATAGAAAAAGGCCGCCACAAAGTAAAATGAAAACGAAAACGTAAAAAACATCAAGGACATTATCATCTTCATAATCTTACCCCCGGATATCCCTTGTTAACGGCATCTCAGGCCTAAAGGCCTGAGCTACAGGCCTTTGCTGCAGACCGCATCTTAACACTACCCGCGCCGATTCATCCACCTCTTTTATCATCTGCGTTCCCAAGTTTAACTTGGGAACGAGAACGCGCCGAATATCAGGAGCGGAACTTACCGGTGCTTATGAATCCCGCTATGTCTTTAAGCTCGCGGTCAAAGATAAGCTGATTTTTGTTTATCATCCCGCCGAGTTTAACATCCCATTCGCCCTCGCCGGAGGCCGCGACAAAGACCCAGACCCTCCTGTGATAGACGAAGAACGCGAATACAAACCCCAACCCCATCACGATGGAACCGGCCCAGACCACGTTTGTGCCCGGGTCGTTGTTTATGGAGAGGCCGGAAAAGAGCGTAGGGCGGTAGTTGACGAAGGCAAGGTCGTAGTTGGACCCGGGTATGGCCGGAAAGATACCGGGGTATTTCTGAAAGAGGAGCGAACTTGAGACGGGCTTTTTGCCCTCCCAGACCTCGACAAGGACCACGGGGTTGTTGGGGTCCGCGGATATGGAACCCATTGCGCGTGTCTTTTCGTCATAATAAAAATCCGCCGCATAGCCCGTCAGTTTCACCGAATACCGCGTGCCCGGCACGGCCGCGCTCTCGCCCCATTTAACCGTAAATGGTTTTTCGGACTTGTCCGCGCCCTTCCTGTAGAGCGCCAAGTAGGCCTGCTCTATCTTGTCCCACGCGGCGCCGTAGTTGCTCTGATAAAATCTGGTCCCCTTGTAGTAGAGCGGTTCATTCACCCAAATCTGTTTGGTCAAAACCTCTTTTCCGTCCTCGATGACGGTGAGGACGCTGTTGTACTGCCTGATCTGTCCCGAGTCGTAATAATCTATCCAGAACTTGTCGAGGCGCAGTTTGTAATCGCCGCTGGGCGAGTCCATCACGGATCCGACGTTGAGGTCCTTGTATCCTTTGTACCCGTAAGCGGTGCCGAGCATGGAGCCGATGAGGATGAGAAGGAGGCTTATGTGCGTAAAATCCGAGCCGAACCTGCCGATAATCCCCTTCCATGCGTAGACGCCGTATCCGCCGGCCTCATCGAAGGTCATGACCTTATACCCCTTCTTTTTGAAAACCTCTTGAACCCTTTGCCTGACCGAAACGGCGGTTGCCTCGACAATGAAGGTGCGTCCGTTTGAGAGCCTATCGATAAGCTTAGGGTCGAACTTATCTTTTTTGTGATTAAGGAGCGACTTCCATTTGGGAGGAAAACGTTCGAAGGTGCATACGACGATGTTGAGCGTGAGCATGACGAGCAGGAGGAGAAACCACCACGAGTGATACATGTCGTAGACGCGCATGTACACTATCAGCTTGGTCCACGCTGCGCCGTATTTGGCGGCGTAGGAGGCAATAGGCTGATTCTGCTCGACGACCGTCCCGAGAACGGACATCACGGCCAGCGATATAAGGACGGTTAGGGTGAGTTTGAGCGAATTGAAAAAATACCAGACCTTAGACCCCAAGGTCTTGAGCCGCGACGCGCCGCCGCCTTCTATCTGATGGGCCTGCCCCTTTTTGGATTTATCCGGCATATCCCGCACTATTTCTTCTTACCCTTGCCTGCATCCTTATCTGCGGCGAGAAACTGCGCGGCGGCACGGCCTACGTCGCTGTCCGGATTAAGGGCCACGGCCCTTTCCAACGCGGCCTTCGACCCTTTATCGTCCTCCAAACGCGAGAGTATGAACCCCTTGGTGAGCCATATCCTCTGGTGGTAGGGATTTTTCTTTATGCCTTCCTCGATGTAGCGCAGCCCCTCGGCGGGGTTGTTGAGATACGTCAGGCACAGACCTATCTCGTTGTAGAGCGTTGCGTCTCCGGGTTTTTTCTCGAGGGCGAGCTTATAATACGTCAACGCTTCGTTATACTGGTGGTTCTCGAAGTAGGCGTCACCCATGCTTTGCATGAGCGCCGGGTCATCCGGTTTTTTTGCCAGCTCGGACTTGATGCCCTCTATGACGACCGAGCTTTGCGCCTCATTGCCCCTCGGCGCGGGCGCGTTCTCCGCGCCCGACTTGGGAGTATCCTTTTCCCCTTTCGAGCAGCCGTACGCGCCGTATATCGTCACAAAACCGCATATCGTTATCAACGCCAGTAATCTTAAACGTCCCATATCCGGCAAAGCCATCCTCCTTTCACGTCTCACGGCCGTTAATGTTTGCGCTTGGAATAAATATCGTCCACGGCCTTTCTTATGGCAACCACGTCCATGCCCTTGTTTTTGAGTTCATAAGCGACAAATGCCTCGTTCAGACAGGCCTCGCAGTTTGCCGCGTGTTCGTCAACGTAACAGGTCAAGAGGCTCTTGTGACCGTAGCGCTTCTTGCAGTCGCAATAGCAATACATCGAATCCAATATCTCAGGGATTTCTTTTGCGATGGCGTAGGCCTTGGCCGTGTCGCCCGTGAAGTTGAGCGGAGAGAGCGTGGCCCGCGTCTCCCCTCCCCTTATCTTCGCGGGGTCGGTCAGGTCCGTCTCCGTTGAACCGCACGAGGCTATTGCCAAACACAGGGGAAACGCAAAAAATAATCCCCCCAGCCCCCCTTTAGAAAAGGGGGGTATTAAAAATAAAAACGGGGTCTTTGAAAACCCCTTTATGCCGTCAATTACGCCGCTCATTGATAAAACCGTCAAGGATACCCTTTCAGTTATTGTAATCGGCATCCAGCAGGATAACAAATGAAAATTAAAAAAATATTAAGCCAATATTAGGAATTGGAAATGCGGACAATTATATGACAGATGCAATGGTCGTTAAGGGCTTGACTTTTGGGGGCATTGCCTGAGTGGATTATCCCCGCGCGTGAAAGGCAGTTAGACAGCCTTCTTGCGGGCGACGGAGAGGAAGGCCTCTTTCGTAACCTTTTCTTCTATTCCCGAGAAGATGCACTTGGTCGGGCAACGTTTGGTTGATTCGTCGTTTTGCGGGGCCGTTGCGTAGTCCACGACCGCGAGGTTGTCCTTCAACGCGATGCCTCCGGCGACGGAGCAATCCTTTACGCAAAGTCCGCACGCGATGCACGACACCGCACAGACCTTTTTCGCATAAGCGCCCTTGTCTTTGCTCCTGCAGTAGACGAAGAGTTTATGGTCTTCCGGGTGCATCTCGATTATATTCCTCGGACACGCCCTCACGCACGCGCCGCAGCCTATGCACTTGTCGTAAAAAACCACCGGCACCCCGTTTGCGTCCATTGCCATGGCGTCGTATTTGCAGGCATCCACGCACTCGCCGTAACCTAAACATCCATACGTGCAAGCCTTGTCCCCTGCGGTGAGGTTCGCAGCGGTGCAGGTCTCCTCGCCCTTGTACCGGGCGTTTCGCAGCGCCTCGGCGTGCCCGCCCTTGCACAAAACCACCGCGAGCATCCTTGTGTGCTCCTTGGCCTCAACCCCGAGAAACGCGGCGAGTTCTTTGGCCACGCGGTTGCCGCCCGCGACGCACACGTTGGGAGGGGCATCTCCGGCGAGGAGTTTTTCCGCAAGCATCCTGCACCCGGGGTATCCGCAGCCGCCGCAGTTGGAACTGGGCAGAATATTCAGTAACAGCTCGACGCGCGGGTCTTCCAAGGTCTTGAATTTTTTATCCGCCACGGCAAGAAATGCCGCAAGCACGGCGCCTATGCCGCCCATGCTCACGACCGAGATTATCACCATTGTGCCGGTCTGCATAAACTCCCCCTTAGCCCCTTATAAGTCCGGCAAACCCCATGAAGGCCATGGCCATCATGCCGGCGATTATCAACGACAGCGAGATGCCCTGAAACGGCTTGGGTATGTCGGCGAACTCAAGCTCCTCCCTGATGCCCGACATCATCACTATGGCAAGGGTGAAACCGACGCCGGTGGCAAAACCGAATATAATGGACTCGATGTAGTTGTAGTCGCGCAGCACCATAAAGAGCGCAAGCCCCAGCACCGCGCAGTTGGTGGTTATGAGCGGCAGGTAGATGCCCAGCGCCCTGTAGAGCGCGGGGGATGATTTTTTTATATACATCTCCACGAGCTGCACGAGCGCGGCTATGGCGATGATGAACGCGACGTATTCGAGGAACGGGACGTTGTATCTGACGAGTATGTATTGGTATATGGGCCACGTAACCGCGGCGGTGAGAGTCATGACAAAGGTCGTGGCAAGCCCCATGTTAAGCGCGTTCTCGGTCTTATTGGAAACGCCCACGAACGGGCATATCCCCAAAAAGTAGGTGAGGACGAAATTGTTTATGAGCGACGCGGATATGAATATGAAAATTAGCTTCATTCGCCTTACCCTAATGCCTTTTGTGCAGCCGACTTGCGCTGGGATATATAATTTATGGCCGCTATGAGGCTGCCGAAGACGATAAACGCCCCGGCGGGCAGTATCATCACTATCCACGGCTCGAACCAATCGCCGAGCACCTTGAAGCCGAGTATGCTGCCAAAGCCCAGCGCTTCCCTTATGGAACTCATCACGGCAAGGCTTATGATGTAGCCCGTGCCGATGCCGAGGGCGTCTATCATTGACGGCACCACCGGGTTTTTCTGCGCGTACCCCTCTGCCCTGCCCAATATTATGCAGTTTACCACTATGAGCGGCACGTACGGACCGAGCGCCTTTGATATGGCCGGAAATACGGCCGCAAGGAATAAGTCGGCCACGGTCACAAGGAGCGCGATTATGACGACGTAGGCGGCTATCCTCACCTGCGAGGATATGTATTTTCTCACGGCCGAGATGATGATGTTCGAGAAAAAGAGGACAAAGAGCGTGGCAAGCCCCATTGCAACGCCGTTTTTCACGCTGTTGGTGACGGCCAGCGTGGGGCACGTGCCGAGCACGAGCCTGAAGGGCGGGATGTCCTGCCAGAGACCCTTTTTAAATTCGCCCCAGAGCGAAACGTTATTTTCCGCCATCGTGCGTCTCCTTCCTCACACCGGTGGGCGTTGACGACTCTACCCCGGAGGGGGCATAACCCCCTTTACCCCATCCGTCTTTCGGAAAATTCGCAAGCGCCTTTGCTATCGCGTTGTTGATGTTTTTTACGACCGCGTCAGACGATATGGTCGCGCCTGTTATGGCCTTTATCTGGTTGGGCTTTTCCGGTTTTCTGTTCTTTATATACTCGACTTTCGGCGTAATCTCCACGTTTTTAAACTGTCCCTCGAAGGCAGGCTCGCCAATCCTATTGCCGAGTCCGGGTGTTTCCACTTGATCCAATATCTTTATGCCCTTTAGCCTAAGGTAATCGAGATTGAGTCCCACCATTACGCCGATATTGCCCTGAAAGCCGCCGCCGTCGGCCTTGAAGGCCACGCCAACCGGGTTGCCGCCGGCGTCAACGCCCTCGTAGACCGTGAACTTTTCCTTGCCAATGGTCTTTTCATGTAAACGGTAGTCCTTAGCCTCGGGCAGCACGACAAAGATGGCCTCTTTAAGTTCCTTTTCCTTGTTGGCCTGTATGAGCGGGTCAGCATAGCCGAAGACAACGGCGAGTATCGCGCCGGAGACCGCGCCGATGATAACGAGGTTCAAAAACATTTTTGTTACGTTATTCAAAAAAACCTCCGAAACAGGCAAAGACCGCCGTCTTATGAACCGCCTAAGGGGGCAATTTCCCCCTCTTTTGCGCCCTCGCCGAAAACCCGCGGACGGGTGTGCTTATTTATAAGCGGCACAAAGGCGTTCATAAACAGAATCGAGTACATGACCCCTTCGGGCAGTCCGCCCCAGAGCCTTATGACAACGGCCAACACGCCGCCCGCGAGCGCGAATATCCACTGCCCAAGAGGCGTAACCGGGGACGTAACCATATCCGTGACCATGAACCACGCGGCAAGCATTGCCCCGCCCGCAAAGATATGGAAGAGCGGGTTGGGATACTTCACCGGATTGATGAGCCAGAATATGCCGCCGAAGACCGCCATCGCGCCAAGATAACCAAGCGGGAGCTTCCAATTTATATAGCCCTTGTAACGAAGATAAAGTCCGCCGATGAGTATTGCTATGACCGAGGTCTCGCCGATGGAACCGGCGACGTTTCCGATGAAGAGATCCGTAAGGGGAGCAAACTTGCCCTCGAACTTTGCCAACGCAAGCGGGGTTGCCGCGGTTACTGCGTCAACGGCCTTTGCAATCGTCCGAGGCTCGGCCCACGTTGTCATGAAGACCGGATACGTGGCCATCAGAAACGCCCTTCCGAGGAGCGCCGGGTTGAAGATGTTGAAACCGAGTCCCCCATAGAGCTGCTTGCCGACGCATATTGCGAAAAAAGACCCAAGTATCGCTCCGAAGAGCGTAAAATCCGGCGGCAGCGTGAGGCCGAGGAGCATCCCGGTTATAATGGCGCTGCCGTCGTAAATGGTAACAGGTTTATTCCGTATCTTCTGAAATGCATACTCAGTCAATAGACTTACGCCAACGCATACAAGAATGAGCAGCAGGGCGCGCAAGCCGAAGAAATAAACGCTTGCAGCGACCGCAGGGATGAGCGCCAGAATCACGGTGTGCATTATCTTTGGTATGCTCTCGTCCTTGAGAAAATGCGGCGATGAGGACACTAAAAGTTTTTCTTGATTTAAAGTCTCAGACATTGACGATAACCTATTGAACTGATAGTGTTATTTTGCGACTTTCACTGTCTCTGTTCTTGCCTTGAACTTCGCCACCCGTATCCAATGCACGAGCGGCCTCTTGGCCGGGCATACATACGAGCAGCACCCGCACTCGATGCAGCTCAACCCGGCCCAATCCTTGAACTCGACGGTTCTCTGAGCACGGCCATAGTCCCCGAGCCTGTAGGGCATCAATCCCATTGGGCACACCTCAACGCAGGCCGCGCACTTTATGCAAGGGCCGTAACCTTCCCGTTTTAAAGAAACCGTTTTTAACGCCGTGATGCCGGAGGTGCCCTTGACTACCGGGACGTTCAGCGTCCCCTGAGCAATCCCCATCATTGGGCCGCCGTTTAAGACCTCGACCGAAGGGGGAATAACCCCCGTGCCTTCACGCACAAGACCGCCGCACTGGTTTAAGATGTCCTCGAAACTCGCGCCTATGCGGACACGGAGGTTTTTGGGCTGGCTTACGGCATTTCCGCTGACCGTAAGAACTCTCTCGATAAGGGGTTTACCCCAATTGAGCGCCTCATAAAATGCAACGGCGGTGCCCACGTTGTTGACGAGCACGCCCGCATCGAGAGGGAGTTTTCCGACGGGCACCTTTCTCTTGACGGCGGCTTGTATGAGCATCTTTTCCGCGCCCTGCGGATATTTGGCCGCAAGCACTGCCACCGAAACGTTTGATGAGTTGGACGCGGCCTTTTGTACGGCCTCGATTGCGTCGGGTTTATTCTCCTCTATGCCGATAATCCCCTTTGACGCGCCAACGGCCTTCATAATGGCCGTTAAACCCCAGACCACCTTTTCAGGCTCCTCGACCATGAGCCTGTGGTCAGCCGTAAGATACGGCTCGCACTCGCAGCCGTTCAATATAACGATGTCTATTGTTACGCCCTTGGGGGGTTGGAGTTTTACGGACGACGGAAAGGCCGCGCCTCCCATGCCAACGATGCCGGCCTCTCTAATATTACCGCGGATGGCGTCCGGCGTAAGGGAATCCAGACTCACACGTTCATTCACCGGCCACTGCTTCACGGCCCCATCGCCCTCGATTATGACGGAGAGCGTCCTTACGCCGACGGGATGGTGGGACAACTCGACGTCTTTGACCTTGCCGCTGATGCTTGCGTGCACGGGCGCCGAGACGAATGCCTTTACGTCGCCGATCTTTTGCCCCTCAACGACCGTGTCGCCTTTTTTTACGAGAGGGACGCAAGGCGCGCCGGCGTGTTGCTGCAGAGGTATAATCACGGTTTTGGGGAGCGCGGCGGATTCAATCCGTTTGCCGGAGGTGAGTTCTTTGTGGTATTCGGGGTGTATGCCCCTGTCGAAGGTTCCAACGCCCATTTTGGATAAACGCCCTTAACCGGAGATATTTATTTTAAGGATATGTCTTATACTATTACCGTTGCCCAAAATCAAGACATTTTCTTCGTAAGTCCTTTTATGAGATAGACGAGAGTGAGGAGAATGGCGGCGAAGACAAGGAATACGCTGAACGCGACTATCGGCAGGACTGATTTTGCCGCCCCCTCCGCTCCTAACGCCGTAGTCCTGTAGCCCATGATGATCCAAGCGAACGGATAAAACAGCCCCCCTACGCCCATGCAGGCGGATGCAACGGTCTTCATGCGGGCAGGGACATTCAGAAATGAGAGCGTCACGGAAAGCGTTATGGATAATATCCCTAAGCCCATTGCGTGGATGTGTCCGCGGGTGAGCCTCTTGTGCGCCTCATCTATCAAGCCGTCCCCGTGACGCCCTGTGCCGCCGTACATGCTGCCCACCTCATGCGACTCGGAAGTCTTCGCGCCGCTCCCATGCCCGTGCCCGTCGTCTGCCGGAGGGGCGATGACGAATTTTTCCTCTAAGGCGGCTACCCCCCGTTCCTCAAGGTAAACGTGTATCCGCTCATGCTTTACGGTCAGATACATGGCCCAGAATATGCCGAAAAGGACGGCGCACATCCCTAAAAACAACCCTATGCTTACAGGCTTAAGTGGTGGCTGCATTTTTCCGTAATCCCCCCAGCCCCCCTTTAGAAAAGGGGGGTATAAAAAATTCCCCTTCAAACCCAATGGTTACGGCTTTACGATTCACGTTTCACGGCCTCCACTAACCCAACACGTTGAACTTAAATATATGCCAGAACGCCGCGACCCCGTCCTTCCAATTTATCTTCTTGCCCTCGTCGTAAGTCC
>JACRCC010000066.1 GCA_016234405.1 Deltaproteobacteria bacterium | reverse complement strand
GGTGGGACACGGCCTCTTTGAGTCTTTTGACGCAATGCGGTTTTAGGGGTTAAGACCTTTGACAATGATTATGAAATATGTTTAAGTTAAAAATACTTTAAGAGGAGAGATGCCCGAGAGGCCGAAGGGGCACGCCTGGAAAGCGTGTGTGCAATCAAATGCACCGAGGGTTCGAATCCCTCTCTCTCCGCCAATTATCTATAAAGCGTGTTGAAGGGATGGAGGTTTATGATATCCATAGATTATGACGTGATAGTCTTTAATGAAGACGAAGCCTTTGTCGCCTATTGCCCGGAGTTTGACGTTTCAAGCTGCGGCAAAAGCGTCGAGCAAGCAAAGGGAATGCTTAACACGGCCGTGAGGCTCTTTCTTGAAGAGGCGGAAAAGATGGGGACTCTTGAGGATATTTTGAGCGAATCAAGGTATAGGCAAGATGAAAGCGGGCGCTGGGTTGCGCCGAGGCTTGTTGCAACCGAATACGTGAGTTTATCGTAATATGCCAAGGGTAACCCCTGTTCCGGCAAGTAAGTTGAGGAAGGTCTTTGAAAAGGCCGGTTTTGAATGCGTTAGGATCGAAGGAGATCATTTTGTTTATACCAAAAAAGGTATTCCAAGACCTGTGGTCATACCGAATTGGGATGAATTGCCCGTATTTATTATAAAAAACAACCTGCGGACCGCAGGTATATCAAGAGAAGAGTATTTTTCACTCCTTGAGCAAGTGTAGATAAGGTTTTTCCACGGAGAGATGCCCGAGAGGCTGAAGGGGGCTGACTCGAAATCAGTTGTGCCTTTACCGGCACCGGGGGTTCAAATCCCTCTCTCTCCGCCAGTTGTTTGAAGTTTTGACTCACCCCCCATGCCGGCGGCATTGATAGCCGGGTCTTGCGCAATGGAAGGCTGTGAATCCCGCCAGATCCGGAAGGAAGCAACGGCAGCAGTCCCAAACCATGTGCCGCAAGGGTGCCTGGCTATCAATAGCGCCGGTATACGGACGGGCGGCGTAAAACGGGGTTGATCAATGGCGCATTATCAGGTGATAGCCCGTAAATGGAGGCCCGCGCTCTTCGACGAAATCGTCGGGCAAGGGCACGTTACGAGGACCCTCAAAAACGCCATCGCATCCGGCAGGATCGCCCATGCGTATCTCTTTTCCGGCCCCCGCGGCGTGGGCAAGACCACGGCGGCGCGCATCCTCGCAAAATGCCTGAACTGCGCCAACGGCCCGACCGTTACCCCGTGCAATTCGTGCGATTCGTGCAAGGCGATAGCCGCGGGCAACGCGATTGACGTATTTGAAATAGACGGGGCGTCCAATAACAGCGTCGAGAGCGTGCGCGAGCTGCGGGAAGCCGTGCGTTACGTGCCGTCGCAGGGCAAATACCGCGTCTATATAATAGACGAGGTGCACATGCTCACGACCCCGGCCTTTAACGCGCTCTTAAAGACGCTTGAAGAGCCGCCGCCGCACGTGGTCTTCATATTCGCCACGACCGAGATTCACAAGATCCCGCTGACCATCGTCTCAAGGTGTCAAAGGTTCGACTTTAAACGCATACCGTTCAAGGAGATTTATTTAAGGCTCCGGACGATAGTAACCGAGGAGGGTATAAAGTTCGAGGATGACGCGCTCTATACCCTGTCGAGGGAGGCCGACGGGAGCCTGCGCGACGGCCAGAGCCTCCTTGAGCAGGTAGCCGCCTTCGGCGCAGGGGACGTGAGTTCGGCGCACGTAACCGAGGCCCTCGGCCTCATGGACAGGACGATAATCTACGGTCTTGCGGAGGCGCTTACGGAAAGAGACGGGGCGCGGTGCCTCAATATTGTTGAAAAGATATATGGATTTGGTTATGATTTGAAAAGAGGCTGCGCGGACCTCCTTGAAAATTTGAGAGACCTCGCGGTGGTAAAAATCACGGGGGATTCTGCTACGCTCAACCTCCCGGACGCCGAGATTGATAGGCTCAAGACCCTGGCCTCAAAGGCCGGGGTCGAGAGGCTCATGATGCTCTTTAGCGTTATGTCAAAGGGGTATGAAGAGGTGGCGCGGAGTTTTTCACCGAGGCATTCCTTTGAGATGGCGCTTTTGCGCGCCGCCCATCTTGAAGATGCTGCCCCGGTTGGCGAGATACTCGACAGACTCAATGAGCTTAAAAGAGGGGTTGTCTCCTCCTCCGTCCCTCCCTCCGGCGGTCAGGCTGCGCGTTCAAACCCGTCCGTTGCAATCGCCGGAGCGCCCAAGGCCGTCAGTTTTCAGCAGGCTCAACACAAACCTGAATCAGCCGGGGCGGTTCAGAAATCCGGTAGAGAGGCAGAGGGTTTTCTTGAGTTCGTAACGGCAAAAGACCCGGCCTGCGTTGAATCGCTGCGGGGCGCTGCTGCGGTTGAGTCAGAGGGCGGCGTGGAGATAACCGTTATTCAGGGGAAGGCTAATTTTTTGGAGAACGTGAAAAAGACAGTGCTCGACGCGCTCGCCGCCGAATACTTCGGCAGGCGCATGAGGGTTGTAATAAAACATTCTGCATTGCCGAATGGGATAATTTCTCCGGTTTCCGCGCCGAACGGCAGGGGGCAGCAGGAGGTTGGCCCGGTTGTCGGAGACGCGCTGAGGATTTTCGGCGGTAAGTTAATCGAGGGACGCAGGAGGGGCAATGTCTAAGGATCTCGGCAGCTTGATGAGGCAGGCGCAGAAGATGCAGGAGAAGATGGCCCAAGTTCAAAAGGAGCTTGCGTCAAAGACATGCGAGGCATCCGCGGGCGGAGGCATGGTTACGGCCGTGGTAAACGGCGCTCAGGAGTTCGTCTCCGTTAAGATAGACCCGTCCGTCGTTGACCCTAAAGACACGGAGATGCTCCAAGACCTTGTATTGGCGGCGGTGAACGAGGGGCTCCGTAGAAGTAAACAGATGGCGTCCGACGAGATGGGCAAACTCACCGCCGGACTTGGTTTAAACATTCCGGGGTTTTTTTGAGTATGGGATTTACCTTATGCGATATGCCGAGCCTATAGACAGGCTCATAAAGGCCTTTACAAGGCTTCCCGGTATCGGTGAAAAGAGCGCGACCCGGCTCGCCTTATTCGTCCTTAATTCAGGGAGGGACTACGCCACTGAGCTTGCATCAAGCGTAATAACCGTAAAGGACAAGGTGTCGCTCTGCCCGGTCTGCATGACGTTTTCGGATTCAAACCCGTGCGCGATATGCTCCGACGCGGGCCGGGACCAAGCGGTAGTGTGCGTGGTCTCGGATTACAAGGACATGATGGCCCTTGAGGCAATGGGCGGATACAGGGGCGCGTATCACATACTTCACGGCAGCCTCGCGCCGTTGAAGGGCGTAGGCCCTGACGACCTGAAGATAAAAGAACTCATCCGCAGGCTCGGTCAGGGCGGCATAAAAGAGGTGATATTGGCGACCGGTTTCGACGCGGAGGGTTCGGTTACGGCGATGTATGTCGCGGGGCTTGTAAAACCGTTTGGCGTTATTGTGACGCGCATCGCTTCAGGCGTGCCCGCCGGGAGTTTCGTGGAGTATATGGACGGGGCCACGCTCGGCAGCGCGATGGAGGGGAGAAGGGCGTTTTGATTGGCCGTCGTTAAATAAAATGTCAAACAAAAGGAGGAGTATATGAAAAAGGGTTTTCTTGTTGCCGTTGCGGTCTTTGCTTGTTTGACTATCCGGGGCGCTGGATTCTCGTTTGCCGAGCAACAGGGCGACGAGCACAAGAACATGGAAGAGCGTTCCGTCAAGCGCGCCGAGTTCAAAAAAGAGATGCGCGAAATCGAGGATAAGCAAAGGGACGAGGTAAGGGCGCATCAGGACAAGTGTGAATCCGAGATGCAAGCGATAAAAGAAAAATATCGCAAAGAACGTGAGGCGTTGAAGAAGAAACATTTAGACCAGAAGAAGTAGAATTTTTGCGGGCGGCGCGGCCGCTGGCCGGCGCTGCCCGGCGATTGAATATTATCGTATAAAGGGATTGATAATGGTGACCTCAATCGAGGTCAGATGGCACGGAAGGGCGCAGCAGGGCATGGTAACGGCCGCGAAGGTGCTCGCGGAGGCGTGTCTGCTCTCCGGTAAATTCGTTCAGGCGTTTCCGGAGTTCGGGCCTGAGAGGATGGGCGCGCCGGTCCGGGCCTACAACAGGATATCCGATGAGCCGATAAGGATGCACTGTCAGGTGACCGATCCGAAATTCGTTCTCATTGCCGACCCCACGCTTATCGGGGTGGTGGGGCTTACCGACGGATGCCCGCTTGACGCGGTCTTCATCATAAACACGTCGAAGTCCGCCAAAGAGATGCGCGTCGCCCTTGGGGTAAAGAGCGGCGGCGCAAAGGTCTACACGCTGAACGCGACGCAGATATCCATCGAGACGATAGGGAGAAGTATGCCTAATACCCCGATGCTCGGCGCGTTGGCCAAGGTAACTGCTATCGTGCCGCTCGATGCGCTTATAAAAAATTTTAAAGAAGGTTACTCCAAGAAATATAGCGAGAAGGTCATCGCCGGAAATGTTACCGCCATGAACAGGGGTTACAACGAGGTAAAGGGCGAGTAGGGACTGGTTATCAGTTATCGGTGGACGGTTATCCCCAGCGCCACTTTCCGTTGCATAGGCCGCGCAGGATAATAAGACTGGTATCGGAAAGTGGTGCTGGGCGGTGAAGGTAAAAAATAATCGTCCTTAAACCGATAACCGATAACTGATAACGGATAACCGATTTAAGCAATAAATGAGGTCAACGATGACGAACAAGCCAAGCAAGGCCGACAAAAACCACCTGCCGCTCGGCGGCGTGATACCCAAGGGCGGCACGGCGCACGATTACTCAACGGGCGGATGGAGAAAGCTCACCCCGTCGGTGGATAAGAGTAAATGCACCAACTGCATGATATGCTGGGTGATGTGTCCGGATTCCGCAATCATAGTGGAAGACGCAAAGATGATAGGCTTCGATCTTGAACACTGCAAAGGCTGCGGGATATGCGCGGTTGAGTGCCCTGACAAGATTAGCGCAATAAAGATGGAGGAGGATAAGAGTTAATGGCCATCACGGGGACTAAGGGCGCCACCGGGCTTACCGGCAACACAGCCATTGCGTACGCCATGAAGCAGATAAACCCCGACGTTGCGCCCGTGTATCCGATAACGCCGTCCACCGGGATAGTCGAGGATTTTTCAAGTTACGTGGCCGACGGCGCGGTTGACACGGAGCTTATAACCGTGGAGAGCGAGCACTCGGCCATGTCGGCCTGCATAGGGGCGTGTGCCGCGGGCGCGCGCGTCATGACGGCGACGTCCTCTCAGGGGCTTGCGCTCATGTGGGAGATGCTCTATATCGCTTCCGGCATGAGGCTTCCGATAGTGCTCACGGACGTCAACAGGGCGCTGTCGGCCCCCATCAACATTCACTGCGACCATTCCGATTCCATGGGCGCAAGGGATTCGGGTTGGATTCAAATCTATTCTGAAACCGTGCAGGAGGCCTACGACAATCTGTTTATGGCCGTGAGAATCGCCGAGCACGAACATGTGCTCCTGCCTGCGATGGTCTGCATGGACGGGTTTATAACGAGCCACGCCATCGAGAACATAAATCTTATCGGCGACGACTCGGTGAGGGAGTTCGTCGGTGAGTATAAACCGGCTCACTCGCTCCTCGACACCGGCAACCCCATAACCTACGGGGCCATGACCCTGCCCGACACATACATCACGTTCAAACATCAGCAGTCCAAAGCCATGGCGGCAGCCAAAGACGTTGCCGTCGAGATAAGCGCGGAGTTCGGCAGGAAGTTCGGAAGGAACTACGGTCTTTTTGACGCATACAGGCTTGCGGACGCGGAGGCGGCCATCGTCATACTTAATTCTGCGGCAGGCACGTCCAAGGTGGCGGTTGACGAGCTTCGCAAACAAGGCAAAAAGGTCGGGCTTTTAAGGCCGCGTCTGTTTAGACCCTTCCCGTTTGAAGAGATTACAGGCGCGCTGAAACATTTGAAGGCAGTGGCCGTCCTCGACCGTGTGGATTCCATGAACGCCTTTGGCGGCCCGCTCTTCAATGAGGTCAGGTCCGCGCTCTACGACCTTGAAAAAAGGCCCAAGGTTATGAGCAGGATTTACGGGCTGGGCGGCAGGGATTACAAGGTGGCGGACGCCGTGGGCGCGTTTGAAGAAGTCCTTAAAGCGGCGGCAACGGGCCGCGTGGAGACGCTTCAGAAGTACATCACGCTGTAATGTCAAGAAAACAGGAGACCCTTTACGGAATCGGTTGATATAAACGCGGTTAAAGCCTTTATATGGCGCGGCGATTATAGATACTCGGAACATGCCGTAAAGAGAATGATTGAGAGAAATATTGAAAGGACGGAAGTGGAAGCGGCGATAATGCGCGGTGAGATCGTCGAGGAATACCCTGAAGACAAATATTCCCCGTGTTGTCTGCTGTACGGCAAAACGGTAATCGGCATGGAACTGCATGTTCAGGTGTCGTTGCCTCCAAATGTCGTGGTGGTAACGACGTGCGAGCCTGACCCTGCGGAATGGTTGGACGGTAAAGTCAGGAGGTGAATTATCATGGTTTGCGTATTTTGCGGCGGGAAGGCGGAGGAAAAAGAAGTTACCTTCAGTTATGAAGAAGGAGATAAATACATCCTTGTCGAACATGTGCCTGCGCGTGTATGCGCTAATTGCGGCGAAAAGACGTATTCACCGGAAGTAGCCGATGAACTGAGGAAATTCGCCAAGGCTAAATGCAGACCTATAAGGGTTTTAAGCGTTCCCGTCTTCGATTACGGCGACAGGGTGTAGGGAGGTTCATATGCGCCGGGGTTTACCTTAAACGCATTTTTGAAAAGGGGTGGATATTAAGCAATGGCGACTCTCAAGGAACTTGCGAAAAAAGACGAACTTTTCTCCGGCGGCCACCGCCTGTGCGCCGGATGCGGCATACCTCCGATTGTGAGGTTGATATTGAGGTCCGCCAACTCTCCGGTCGTGGCAACGGCGGCCACCGGATGCCTTGAGGTGGGCACCACCATCTATCCGTATACGGCGTGGAGGATACCGTGG
>JACRCC010000067.1 GCA_016234405.1 Deltaproteobacteria bacterium | reverse complement strand
TTTGAATGACTATGCCCCAAACCCCCGAGCAAATTTTGCATAAAATTTATACAAAAGCCTCTGCGACCATTCACAAAACTGTCGTTAGTGATAAAGTCATCCGTGAGCGTGTCGAGTATGTTTGCCGTTGCACGAGTAATCGAGCTGGGGTGCGCCTGCTCATGTCGTGTCTTTTAGGAAAACTGGATAATCCAAAAATTGATCCGCGTAAGCCCTATACAGAGATTGGGGCGTCTGACAGCTTTTCCGGGCGAACTTACGACGAACAATATTTAACCAGTTTCATCAACATGCATCGCTTGCCGTGCAATCCAACGACCGCTTTTCTGACCCCAACACTTCGTAATATTGACTATGCGCTGACGACTGACAAGGAACTTGTCGGCAGGCCGCGCGACCTTTACAAAAAAACGATAGAACTTCTGGCTGATGTGGCTAAGAATCGAATTGCTGCCGACACGCTTTTTGTTGAAACGGTGCGTATCTTGTTGAATCTGCGCGATGAAAAACTTGCACGTATGGATTCGATATTGGATGACTTGAGGCACACCGAGGGAGCGTTACCGCTATCGTCAGAGGCCATTGTTACTTTGATCGGCCAACATTTTGCGTGCAAGCATGCCAGCCGTTTGCCAGTTCTGGTTGTGGCTGCAGCTTATCAAGCTATAGGCGAATGTTTGGGAGAACGGATTATACCACTTCATTCGCACAACGCCGCAGACTTGCAAACTGGTGCCGTTGGCGATGTTGAAATTTATCTTATAAACGATGATTCCATTAAAACGGCCTATGAAATGAAGATGAAGCGAGTAACGATTGGCGACATTGATGTCGCCGTTGCTAAGATTGCCGGAGCACCGGGCCGGGTGCATAATTACATTTTCATAACCACCGACAAGATTGACCAAGATGTTGTCGAGTATGCCACTAAATTCTACGAGGAAACAGGCGGCACCGAGATTGCTATCCTCGATTGTATTGGATTCTTGAGGCACTTCTTACATCTATTCCATCGTGTCCGAGTAGACTATCTAAACGCCTATCAGTCTCTTGTGCTCAACGAACCAGATTCGGCTGTCAGTCAGACCCTTAAGGAAGCCTTCCTTGCACTACGACTGGCCGCTGAGAGCGGCGAATGAAATCAATTAAATAAATTGATCTTAAAAATTCCCTTGACAATTCGCTCAAAACCCGTTTAATTCAGAAAAGTGAAAATGCGCCCTTTAATGATATTTTTGGTCTTATTGTTGCTTCTTGGCGGCTGCGCCGCTATGGAGGAACAGGGTAAGGCCGTAAAAGACCTCGAAAAAGAGGTTGCCGTGCTAAAGGTGTCTTTGGCCGAGAGCAACGCGAGGCTTGAGGATCTCAACAATAAGTTTTCAATCCTCCACGAAAAAGTGCAAAGCCAAAAGGCGGTATCTCCCGCGCCTGTCGCGTCGTCTCCGCTGCCGCCTTCAGACCTTGAGGTTGTGAGGCTGCCGGACACGGATGAGTTTCTCAAACTTGACGATGCCCTTGGCGCGCCTCCGGAGGAGAAAAAAACCGCCAAACCTAAGGCTTCAAAATCAAAAAGGCCGTTTAAGGCCGAAGGGGAAAAACGCCCCGCCTCAATGTCTGACGTGCCCGCGGCAAAGACCGGAACAGTCGAAGGGTTGTATAATCTCGGACAGGACCACTTCATCGCGGGCAGGTTTTCGGAGGCGAGGGCCGCTTTTGCGGAGCTTGTGGCCGCGTATCCAAAGGACGATTTGGCGGATAACGCCCTTTACTGGACAGCCGAAACCTATTATACTGTGAAGGATTATAAAAAGGCCGCGGGACTGTTCAATTCGGCTGCGGAAAAATATCCGGCCGGCAACAAAGCCCCTGATTCCCTTCTTAAGGCGGGTTTTTCCCTCATGGAGCTTGACGATCTGAAGGGCGCAAAGGCGGCCCTCGACGCGCTTATAAAACGTTATTCCGGAACCGATGCCGCGGTTAAGGCTAAAAAAACGCTTGAGAGACTCTCAGGCGAAAAAGTGGGGAATACCCCCAACAAGGAAGGTATGAGATGAAAACGATACTTGCCCTGCCTCTTTTTTTCGCCGCGCTGCTCTTGACTTTGTCACCGCAAAGGATTTTCGCGCAGGAGGAAAAACCTGCGGATGTCGCGCCTGCCTCCCAAGAGACGGCTCAGGCCAAACCCGCGGACGCAGCGCCCGCACAGCCCCCCAAGACATCAGCCGCGCAGGGGGAATTAGCCCCAACGCCTGCGGAGATTCATGCCCCGCAGGAGGTAAAGACTTATACGGTGGTCAAGGGGGATACGCTCTGGGCGATAACGAGAAGGTTCATGAAAGACCCCAAAACATGGCCCAAGCTCTGGGAGAAAAACCCTGAGATAAAAGACCCCGACGTCATACACCCGGGCGACGTCGTGAGGATACACCCTGACGGGACGGTAGAGGTGGTAAGCAGAAAAGAGTCCGCGCCAAAAATGGAAGTTAAAAAGGAAGTTAAGAAACGCGACGAGCCTGTCGTATTCCCCAAGGCGGAAAAGATACTCGAAAGACCCGAAGACCTGCCCGTAGTCGGCATGGAGCCTGAGGAGATCATTGTCCTTGAGCCTGAAGAAGCGGTAAAGGCCGCGGCTAAGGAAACCCCGGCAAAGGCCGAAGATGCCGTTGCGCGGGTCTACCGCGTCATGGAGCGCCACGGTTTCATATCCTCGAAGAAGCTTGAAGAGACCGGCGTCATACTCTCGCATAAAGAGAACAAAGCGTATGCCGGCGCCGGCGACTATGTTTACATTTCCATCAAGAGGGCTGAAAGCGTGAGCGCGGGGGATAGATTCTCCATCTTCACCGTCGGAGAAGAGGTAGTCCACCCTGAGACCAAAAAAGACATGGGCAGCATCATTGACATCATCGGGAGCCTTATCGTCACGTCCACGGGCGCGGTGACAGAGGCGCGGATTGACAAGGTGTTCAAGGAAGTTCCGGTAGGCGCGAGACTAAAGACCTTTAACGCAAATTCGGTCAAGGTAGAGGTTACCGAGGCTGCCGCGCGCGTCACGGGCGTCATAGTCGCAGGGCTTGAGGGCAAGACCAACCTCGCCAAGGGCGACGCGGTTTACGTTGACAAAGGTCTCAAGGAAGGACTCGGCAACGGCAACGTCATGCGCATCTTCAGATCCTCAATGGCCGTTGAAGACCCGTTTAAGAAGGATAAAACCACGCTGCCGCCCGTAGAACTCGGCAAACTTATGGTAATCGAGGTTGGGGATGATACCTCCGCGTGCATTGTTACCGAAAGTCTCGGTGTGATATATAAAGGAGATTCGGTCAGCACGGCTAAGGCGGAGCAGTAGACATCTGTGATTTTGGCGCACGGGGGTTGTCCGCAGGACAACCCCCGTGCGTTCCTTGTCCCCGTGAAAACTTGGATATGAGCGTCCGTGTGAGGCCAATCCCGCACACAAGAGGGAACGCTGAAAAAAAAAGAACTGAAATACCGGCTTGCGTTTGGAAGGCTCAAGGGCGCAGGCAAAGTTTCATTAAAACGGATATTCGAGGCGTTTGCCGGGCCCGAGGATGTCTTTGCCGCCGCCGGGCAAGGTGGGGGGACGCTTGCCGCCGTCTCGGCGGAACTCTGCGCCGGGGTCAAGGCGTTTGACGCATGGGACTGGGTGGATAATGAAATCAGTCTCATCGAGAAGACCGGGGCGCGGGTCGTTGCGTTCACGGACCCGGGGTATCCGTTGCTTTTGAGAGAAATCGTTGACCCGCCGGCCATGCTCTACGTAAAGGGAGAGTTGCCGGACTTCGGAAATCCGGCGGTGGCGGTCGTCGGAACTCGCCGTCCCTCTCATTACGGTTTAAAGATGTCCGAGGTTTTGGCAAGGGACCTCGCGTATTCGGGCGTTACGGTAGTAAGCGGCATGGCGCGAGGCTGCGACGCCGCGGCCCATAAAGGGGCGCTTTCGGCAAAGGGGCGCACCACGGCAGTCCTCGGCACGGGCGTGGACGTGCCTTACCCAAGAGAAAACGCCAAGCTCTACGAACAGATTTTAGAGGATGGGGCGGTCATTTCGGAGCAACCCATGTCAACCCCGCCGGCCCCGTATAATTTTCCAAAGAGAAATAGGATAATAAGCGGGCTTTCGCTTGGAGTGGTGGTGGTCGAGGCGCCGCTTCGCAGCGGCGCGCTGCAGACCGCGCGCCTTGCCCTTGATTATAATAGAGACGTCTTTGCCGTGCCCGGGCAAGTAACGTCCCCAAAGAGCATGGGGACAAATAGACTTATTAAAGAAGGCGCCATGTTAGTTGAATCGGCTGGAGACGTGCTCGGCGCCCTTAATATAACGGTCGGGCGCCTTGCCGGGGCTGAACCTACGGCCCTCAAAGGCGACGAGCGCGTTATATGGGACTCGCTCAAAGACGCACCGGCGCATATTGACGCGGTCATATCCGCAACCGGTCTTTCCGCCCCGGCGGCAATCGCGCTTCTTTTGGATATGGAACTCCGCGGGCTTGTCGCGCAAAGGCCGGGTATGTGTTTTTTAAGGCGCGGCTAATAAAGACGGTTATCGGTTATCAGTTATCGGTAAAGGCGCTCATCTGTTACCGATAACCGATAACCCTCCACCGATAACCGAATTAAAAAAAGGTATCCCATAGGCATGGCAAAATCTCTCGCTGTAAAGGCAAAATCCCTCGTCATAGTCGAATCGCCCGCCAAGACCAAGACCATAAATAAATTTCTCGGGTCTAAGTTTACGGTCATGGCCTCGATAGGCCATGTAAAAGACCTCCCCAAGAGTAATCTCGGCATTGATATAGAAAACGGTTTTGCGCCTCAATATGTGGTCATAAAGGAAAAGGCAAAGACCATAAAAGAGCTTAAAAAGGCCGGAAAGTCGGCTGATAAGATATACCTCGCCACCGACCCTGACAGGGAAGGCGAGGCCATAGCGTGGCACGTGGCCGATGAGATAGACGCGAAGAGAGAAAAAACCTTTCGAGTCCTCTTCAACGAGATAACGGAAAAGGCCGTAACTTCGGCGATAGCCCATCCGACCGTTCTCGACAAGGACAAGTTTGACGCACAGCAGGCCCGGCGCGTGCTCGATAGACTCGTCGGCTATCAGGTCAGCCCAATACTCTGGGACAAGGTGAGAAGGGGACTATCGGCCGGCAGGGTTCAATCCGTTGCCGTGCGCCTCATCTGCGACAGGGAGAGGGCGATATTGGCCTTTGTCCCTAAGGAGTATTGGAGCATCATTGCCGAGCTTACGGGCGGCGCAAGTGGATCCGTGTTTACCGCCAAGCTCAGCAAAAAGGCCGGAAAAAAGTTAGAGATAGGCAACGTTAATGAGGCCGCGGCAATTTTAAAAGACCTCGAAGGGGCTCGGTTTCGCGTCTCCGAGGTCGAGACCCGGCAGACCAAGCGAAATCCCGCGCCGCCCTTTACCACCAGTAAATTGCAGCAGGAGGCCTCGAGGAAACTCGGTTTTACCGCAAAAAAGACGATGATGCTCGCCCAGCAGCTCTACGAAGGCGTTGAGATAGGCGCGGAAGGCCCAGTAGGGCTTATATCCTACATGAGGACCGATTCCACGCGCATCTCCTCCGAGGCGATCGTTGCCGCGCGCTCTTTCATAGAAACGAAATTCGGCAAGGAATATCTTCCTGCAAGCCCCGTCGTCTATAAGACCAAGAAAAAGGCGCAGGACGCGCACGAGGCCATACGTCCGACTTATTTCAAGCACGACTCGGACTCGGTGAATAAATACCTCTCCAAAGACCAAGCGCGTCTCTATCAGATAATCTGGAACAGGTTCATCGCCTGTCAGATGTCTCCGGCCATTATTGACCAGACCCGCGTTCAGATAGAGGCTAATGACTATACCTTCAACGCCTCCGGCTCTGTAATCAAGTTCCAAGGTTTCATGGCCGTATACGTGGAGGGCAAGGATATGGAAGAAGAGGAAGAGGGCAGGCTCCCTGTAATTAAAAAAGACGACGTGCTTGATATGAAGACGCTTACCCCTTGCCAGCACTTCACACAGCCGTTGCCGCGCTTCACGGAGGCCACGCTCGTAAAAGAGCTTGAGGAAAACGGCATCGGCAGACCGTCCACGTATGCGGCGATAATCTCGACCATACAGGACAGGGAATACGTCGTGAAGGACAAGACCCAGTTGAAACCAACGGAGCTTGGTTTTCTCGTAACCGATCTGCTCGTCGGGAACTTCCCCAAAATACTCGACGTGGAATTTACGGCGCATCTCGAAGAGGAACTTGACCTCGTGGAAGAGGGCAAGATGAAGTGGGTAGACGCGTTGACGGAGTTTTACGGGCCGTTCAAGGAGAGCCTCGAGAAGGCCAAAAAGGACATGAAAAACGTCAAGACCGACACGGTGTCCACCGACATCTCCTGCGAAAAGTGCGGTAATCCCATGGTGATAAAATGGGGGAGGAAGGGCAAATTTTTGGCGTGCACCGGGTATCCTGAGTGTAAGAACACCAAGGATTTTACGACGGACGGGGGCGGTAATGTCGTTCCTCAAGAGAGGGTCGTCGAGACCACGGACGCGGTATGCCCCAAGTGCGGCTCTCAGATGGCGATAAAGAGCGGCAGGTTCGGAAGATTTTTGGCGTGCACGAAGTACCCGGAGTGCAAATCAACCATGCCGTATTCCACCAATATACCGTGCCCCGAGTGCAGCGAGGGCAAGCTCGTAGAGCGCAGGACAAAGAAGGGCGGCAGGGTCTTCTTCGGCTGCTCAACATATCCCAAGTGCAGCTACGCCGCGTGGAAGCTCCCAAAGGCCGGGGAGGCCGAGGATGCTGGGGGAGAAGAGACAAAGGGCGCGGGGTAGCGGAGGGCTTAGATGAACAATTCCTCGCATGCGGGTTCAAGTTATAAACTTGAACCCATAAATTCGTGCGTGGAAAAATGCCGCATTTTTTGTGATTACGCAGTGAAGGGTTCAGGTTTGCAAACCAGAACCCGCAAAGCTGCGCAGTTCCGCGCCCTCCCATCCGTTTGACCTTTGTTTTTTTTTAGATATACTTATTCTATCCTCTCGACAAGGCGCATCTCGTCGCTTCGCACATCAATGCGCCAAATATCCCGTGGTAAAAAACGGTATGATAACAAAAGACTCAAAAAACGTCTTCGTCGCGGACGACAGCATTTTTTTCAGGACAAAATTGAGCGACATCCTCGTCGAGTCCGGGCATAAGGTCAGGTTTGCCAAGGACGGCAGGGAGATCATCGCGGAGATGAAGATAGACCCGGACGGGATAGATCTCCTCGTCCTCGACCTTCAGATGCCCGGCATTGACGGCTTCGAGGTCTTGAAGTGGCTTAACGACAACGGGTTCAGGGGGCGCTTCCCCATACTTGTGGTCACCGCCGTCTACGAGCCGGATCAAGTCATGGATAATCTGAAAAAACTCGGGGCGAGCGGTCTCATGACGAAGGGGTTTACGCCCGAGCAGATAATATTCCGCGTCAACAGGCTGCTCTTTCCCGATAAGACGTCGCAAAGGATCATCCCTGAGAGGGTGCCCGTGTCGCTCCCCGTGGATTTCGCGCTCGGTGAAAAGACGCAAACGGGCTTCATGCTCAACATAAGCGAAGGCGGGATATTCCTCCATACAAAAGACGAGATACTCGTGGGTTCGATGCTCCACATGAGGTTCTCGCTCCCAGGCGCGGGGAAGATCTTCGACGTAAAGGGTATAGTCAAGTGGTCAACGAATAACGCGGAGCACAGGACGCTTTTCGGAGGTTACGGCGTTATGTTCACTTCGTTGAGCGACACGGACGCCGCGATTATAAAAGGGTTCGTTGACGAGGAAATTAAAAAGATCGGCGCGGACAACCAGTAGCTCAGGGCTTTAGCCCTGACAACTCAGACCTAAAGGTCTGAGTTACAGCCCTGATATGGCGCGGATTACACCCGCCATTTCTTTAACCCTGTTTTTTCCTTTCCGCGATATAATAATTTACAATCGCCATGCCGACCCCAACGGTTATCGCCGAGTCGGCCGCGTTGAAGGCGGGCCAGTGATAGCCGCTTGCATAAAAATCCAAAAAATCCACCACCCATCCGAACCGCACCCTGTCTATGAGGTTGCCCGTTGCCCCGCCCGCTATCAAAGAAAGCGCAATGGTCATCCATCTTCCGGTCGGGCGCCTCAAAAGCACGGCTATTGCGATAAGCGCGACGACGGACGAGCCGATGAGAAATAGCGTCCGTAAAACCCCGCCCGATGCGAATACGCTGAACGCGGCCCCCGGGTTTTTGTAATAGACGAGGTTGAAAAGCCCGGGCACGACCGGGATGGATTGGCCGTAGGTCATGAGCCGCATCACCAATTCTTTGGTGACGAGGTCGGCGATTATCACCGGCGCGGCCGTGGCAGCGAGTATCTTAACGGGGTAGTTTATTTCAACGCCTCCGCGCAACGCGAGCATACCGTTGGGTGAGTAGGGTTCGCCCCGACCGTAGGGTCGTAGTGCCAGCAGCGTTCGCACTTCGCCCCTTCGGCCTTTTTGACCTGTATAATCATCTCAGATTTATTGTCAATGACGTTTAACTTGGAAATTATCAAAATATCCCCTAAAGGGCTTTTTTCCGCATTTAGCAAATCTATCATTTTTTGAGTATCTGCCTCTTGAAATAAATCTTTTAATATATCTTTATGGGCAAGATTTATGCTGACCTCGGCATCAAGCGGGTGTCCGATGAACTTGTCGCGGCGCGCTCCCTCAAGGGTTTTAGATATTTCATCTTTTATCTTAAGAAGTCTATTCCATTTTTCTTCGAGCTTATCGTCAAGCCAAACTTTATTCGCCTCCGGCATTGCCGCGAGGTGGACGCTCGGCTCTCTTTTCCCCGGCATGAAGCCCCACGCCTCGTCAGTCGTAAAGACGAGTATCGGCGCCAAGAGTCTCACGAGATGGTCGAGGACGTGGTATATCGTCGTCTGGCCGGCGCGTCTGGCCTTTGACGTTGCCTTGTTCGTATAGAGCCTGTCTTTGATTATATCGAGGTAATAGGCGCTTAGATCCACGGCGCAGAAGTTGTGCGCCGCGTGATAAATTTTGTGAAACTCAAATTCCTTGTAGGCCGCCTGCACCGTTTCGTCGAGCCTACAGAGCCTGTGAAGGGTGAGCCTGTCTATCTCCGCGAGTTCAGCGTATGGGACAACGTCTTTGGACGGGTCGAAGTCGTAGAGGTTGCCGAGTATGTATCTGAAGGTGTTGCGTATCCTCCTGTAGGCCTCCGCAAGGCGCGTCAATATCTCCTCGGATATGCGGATGTCCTCCCGGTAGTCCTCGGCGCAGACCCACAGCCGCAAGACCTCGGCGCCGTATTTTTTTATGACCTCTTGCGGGGCAATTACGTTTCCGGTGGATTTACTCATCTTCTTGCCTGAGCCGTCAACCACGAACCCGTGCGTGAGCACGGCCTTGTAGGGCGGAGTCCCGCGCGTCCCGATGGACGCGAGCAGCGATGAGTGGAACCATCCCCTGTGCTGGTCGCTCCCTTCGAGATAGAGGTCTGCCGGGAATTTCAGGTTTGCCCGTTTTTCAAGGACTGCCGCGAAGCTCACGCCGGAATCGAACCAAACGTCGAGGATGTCTTGCTCCTTGTCAAAGTCCGTTGCCCCGCACTTGGGGCACTTAACGCCGTTGGGCAGGAGGTCTTTAAGACCTTGCTCGAACCAGATATCCGCGCCTTCTTTTTCAAAGGCGGCAACGAGTTTGTCAATAAGGTTTTTATCGAGGAAGGCATGCGAGCATGTCTTGCATTTAAGCCCCGGTATGGGCACGCCCCACGCCCTCTGGCGCGAGAGGCACCAGTCCGGGCGATTCTCAATCATGTTGTAGATGCGGTCCCTGCCCCAAGAGGGTATCCAGCGTATTGCGTTGTCAATGGCCGTAAGCGCGTCCTTGCGCAGACCTGTTTTATCCATCGAAGCAAACCACTGCTCGGTTGCCCTGAATATGATGGGCGACTTGCATCTCCAACAGTGCGGGTAAGAGTGACGGATGTCTTCCCTTAAAAGGAGCGCGTCTTTTGACTTCAGAAGCTCGATTATGCCTTCGTTAGCCTTGAATACGTATTGGCCCTCGAATTCGGGCACATCCTTAGTGAATTTTCCGTTGTCGTCAACCGG